>JANPIS010000466.1:0-13794 GCA_031425095.1 Chthoniobacteraceae bacterium
CACGGACCTCACCGATTGGAAATTTGTGACCCTCTCCGAGGTGCCCGCGGGCCCGTGGGCGGAGCTGGGAGACAACAATCCGCTGGCGCTCCAGAAGCGCGCCGAGGCGGAGCGCCTTGCGCGGATCGGTCGCATGAAACCTCTCGCCGTGATTCTGGAGCAGAATCTTACCGAGATAATGACCCTCGGGCGCGGCGGATTGCGCGCTGAATAGGCGAAATCGCGGGCGAAGGAGTGCAGCGCGAACTCCTCAGTGGAAAGAAAAAGGCGGCGGACCGTTTCCAGTCCGCCGCCGTTCAGAGTGTCTCGCTTGGCTCAGCCGAGGCGCCGAGCGCTCACCGCTTCCACTCGAGTGCGCCTTTCATGATGGCATACACATAGCCCACGGTGAGGATGCCGACGAAGCTCAGCATGCTCCAGAAGATGCCGGGACCGTGTGCCGCGACGAAATCGCGATACACGACGGCCCACGGATACATGAAGACGATCTCGATATCGAAGAGGATGAAGAGCATCGCCACGAGGTAGAACTTCACGCTGAAGCGCGGCTGGGCGGGCCCCTCGGCCGGCATACCACACTCGTAGGCGGTGTCCTTGGTCGCGTTGCTGCGAGCACTTTTTCCGAGAATCACGCTGATGATCAGCGCCGAAGCCGCGAAGACCACGGCGACGATCACCTGCAGTAGGATCGGAAGGTAATCCTGCATCGAAGCGGAGAGCGGAGCGAAGCTGCGGGACTACGCAGCCGAGACCGGAGCCGGGATCGGACCCGGGACAGTCTGCAGGGTGGCCAGTTGCTTGGGGATGCCTTTGTACTTCTTGCCGTCTTTCTTCACCATCCCGCGGGCCACCAGATTCTGAAGTTTTTCGTAAGCACGCAGCCGGAGCATTTCTTCGCCGCCGCTGGCCGCGTTGCGGTTCCGCAGATTCTCATGCACGACCTCAAAAAGTTCTTTGAATTCATAGGTGCTGCGCGACGAGAGGACGGCAGCCAGCTCTTCCGTAACCAGATCGGGAAGCCGGCGGGAGAATGCGGTTTTCTTATGGATAGGCATAGGGCGCGCAGGCTACCACAGTTCGGCTTTTTCACGAACGAAAAATGCCTCGCATGCAAAATAACTTATGGCTGGGAAGCTCGAATATGTGACTTTTCGGCAGGGTTTTCAGGTCCTCCGGAAGTTTCTGCCGGTTTTCCGAAGTTTTCGGGTGCGTTGGCGATCGGTGGCACCGGGGGAATCGGCAGGCTGACGGCGGGGCGGTTTTCGCGGCTTCCGAGCCGCCGAACGGCGGGGGCCGCGGAGCTCCAAGCGAAAGCCGCAAAACCGGCCAAGGTTTGGCTGAAGCTGACGCTGCCGACCGATTCGACGAAGATGCCGCCTGCCTTTGCGGACTGCGAGTAAACGCTCGGACCGAGATGCCGTCCGATCGCAGCGGCGGAAGGGAGCTTGGCGGTATCGAAGTACGGCCCCGTTTCGGGCGACAGGGCGAGGGACATTCCGAGGAAAGGGCGCAGGGTCTCGTAAGAGCGTTCGAGCAGGCTGTGAAGATCGAGATATGCGAACGCGATGGTGGGCGCGCCGACGGTGCTGGCGATCTCATGGAATGTCGGTGTGCTGCCGATGTCGGGGCTGCCTGTGTTCAACCGCGACACCACTGCCCGCACGGCGGTGGATTGCGCACCGAGCACGACAAATTGCGGCGTCACAGCGAGCGCTGGCGTCGTGCCCACCTTTCGATCGACCGGGGCGCGATAGTGGGTCACCGCTCCGGCTTCCTCGCGTTCCCACGGCGTGCCCGACGAGCCGGAGCCAGCGAGCGATTCGACGAGGCGGGCGGCGAGCGCGGAATCGCGGACCGTGAAGATGAAAGACACGGCAGGCGCGTCGGCTGCAGTCGGCCAATCCAGCACCAGACCGCATTCCGGTCCGAAGGCGGCTGTGAAGTCGGCCCATGAAACCGCCTTGCGCGAAAGCGCGAGCGCCGGAGAAGCCATGAGCAGCGTGAGCAGCGGCGAAGTCGAAGGTGGGAGATCGAGCCGGGCTGGCATGATCAGGCCCCCGTAGAGCAGCGATTCCGGCGATGTCAGCGGCTGCGTGGTCCGGGTGAGCGGCGCTTCGGTGGCAGGCGCTCCGGTGATGAAAATCGTGTCGCGGATCCGTGCGCCCTCGAGCTTCGCTCCCCATGACATTGCGCTCCCGGAGTCTGAATGTTTTTCGGCTTCCGCGGGTTTCGCTTTTCCGGTCAAGGCGGCGCTCATGCGTCCGAGGAGGAGGCCCGATTGCGCGAAGACAAACGCGTCCAGTTCCAGAGGCAGCGGTCCCGCGGCTTGTTGCAGCGCGGGAGTGCTCGCAATCCCGGAGCCAGCGCTCGCTTCGCACCGTGCGAGCGTTTGTTCGAGTGCCGCGACATCGTTCGCCACGAAGTACCATCCCGCGTGAAAACTGCCTGCGAGCACCTTGTCTTCAAAAGTGTAGGTCTCGATTTCCCACCGATCGCGGTGGAGCAGTTCGGCCCGGCCTGCCGGCCACGTCTTTCTCCACTCGGCCCAGGGCTCGGCGACCAGCGTCGCGACGTCGCTCTTGCTGCCTGAAAAGCGGAGCCCAGCGACAAACTTCGGCGTCGGTCCGTCGACGCTAAGGATTGCGACGAACGCCTCCCGTGGCCCGATCCGGTGGAGTCGCTCGAGGTGCTCCTGTGCCCGCAGCAGCAGCGGCATTTTTTCCAGCGGCTGTGCCATGAAGGCGCGCATCTCCGGGTCGTTCCAAAGTTGTGCGATCGCCGTCCCTGGCCACCGCTGCATGGTGCGGCGAATGTCTGGCAAGTGCGCGAAGACGAGCGCGTCGGCCGGTGCGAGGTCGCCCGCCTGCGGACGGTGTGGCTTTTCGCGCCAGAGAAAGACGAGCGCCACCAGCAACCCGACAACGAGCGCGACGATGGCCGGGACGAGCTTCTTCATGAGGCAACAGGATGCGCCACACGCAGACGCTTGGGAAGGGGAGACGGGCGCGAGCCAAACGTCACGGCTCCTGGAAGATGCCGACGGTGCGGAGGCCTTTGGCGCTCAGCTCGAAGACCTCCACACTCACGGGATACGGCGTCGCGCGATAGGCCTCGAAGACCATCGGCCAGTAGTCGCGATGATTGCCAGCGAGAGCGGGGAAGACGAAAGCCGTCGAGCGATTCGGAACGACGAGCAGCACTGTCTCCCCGAGCGTTTCCGCGAAAAGTCCGAGCAGTCCCGGCGCGAGCACCGCGCTCGCCACGATCGGGCGGGCGGATTCCAGCGCGGCGTACTCGATGACGTTGCGGCGGTTGCGAACGTAGCGCGGCTTAAGCGTCGCGAGGTCGGCGGCGGCGTTCGCGCGGGCGCGGGCCATGAAGTCCGACCACGGGATTTTCAGCGCCGCGAACTCCGGCACGGAATGCGTGACGAGGGCTCCGTCCCGCAGTGTGCCTGCGGCGAAAAGAGTGCGCTCCGAGCTTTCCACGGGATTCGCCACTGGAGGACGCATCAACTTTGGCTCCAGCCATACCCGCCAGGTGTCGTCAGCGCGCAGCTCCGAGCCCGGGAGGCAAATCGCGAGGATCCACAGCAGTTTCCCAACGCGACGCGTGAGTTTGCCCTTTGCACGCCCGGGCGCACTTCTATGGTCGCGAGCATGATCACCTTTCTCGAAGGCAATCTCGTCGAGGCTTTGCCGACGCATGTCGTCGTGGGCGTGCATGGGGTCGGCTATCATGTGGCGATTCCTCTTTCGAGTTACGACAGGCTCCCGGCGGTAGGGCAGCCGATCAAGATCTTAACTCACCTGCAGGTCCGGGAAGACGCGCATGTGCTCTTCGGTTTCATGTCGCACGCGGAGCGCGATCTCTTCCGCCTGCTCGTCGCGAATGTCTCCGGCATCGGGCCCAAGACCGCGCTGGATGTTCTCAGCGGGACGACGGTCGCGAACTTCAAGGCCGCCGTCGTCGCGGGCGACGCGGGCCTGCTCGCCAAGACCAAGGGCATCGGGAAAAAGACGGCGGAGCGCATCATCGTCGAGCTCAAGGACAAGGTCGGCATCGCTGCGGCGTGGGAAGCCGCCAGCGCCGCACACGCGCCGACGCCCGAGGAAGCGCAGGTGAACGACGCGGTCCTCGCGCTCATCTCGCTTGGCTACAAGCAGGTCGATGCCCACAAAGTGGTGAAGCGGGTGTGGGATCGCGGCGGCCGCGAAGTGGAAGATCTCGTGCGCCAGGCGCTGAAGCTCCTGATTTGAATCCCGAGTCTGAGCGCCCCGGAATCCTTTGACACCCCGGCCTCTGCGGCCAAAGATTCGCGCCCTTTTCCCCATGAGTCTGATCGTCCAGAAATACGGCGGCACTTCCGTTGGCACACCCGAGCGCATCAAGAATGTCGCCCGGCGGGTGATCGAGACTCAGGACGCCGGGCACAAGGTCGTCGTGGTCGTCTCCGCGATGAGCGGTGTGACCGATGGACTCATCAAACTGGCAAAGGACGTCTCCTCCGCGCCGAGTGAGCGCGAGATGGATGTACTCCTCGCCACGGGCGAGCAGACGACCATCGCGCTCACGGCGATGGCCATCAATGCGATGGGGCGCAAAGCGGTGAGCCTCACCGGTGCTCAAGCCGGCATCATCACCGACGGCGTTCACACCAAGGCGAAGATCGCGAACATCACGCCGAAGCAGGTGCACCAGCATCTCGAAGCGGGTGAGATCGTGATCGTGGCGGGCTTTCAGGGCGAAACCACCGACGGCCGCATCACCACGCTCGGCCGCGGCGGCAGCGATCTCACGGCGATCGCAATCGCGGCCGCGATCAAGGCCGATGTCTGCCAAATCTTCACCGATGTGGATGGCGTCTATACCTGCGATCCGCGCGTCGTCCCGACGGCCACGAAGATCGAGGAGATCAGCTACGACGAAATGCTCGAAATGGCTTCCAGCGGATCGAAAGTCATGCAGTCACGCTCCGTCGAATTCGCGAAAAAATTTGGCGTCGTCTTCGAAGTCCGCAGCAGCTTCAACCACAACCCGGGAACCATCGTCAAAGAGGAGACCAAGAATATGGAACACGTCGTCGTCCGCGGCGTCAGCATCGAGAAGAACCAGGCGAAATTCACCATGCGCCAGATCCCCGATCGACCTGGCAATGCCGCCAAGATTTTCACCGCCCTCGCGGGCGCCAATCTCAGTGTCGATATGATCGTCCAGAGCGACAGCATCGGCGACACCAACGACATTTCCTTCACCCTCAGCAAGGACGACCTGCCCAAAGCGACCAAAGTCCTCGCTCCGGTTGTGAAAGAAATCGCGGCCAAAGAGATCGAAACCCAGGACGGCATTGCCAAGCTCAGCATCGTCGGCATCGGCATGCGTTCGCACAGCGGCGTCGCCGCGAAGATGTTCGCCGCGCTCAGCAATGGCGGGATCAACATCCAGATGATCTCGACCAGCGAGATCAAGACCGCGGTGATCATAGAAGAGGGGAAGATCACGGAAGCGGCAAACCTTGTGCATGAAGCTTTTGGGCTGAGCGCGAAGAGCTGATCGGATCCGACGCGGCGGTTCAGTAGGAGACATTATCAGCAGCACAGCGGGAGGTGACTGTCCGCGCCGCGAAGCCGTGCTGATGGGTCGCAAAAGGTACATCGATTGACACTGCGATAAGAGGTCCTTATCCTCACGCATCCCCGGATGTACATCGCTACGTTCAAAGTTTTCTGTGATCTTGCCGAAACCGGCAGTTTTTCCAAAGCCGCGGCGATCAACGCCATCACCCAGAGTGCGGTGAGCCAGCAGATCCGCGCGCTGGAGACGCGATTCCAGGTCACACTGATCGAGCGGGGGCGCCGGCACTTTGCGCTCACGCCGGAAGGCTCCGTTTTTCTCGAAGCGTCACGCGAGATCCTCGAGGTCCACGACAACCTCGACGCGCGACTGCACCAGTTGCGCAACGTGGTCGAGGGAGAGATCCGCATCGCGTCGATCTACAGCGTGGGTTTTCACGATCTGCCGCCGCTGCTGAAGATCTTCCGCGAGCGTTTTCCGAAAGTGGAAGTGCAGGTGTCGTATCGACGCTCGCATCAGGTCTATTCGCTGGTCGCGGATGGCGACGTCGATCTCGGGTTGGTCTCCTATCCGGCGAAGCGCAACGGGCTGCAGATCGACATCTTCGCCGAAGACGAAATGATCCTCATCGTGCCGCCGGGTCACCGGCTCGCCGGCCACAAGCGCATCGCGCTCGAGAAGCTCGCGGGCGAACATTTCATCGCCTTCGAGCCCGATCTGCCGACGCGCAAAGCGATCGACCGCCACTTCCGCGAGCAGGGCGTGTCGATCGTCCATAAAATGGAGTTCGACAATATCGAGACGGTAAAGCGTGCGGTGGAGATCGACGGCGGGGTCTCGATCGTGCCACGCACGACGGTGCGCCAGGAGATCGAGACCGGCGCCCTCGTCGGCATCGAGATCGATGGCCCCCGGATGGTTCGCCCCCTCGCCGTCGTGACCAAACGCAACCGGCAGCGCTCGCCCGCTCAGGCGGAATTCATCTCCGTGCTGCGCGAGGCTTGAGCGGACGCCCGCCGCCGCGCGGCGCGGCGATCACGGGTCGAGCTTCACGGTGCCAGTCTGCAGCGCGGCGCCGGTGATCGTGCCGCCGAGCAGACCGCCCCAGCCGAGCTGCTGCTTTTGCACAATCACGCCGCGGAACGGCCGCAGCGTGCGCCGTGGGAATTTCGCGTCCACGAAGGTGCCACTGAAGAGTCCCCGCACGGGGTCGATGGTCACGATCAACCCCTGCGGCGGTGTGGTGCCGTTGAAGATGACCTTGTGGTCAAAGCCGAGCTTGAAGACCTCGTTGATGGTCGTCGCGACTCCCGTGGCGGTGGTGATGTTGCCGCGGGTGAGTTGGATTGCGCCGGTCGTTGTCGCCGGAGTCTTGAAGACGGTCTGCGTGGCTGGTGTCGCGGGAGCGGCGTAGAGCGAACCCTCGATCGTCGCTCCGAGTCGGGAGAAGCCGAGCGGGAAGGTGCGGTCGCGAGGATTCTCTGGCTTCACCCAATCAAACGTGCCGGTGAAGTCCGTCGTTGCGGCCGCTTTGTTGACCCGGAGTTCGCCGAGCGTGAGTCCCTTGTTGCCGTAGAGGCTCGCGAAGAAGGCGGAACTCAGGTCTGGGGCGAGCGGTGCGCCGCCGCTCACCACCGTCTGGTCAGGCAGCGTTGCGGTCCACTTCACATTCCCCGAGGCGTCGATCGTCAGCGTCCCGTGGCCAGTGCCGGCGGGGTATTGGAAGGCCGGCACGCCGGTGCCCGCGGGAATGACGAAGGTGTAGTACTCCGGCTTCGCCGCCGCCGGCGCATATGGGGTGGATGCACTGAAGCCAGCGCGTTCGGCGAACACATTGCTCGTGAAGCTGGTCGTCGCTGCCGTGCCCGTGATGCGCCGGACCGGACCTGTGAGGTCCAGGGTGAGATCGAGAAGCACCGGTGTGGAGTTCGTGCGGAGGATGTTCACCCGCAGACGGCCGAGACCATTGAATTCTCCCCGGAACGGAAGCCGCGCACCGGCGAGTGACAGCGTGCCGGAGGCCGCCCCGCGCGCGGTCACCGCCACCTGCAGCAGGCCGGCGCTTTCCTGCGCGAAGGTCGAGCTCCGCACCGGACCGGTGTAGGTGCCCTGGATTCCGCTCAGGAAGGGATCGGTCACGAACGCCGCGGTGAGCGTCGTATTCGCATTCGGCATCTGGAAGGTGAGCGTGCGCGCGAGGCCGGTGAAGCCGCCGCTCCAACCGGCAAACACGAATCCTGCGCTCGGTGTCGCGGTGATGGTATAGGTCTGCCCCGCCTCCAACTCAGATGGCGTGAGGAAGCTCGAGGTGACGGTGCCGCCGGAGCTGCCGGGTGCGCCGTTTGTCGTCGTCGTGACCGTGAGCGTGCGCTTCCGCACGAACGAAAAATTCACGATGGCCGCCGTCGAGAGGTTGCCCTCCGCGTCCTGGCTCTGCACGGAGAGCTTGTTCGGTCCCGGCACGAGATCGGCCGTGAGATCCGCGGTCCAGAGCGTCGTGTTGGTGGCCGTCTTGCGCGCCCCTTCGTTCACCGAGTAGAAGACGCGCGAGACACTCTTGTTGTCGCGGGCCGTGCCTGAGGCGACCACCGGTGTGACCGCGAGGGCGTCGAAGCGCTCCTTGTTCTTCGGGCTCGTGATGGTCACGAAAGGGCGCGTCGCGTCGGGCAGCGGATCATCTTCAGTGATGTTGATCGTCGCCTTGCTGTTGAAGCTCTCGGAGTAGTCCTGTGTCGGGAAAATCTTCACGATCACGCTCTTCAGCGGATTGTAGAGCGTGTCGTTCACCGGCCGGAGCGGGACGACGAGGGACGAAGCGCTGGCGGGAATCTCCACCTGCGTCGGCAGGGCGATGTAGTTGTCGCCGGCCCGCGCCGTGCCTTCGACCAGCAGCTTGACGATCAGGGGCGTGGCGTCGCTGTTGTTGCGGCGCACGATGAAGTTGACCGGAGTCAGCGAAGCCTCCGACACGAGGACGACCGGCGCTTCGACCCCGACAGCTGGGCGCTCGTCGTCGATGATGTTGACCTGCGCCACACTCTGCGGGCCGACGTCGTAGTCGAGGCCAGGCAGCAGCGTGACGATGACGGTCTCGGTGCCCTCGGTGGCGTTGTCGTTGAGCGGATTGATCCGGACTCGGATGCTGTCGAGGGAAGGCGGGATGGTCACTGTGGTCGGCAGCCGCGTGACGTTCGAAGTCCCGATCGACGCGGTGTAGTCGGCACCGTTGGTCGCGGTGCCGCCGACGGAGATGTTCACGGTCAGCGGAGTGGGGTCTGCGGCAGGGCGCGTGATCACGATCTCGCCGGGTTCAGAGGGAGCTTCGGTGGCGGTCGCATCCGTGACGCTGATGGTGACCGGACGGGTCTCATCGTCCTCAATCGAGATCTGCGTGAGCGTGACGCCGCCGAGCGCGACGCTGGAAGGATTGACCAGCGCGAGGAAGATCGTCTCCACCGGCTCTGGATTGCTGTCCTGGAGGATCGGGATCGTGATTTCCTTCTCAAACTCATCCTCGGCGAATTCGAGCGTCTGCGTCACCGCATCGAAATCTGCCCCGGCCGTCGCCGTGCTCTGAGGGGCGGTGAGCACATCCACGCTGAACGCGCCGGTCGCCGAGCCAAAGCGCTGCACGCGGATCGTCGCCGTGCCGTCGGCCTCGTTCACCGTCACCGCCGGAGCCTCAAAGATCACCCGCTCCTCCACGGAGTTCGTGCCGTAGATCCGGACCGTCGCGAAGTTGAGCGAACCCGCAGTGCCGGCCCGGAGATCGCGGGCGCGCAGGGTCCATACGCCGGAGCTGTTTTCGCCCCACGAATGCGTCGTCGTGAAGCTCCACGCCGCGCCGTTGTCGTCGATGTTCGTGTCGTCATCGAAGGTGCCCGACTGCCGCGGGCGGAGGTTGGTGAAGAAGGACTGGGTGCCGTAGGGTGAAGTGAGCGAGATTTCGAGATCGCTGCGGCTGTTGTGCACCGCGCGCACCAGCACCTCGACGCGCTCGACGCGCAGATTTGGGAAGGCGGAAAAATCGAACGAGCGGGTGATCCCGGCGGTGTTGTTGTCCGGGATCACGGCGGGCAGCGCGGTGGCGGCGACGCTCTCGGATTCCTCAGCCGGGAGATTTTGCCAGCTCTTGCCGCGCACGACGGCCGCGGTGGCGTCGATCATTCCACCGCCGTACTTGTGGTTGAATTTGAAGCCGCCGCCGTTCACCACCCAATCGCTGTCGCCGGCGTCCACGAGCGCGGCGGTGGCCGCCACGATCTCATGCACGTCGCGCCATCCGAGGGTCGGGGTGGAGGCGAGCATCAGGGCGATGGAGCCGGCCGCCAGCGGCGCGGAGGACGAGGTGCCGCCGAAGGAGTTCGTATATTCGCGGTTCGGATCGATGGCCGTGGAGGGCTCGCCCGCGCCGGGGTTGTAGCCGTTCAAGCCGACATTGTCCGTGGTCCAGATGCCGAGGCGCGGTTCGGTGGCGAAGGGATCGCTCGAGGGGGCGCTCACGAGCAGGCTGGCGCCGCGCTGGCTGTAGGTGCTCTGCACGCCGAAGTTGTTCAGCGCACCGACGGCGATGACGTAGCGGGAGGCGGAGTAGCCGTCGCCATTCGTGTCGCGGGCGCCATCGCTGTCGGCCTGACTATTGCCGCCCGAGAAGATCGTGATCTGGCCGCGCCCGCCGCGGCCGTTGATCGCGGCGTCGCGCAGGGCGTTCTTCGTCAGCGTATCGGGACTGGCATAGTACACCGTCGGTCCCCAGCTATTGTTCGAGACGCCGACCTCGAGGCCGGCCGGGCTCCAGAAGAGCGCCTGAGCTTCTTCCGCATCGGTGACTGGCCCCGAAATCAACCGAATGCCAACCAACTGCGCCTCGGGCGCCGCACCGGAGACGCCGATGAAGTTGTTCCCCCGGGCCGCCGCGACTCCGGCCACTGCCGTGCCATGCCGATCGGCAGGGAGCGGGAGTGCTTCCGGAGCCGGATCGTTGTCCCCGCCATTGAAGTCGCGATGAAAGCCGGATGCGATCGGCGGGCAGTTTGGGTCGAGATCGGGGTGCGTCGTCTCGAGGCCGTCATCGACCACCGAGATGGTCACCCCGAGGCCCTTGGTGATGTCCCAGGCGGGCGTGATGTTCGCATCGATGCCAAAGAGGCCGCCGCTCTGGCCAGTGTTCCGCAGGTGCCACTGGTTGGAGAAGAGACTGTCATTCGGCGTAAACCGTTTGGCATGCAGGCGGCGGAGCTGTGGCTCGGCCTTGATCCCGCGGGACTCCAGTTTCCGGGTCGCTTCGAGGGCCGCAAAGCCATCCGGGAACCGGAGCATGGTGTAGCCGGGAACCTTCACTTCGCGCAGCGAACTCGCGCCCACCGAAATCGCGATCGTTGCAGGCGTCTCACCGGCCGGCACTGGCACGAGCACCTCGGGGGTCATGATCCGCCGCGTGAGCTCCGTCCGCGGTCCATCTTTCGGATAAAGGACGGCTTCGACCTGACTTCCGGGAACGGCACTCGTGAGGGCAGCCGCGCGGGCCGACACACTGGCCGGCGCTTTGCCGCCTGCCGAGAGGACCAGCGCCCGCCCTTTCTTCGGATCGCTCACCGTGGCGCCGGGCTCCGCGGCGGTGATGGCGGCCTTCAGCTCTTCAGCCGGAGCGGCCGGACGGACCACGTGGATCTCACTGGGCGACACCTGATATTCGCGCATCCTTCCCGAATCGCGCAGCAGATAAGAATCCTGCGCGGATGCCGCGTCGCTCGCGAAAAGCGAAAGCACGGCGGCAGCAGTAAAGATGAAGGGCCGGAGACGAGGGGAGGACCAGTGTACCATAGAGAGCGACGACGATCGCAGATCTCGCGAGTTTCGTGAAGTGAAGTTTCGATTTCCCAAGGCTCTGCGCGCCGCCTAATCCTCCGCCCATGCAAGCACCAGCCATCGGCATCATCGGAGGAAGCGGCCTGTACCAGATGGAAGGTCTCGCCGGCGTCACTGAGCACGCGGTCGAGACGCCGTTTGGGTCGCCGTCGGACGTGCTGGTCGGCGGCCAGCTTGCCGGTCGGCAGGTTTACTTCCTCCCGCGCCATGGCCGCGGGCATCGGATCCTGCCGCACGAGCTCAACCACCGCGCGAATATCTGGGCGCTGCGCTCGCTTGGCGTGCGGTGGATCATCTGCGTCACGGCGGTGGGTTCGCTGCAGGAGCGATACGCCCCGCGGGACATCGTGCTGCCGTCGCAGTTCTTCGATCGCACCAGCCAGCGGCACACCTTCTTCGGCGAGGGAATCGCCGCCCACGTCGCTTTTGCCGATCCCATCTCCACACCGCTCCAGCGGCTGCTCCACGAACACGGCGAGGCGCTCGGCCACATCATGCACCGCGGCGGCACCTACGTGAATATGGACGGGCCGCAGTTCAGCACCCGGGCCGAGAGCGAGACGCATCGGCGGCTCGGCTTCGATGTCGTCGGCATGACGAATCTCGGTGAAGTGAAGCTCGCGCGGGAAGCCGAGATCGCGATCGCCACGATGGCGATGATCACCGACTACGACTGCTGGAAGATCGAGGAGGAAGCGGTGACCGCCGACGCGGTGATCGCGCACCTCGTCGCCAATGCCGAGGCCGCGAAGAAGATCCTCGCCCGCGTCATCCCGCACCTCCCGGAGACTCCGGAGTGGCCGGAGCACCGGGCGCTGGACAGCGCGCTGGTCACCGATCGCAAGCTCTGGCCGGCCGCGACGGTGGAAAAATTGCGGCCGATCCTCGAGCGGTTCATGGGAGCAGAGCGCCCCGGCGCATGACTGGATTGTCATCAGACAGACGGGCGGACGTGGGCCACGCTCCGCCGCCCGCCAAAGCGCTTTGCACCCGCGCATTCCACTGCCATTGTCCCGCCAACTCATGAGCCGCCTCTTCCTTGCCCTCCTCGCGCTTGCGGGAACCGCATTCGCCGAGACCCCGCCGAAAGCGACCGCTGTCCCCGCGCCCGCGTATGCCGCGCCGGTGGCCACGCCCGCCGACTCCCCGCGCCCGAAGATCACCTACAGCCAGTGTCACGTGGACGGCCCCTACATCGCGCTCACCTTCGACGACGGCCCGCACGGCGTGAATACTCCGCGGCTCCTCGACATGCTCAAGCAGCGCAAGGTGAAGGCGACCTTCTTTGTCGTCGGCCAATGCGTCGCTGAATATCCCGAGATCGCGAAGCGGATCGTCGAGGAAGGTCACGAGATCGCGAACCACTCCTGGTCGCACCCGCAGCTCACGAAGCTCGGCGAAGGGGGCGTAACCGAGCAGCTCGGCAAGACGCACGACGTCATCCACCAGACCACGGGCGTTGCGACCAAGCTCCTCCGTCCGCCCTACGGCGCCTTCACGCAGAACCAGCAGGCGTGGGCGTATCGCAAATGGGGTTATAAGTGCATCCTTTGGGACGTCGATACGCTCGATTGGAAGATCCGCAGCGCTTCCCACGTGCAGTCCGAGATCCTCGGCCACACGGTTCCGGGCTCGATCATCCTGACGCACGACATCCACAAGACGACGATCGATGCGATGCCCGCCTCCATCGATGGACTGCTCGCGAAGGGGTTCAAGTTTGTCACCGTCTCCGAGCTGCTGGCCATGGATCGCCCGCCGGTGCCAAAGCCAAAGGCCACGCCCGCGCCGAAGGTCGAGCCCGCAGCCACCACCGCCGTCCCGGTTACCGTGCCTCCCGCCACATCAGCCAAAGCCAATTGAGCACGAGCACGGCGACGGCGCCGGTTCGGACTGCCAACGGCATCGCGCTGGAAGGCCGCCAGCGCGGGAGCCGTCCGATGAGGACGATGAGGGCGTAGAGGTCAAAGAGCACGACGCCGGCGAACACGGCGCAGGCGAGGGGATTGAAAAGCAGAGCCGCCGGCCAGTTGCCCGCGAGCAGCGACTCCACGGCGCGCGTCGTCCCGCAGCCGGGACACGGCACGCCGGTGAAGGCATGCAACGGGCATTGCGGCCGCGGCAGCCCGAGAGCGAACCACGTCAACCCAAGCGCCGCCGCTCCCAGCGACACGCCGAGCCACAGGGCCTCGTGGTCCAGCTCTCCGGGAGCGAGCCGTCGCCAGCTCATCGCTTGCGAAAATCTAGTGGGCGCCCTGTGCGGCCATCGCCGTGCCGACGATGGCGCCGATCACGAAGAAAGCGCCGATGCAGCACACGACCGTCGGCAGTAACACCGCACACACGGCGCGC
>JANPIS010000467.1:0-14434 GCA_031425095.1 Chthoniobacteraceae bacterium
TTCCTGCACCTGCTCGTTTTCCTTCTCGAAGGTGAGTCGATCGACTTGATCGCCCCAGAGCATCGAGGTGTCGCCGGGGTCGGTCACCTTCACCTTGCGCAGCATCTGGCGCACGATGATCTCGATGTGCTTGTCGGAGATTTCCACGCCTTGGAGGCGATAGACCTCTTGCACTTCGTTGACCATGTGTTCCTGCAACGCTTGAGGTCCGAGAACGTCGAGGATGTCGTGCGGAGGCACGGGACCCTCGGTGAGCTGCTGACCTTTCTTCACGAGGTCGCCCTTGAAGACGATCACGTGTTTGTTCAGCGGGACGAGATGCTCCTCCTCGGCTTCGGTCTCGGGATCCTTGACGATGATCTTGCGCTTGCCGCGGACGGTGCCGCCGATTTCGACGACGCCATCGATCTTCGCGATCTCCGCGGCGTCTTTCGGACGGCGGGCTTCGAAAAGCTCGGCCACACGCGGCAGACCGCCGGTGATGTCCTTGGTCTTCGCAACCTTGCGCGGGGTTTTGGCGAGCAGAGCGCCGGCCTGAACCTTCGACTTCTCGGCGACGGACACGTGGGCTCCGGCCGGGATGGAGTAACTGGCGAGGACTTCCTTCGTCTTTTCGTCCACGATGACGATCTGCGGATGCAGATCCTCTTTGTGTTCGATGACGACGGTACCCATCACGCCAGTGGCTTCGTCCACTTCCTTCTTGATGGTGACGCCGGAGATCATGTCGCGGAACTCCACCTTGCCGGTTTTCTCGGTGAGAATTGGCACATTGTGCGGATCCCACTGACCGAAGGCGTCGCCTTTCTTGACGTGGGCGCCGTTCGAGACGGCGAGAGTGGTGCCGACGACGATCGTGTATTTCTCGAGTTCGCGGCCGTCTTTGCCGTGGATGGTCACGCTGCCGTTCTTGTTCAAAACGATCCACTGGCCTTCGAGGTTCTGCACGACGCGGAGATCATCGCTGAAGCGGATCTCGCCATCGTTCTTTGCCTTGAGGACGGGTTGCTTGAACGTGCCGGACGCGACACCACCGATGTGGAAGGTGCGCATCGTGAGCTGCGTTCCAGGCTCGCCGATGGATTGGGCGGCGATGATGCCGACGGCCTCGCCGAGCTTGACCATCTGGCCGGTGGCCAGGTTGCGGCCGTAGCACTTCGCGCAGCAGCCACGCTTGCTCTCGCAAGTCAGAACGGAGCGGATCTTGAGCTGTTCGACGCCGACTTTCTCGATCGCTTGCGCGGTCTTCTCGTCGATGAGGTGGCCCTTCTTGATGATCGTGGTCGCGCTCACGGGATCCTTCACGGTCTCGCAGCTCGTGCGGCCGATGATACGGGTCGCGAGATCGACGACTTCCTCGTCGCCCTCGTAGATCGATTTCACGACGATGCCGCCGGTCGTGCCGCAATCGTCTTCGCTGATGATCACGTCCTGCGACGCATCGACGAGCTTGCGAGTGAGGTAACCGGAGTCCGCGGTCTTGAGCGCGGTATCGGCGAGACCCTTGCGGGCGCCGTGCGTGGAGATGAAGTACTCGAGCACCGTCAGACCCTCGCGGAAGTTCGAGGTGATCGGGCGCTCGATGATTTCGCCGGATGGCTTGGCCATGAGGCCGCGCATCCCTGCGAGCTGCTTCACCTGCTGGCGGTTACCGCGAGCGCCGGAGTCGACCATCAGATACACCGGGTTCAGTTCCTTGCGGCCCTCGTTATGTTCGAGGGTGCGGAACATGACGTTGGAGATTTCCTCACCAGCGTGGGTCCAGATGTCGATGATCTTATTGTAGCGTTCGCCGTCGGTGATGATGCCCTGGCGATACTGTTTCTCGACGACGGCGATCTGCTTGTAAGCGCTATCGAGTTCGAGCTGCTTCTCCTTGGGGATGATCATGTCGGAGATACCGATCGAAACGCCCGCTTTCATCGCCCAGAAGAACCCGAGCTCCTTGAGACGGTCGAGCATATCGACGGTGGCATGGTGGCCGGCCTTCTGGTAGGTCCGGAAGATCACGTCGGAGAGCTGCTTCTTGCCGCAGGCTTTGTTGAAGAAGCCCACGCCTTCCGGCCAGATCTGGTTGAAGATGACGCGGCCGGCGGTGGTCTCGATGACGTTCTTGGTCGGATCGCCGAAGACCGTGCCTTCCTTGCCGCGGTCCGGGTTCTTGAGGCGAATCTTGTCGAGCACGCGGATCGAACCTTCCGCCATTGCGAACTCCACTTCGCTGGCGTCCGCAAAGAGCGAGAGACGTTCGGGCTCCTTGGAACCGGCAAGCTTGCGCGGGTTCTGCGTGAGGAAGTAGCAACCGAGCACGATGTCCTGCGAAGGCGTGGTGATCGGCTTGCCGCTCGCCGGCGAGAACAGATTGTTCGGCGCCAGCATGAGCATGCGCGCTTCCATCTGAGCCTCGACGCTGAGCGGAACGTGAACCGCCATCTGGTCGCCGTCGAAGTCCGCATTGTAAGCGGTGCAGACGAGCGGATGAATGCGAATCGCTTCGCCTTCGATGAGCTGCGGCTCGAAGGCTTGGATCGAGAGACGATGCAGCGTTGGAGCGCGGTTGAGCAGGACCGGGTGACCTTTCGTCACCTCTTCGAGGATGTCCCACACTTCAGGCGTCTGACGCTCGATCATCTTCTTGGCGCTACGGACCGTGTGGACGTAGCCACGCTCCTTGAGCACGCGGATAATGAAGGGCTCGAATAACACGAGGGCCATCTTCTTGGGAAGGCCGCACTGGTGGAGCTTGAGCTCCGGACCGATGACGATGACGGAACGACCGGAGTAATCCACGCGCTTGCCGAGCAGGTTCTGGCGGAAGCGGCCACCCTTGCCCTTGAGCATGTCGGAGAGTGACTTGAGCGGGCGATTGCCAGCGCCGGTCACGGCGCGGCCGTGAC
The DNA here is from genome assembly GCA_031425095.1 of Chthoniobacteraceae bacterium. Taxonomy (GTDB): domain Bacteria; phylum Verrucomicrobiota; class Verrucomicrobiia; order Chthoniobacterales; family Chthoniobacteraceae; genus JANNXQ01. Next base: position 2,898 of record JANPIS010000467.1, read on the forward strand.
GGCCGTTATCGAAGAGCGCGTCCACCGCTTCCTGCAGCATGCGCTTCTCGTTGCGAATGATCACGTCAGGCGTCTTGAGCTGGAGCAGATTCTTGAGACGGTTGTTCCGGTTGATGACTCGGCGATAGAGATCGTTGAGATCGGAGGTTGCAAAGCGACCACCTTCGAGCGGCACGAGCGGACGCAGGTCCGGCGGGATGACGGGCAGCACGTCGAGCACCATCCACTCCGGACGCGTGTGGGACGTGGCGAAGCCCTGCACGAGCTTGAGGCGCTTCGCGAGCTTCTTGCGGATCTGCTTGCTCTTGGTGTTCCCCATCGCCTCTTCGAGCTCCTTGTTGAGTTCGGCGAGATTGGTCTGCTTGAGCAGCATGTTGATCGCTTCACCACCCATGCCGGCGGAGAAAGTCTCGCCATATTGGTCCTGCGCTTCACGGTATTCCGCTTCGGTCAGGAGCTGGCAGCGCTGGAGCGGCGTCTGGCCGGGGTCGATGACGATGTAATCCTCGTAGTAGATGACGCGCTCGAGCTGGCGGCCGGACATGTCGAGCATGATGCCGATGCGCGAAGGCATGCACTTGTAGAACCAGATGTGCGTCACCGGCACGGCGAGCTCGATGTGGCCCATGCGCTCGCGGCGCACGCGAGCGAGGGTCACTTCGACGCCGCAGCGATCGCAGATGACGCCCTTGTGTTTGATGCGCTTGTACTTTCCGCAGGAGCATTCCCAGTCCCGGGTGGGACCGAAGATGCGCTCGCAGAAGAGGCCGCCCTTCTCTGGCTTGAAGGTGCGGTAGTTGATCGTCTCGGGGTTCTTCACTTCCCCGCTGGACCAGGCACGGATGGAGTCGGGCGAGGCAACGGTGATTCCGACTTGGTCGAAGCCCACGGTCCGCTCTTCACCCATCAGTTCACGAATAGTAAGATCGCTCATATTAAGTGGCTGCTAATAACGGCGGCGTAACGCTGCCGAAGGTTTGGTAAGGGTGTGGACTAAACGAGGGTCGGGATGATGCTGGCAGACGGGCTCTTGCCGCCGACTTTCACGTCGAGGCCGAGGGACTGCATTTCCTTGATGAGCACGTTGAACGATTCCGGAGTGCCGGCTTCGAGGGAGTTGTCACCCTTGACGATGCTCTCGTAAATGCGCGTGCGACCCTGCACGTCGTCGGACTTCACGGTCAGGAGTTCCTGCAGGGTGTAAGCCGCGCCGTAAGCTTCGAGCGCCCACACTTCCATCTCGCCGAAACGCTGGCCGCCGTATTGGGCCTTGCCGCCCAGAGGCTGCTGCGTGACGAGCGAGTACGGGCCGACCGCACGGGCGTGGATCTTATCCGCGACCAAGTGACCGAGTTTCAGCATATAGATGTAGCCGACGACGATCATCTGCTCGAAAGCGTCACCGGTGCGACCGTCATAGACGGTCGATTTACCGCTTTCGTTGATCCAGGTGTAGCCTTCGACTTTCTTGGCCTGACGCATGTATTCGAAGATCTGATCTTCCTTGATGCCGTCGAAGACCGGAGTCGCGACCTTGAAGCCGAGGGCTTTGGCGGCAACACCGAGATGGGTCTCGAGCACCTGGCCGACGTTCATGCGCGACGGCACGCCCAACGGGTTGAGGCAAATGTCCACCGGCGTTCCGTCCGCGAGGTAAGGCATGTCTTCCTCGGGCACGATGCGGGCAACGACGCCCTTGTTGCCGTGGCGTCCGGCCATCTTGTCGCCGACCGAGAGCTTGCGCTTCGACGCGATATACACCTTGACCTGCTTGATGATGCCGGGGTCGATGTCATCGCCGCTCTCGACCTTGTCGATCGAGCGCTCGTGCTCGAGTTCCAGTTCAGCAAACTTGTGTTCAAATTGGCCGATGATCTCGCGGATCTTGTTGCGGATCGGCGATGGGTCGATGTCCACGTGATCATAGACGCCGGCGAGCTTGCGCAGCAGGGTCTTGGTGATCTTGCGGTTGGCCGGGATGATGATCTCGCCGGACTTCGCGTTGACGACGTCGAGCGGGATCTTTTCCCCCAGGAGGATGTTGGACAGTGCTTCGGTGAGTTGCTCGTGCAGTTCTTCCTTCCGCTTGGCGTGATCTTCTTCGATGACCTTGGCCTGACGCTTCGACTCAGCCGGCGAGAGTTTTACGCGCTGGATTTCCTTCCGCGCGGAGACTTTCACATCCATGACGATACCGTAGGTGCCGGATGGGACGGTCAGCGACGTGTCTTTCACGTCCGCCGCCTTTTCTCCGAAGATCGCGCGCAGGAGGCGCTCTTCAGGGGCGAGCTCGGTCTCGGACTTCGGAGTGATCTTGCCGACGAGGATGTCGCCGGGCTTCACTTCCGCGCCGACGCGGATGACGCCGTCGGTGCCGAGGTTGCGCAGCGCTTCCTCGGAGACGTTCGGAATGTCGCGCGTGATTTCCTCAGGCCCGAGCTTGGTGTCGCGAGCGCCGATCTCGAATTCATCGATGTGAATGGAGGTGTAGATGTCCTCCTTCACGATGCGCTCGGAGATGACGATGGCGTCCTCGAAGTTGTAGCCGTTCCAAGGCATGAACGCGACGAGCACGTTCTTGCCGAGGGCTAGTTCGCCGTTGTCGCAGTTCGGGCCGTCCGCGATGACGTCGCCGACCTTTACTGCCTGACCCTTCTTGACGATCGGGTGCTGGTTCACACACGTTCCGGCGTTGGAACGCATGAACTTGCGGAGGTCGTAGATGTAAACGCCGTCTTCGGGAGAGTGCTTGAGCTTCTTCTTGCCGTCGGGGAGTTCACCGGACTTGGTGATGATGATCTGCTCCGCGGTGACGCTCGCGACTTTGCCGATGGATTCAGCGACTACGACGGCCTTGGAATCGCGCGCAACCTTGCCTTCGAGGCCGGTGCCGACGAGCGGCGATTCGCTGATGAGCAGCGGCACGCCCTGGCGTTGCATGTTCGAGCCCATCAAGGCGCGGTTCGCATCGTCGTGTTCGAGGAACGGAATGAGGCCGGCGGCCACGGAGACGAGCTGCTTCGGCGACACGTCCATGTAGTGGACCTTGTCGGGCTCGACTTCGAGGAAGTCGCCCCGGTAGCGCACGGAGATTTTCTCATCGAGGAACTTGCCCTTGTCGTCGATCGGCGCATTCGCCTGCGCGACGACGTAGTTCTCCTCGCGGTCGCCCGTGAGGAAGTCCACCTGCTCGGTGACGCGACCATTCACGACCTTGCGATACGGCGTCTCGATGAAGCCGAAGTCGTTGATCCTTGCAAAGGTGGACATCGACGAGATGAGCCCGATGTTCGGACCTTCCGGCGTCTCGATCGGACAGATGCGGCCGTAGTGCGACGGATGAACGTCACGGACTTCGAAGCCGGCGCGATCCCGCGAGAGACCGCCTGGTCCAAGGGCCGATAGACGGCGCTTGTGGGTCAGCTCGGAAAGCGGGTTCGTCTGATCCATGAACTGCGAGAGCTGGCTCCGGCCGAAGAAGTCGCGGATGACCGCGGACAGCGCCTTCGGATTGATCAGCTTCTGCGGGGTCATGCCTTCGATGTTCACGTCGAAGAGGGTCATGCGCTCCTTCACCAGACGCTCGGTGCGGGCGAGGCCCACGCGGCACTGGTTGGCCAGCAATTCACCCACGGTCCGCACGCGACGGCTGCCGAGGTGATCGATATCGTCGAGCATGCCTTCGCCGCGGCGCAGGCCCGTGAGATATTTCATCGCGGCGATGAAGTCCTCCTTGGTCATGATGCGCTCGTCGAGCGAGACATTGATCCCGAGCTTCTGGTTGATCTTATAGCGACCGACGCGGCCGAGATCGTACTTCTTCGGGTCGAAGAAGAGACGCTTCAGCAAGCCACGGGCGTTTGGCACGGTTGGTGGATCGCCAGGCCGCAGACGGCGATAGATGTCCTTCAGCGCTTCTTCCTCGTCGTGCGCCGGATCTTTCTTGAGCGCCTTGATGATGGTGTCGTCCTGCTTGGTATCGACGACCTGCACGTCCTTCACGCCGAGGCCGAGGATCTGGCGGATGGTCGCCTTGGTCAGCGGCTCGAAAGCGCGCGCCACCGTGATTTCGCCGTCGCGGACGTCGGCGATGAGCACCTTCGTCGCGATCGCATCTTCCTCGAGGCTCTCGCTGAGCTTGAGCTTTTCGACAGTGTAGAAAAGTTTGATGATCTCCTCGTCGGAACCGTAGCCCAGCGCGCGGAGGAAAGTGGTGGCGAGGAACTTCCGGCGACGCTTGCGGCGGTCGAGGTAAATGTAGAGCAGGTCGTTCGTATCGAACTGCACCTCGAGCCAGGAGCCGCGGTCGGGGATGATGCGGAAGCTGAAGAGCACCTTGCCATTCAGATGCAGCGAGGACTCGAAGCAGATGCCCGGCGAACGGTGCAGCTGGGAGACGACCACGCGCTCGGCGCCATTGATGACGAACGTGCCCTGCGGAGTCATGAGCGGGATCTCGCCCATGTACACTTTCTCTTCCTTCGTCGCCTTTTCTTCCTTGAGCTGGAAGGTGACGTGCAGCGGAGCGCTGAAGGTCTGCCCGTCGATCATCGCCTCGCGCTGGCTCAGCTTCGGTTCGCCGATTTCGTAGCTCGCGAAGTCAAGGGTGACTTTGCCGTCATAGCTCTCGATCGGGAATACTTCCTTGAAGACCGCCTGGAGCCCTGTCTCCTTGCGTTTGCTCGGGGAAACATTTTCCTGGAGAAACTCAATATACGAGTCGAGCTGGATTTCGATGAGGTTTGGCGGCTCTGCGCCTTCGCGGATTTTGCCGAAGTATTTGCGTTCAGACATGGGATGTTGCTCGATTGGCGGTTGGTTGCGATCAGCTCCCGCCTCCGCCAACCAGCCAGCGGGACGAGGGCACGAAATTCGATCCTATTACTACAGCCTCCGTTCTCCGTTGGACGCAGAGAGACAGAAACGCAGAAGTCGGCGGGCGTCTTCTGCGTTTCGGAAATTCAGCGTAAAAATGTGTGGGCGGCGGGCGTCGGCGGTGCTCAAGACAAGAAAACCGCGAGGTGATCAGACTCGCGGAAAAGGAACGCGGAGACTTCCACGCCAGCGGAGTGCCCGCAAGCACTATTTTCTGAAATTTTTCCGTGGCGGGGATGTGGAGGGCGGCAGCGATACTCTGGAAATGTCGCCTGCGTGCACTGGAACCAGAAATTCGCGGGAAAACGAAAACGCCGACGCCCGTGAAGGACGTCGGCGTTTCAAAAGACCGATGCGTGAAGCTTAGGGCTTCTTGGGTTCGGGTTTGGCGTCGCCTTCAGCTTTTGGCTTCTTTGGCGCGGCAGGGCCGAATTTCGTGATTTTGAGCACTTCGTATTCCGTGTCGCTCTTTTTGAGCCGGAGACCGCCGACCATGTCGCCGACTTTGATGTCGCTGAGCTTTGCCGCGGCTTCGCCATTCTTGATCTCGGTCTTGTCCGTAATCACGTGTTTGACCTCGGCGTTGTCGCTCTTGCGCTTCATCGTGATAGTCTTCGCTTTCGTGTCGATCACGTCAGCGCGGACGTTCATCGGGAGCGGCTTGGTTTCGCCGGTGACCTTGGCGGTCACTTCTTTGGCGGCATCTGCCGCTTTCGTGGCGGTCGTCTTCTTCTCAGCCGCAACTGCGCCGCCGGTGAGGGCGAGGCCGAGGATCGCGATGTGCAGGATGGTGATTGCTTTCTTCATGATTGTCTTTTCCTTTCTGGGAGTGGGTTTGACGGCATGTCGCGCATCCAGAAACAGAATCCGCGGGCACCGATTGCGATGGTGTTAAGGGACCTCGCGAGTTCGCGTCAAGCCCGATTCCATCGACCGGCTATCCCGCAGATGTCGGGCGAACCCACCTACTTCGCCTTCGGCGTGATCTTCACGTCCGCGATCTCGCATTCACCGAGATACTGCGGCAGCCGGAATTTGAACTCGAGAATCGCTAGGGTGGTCTCGGGCAGAGCGCGCACCCCTTTCTCACCGAACCGAACCGTGAAAGTCTTCTCCACCTTCTTCCAGTCGCCGCTGCTGCTGAAGCTAACTGACTCTTCACGCTGCTCGTTGGCTTCATCCTTGATCGCCTTGGCGGCGCCGCGCTCGCCTTTTTCAAACTTCGTTGCCTTGGCTTCGTTGGCGCCGAGGTAGGCCACGGTCGCGACGCCATCCTGGATAGCTTTGCCTTTGGTCATGAAGGTCAGCGCGTATGGGACGCCGGTCTTCAGCGGGACGAGCAGCTGCCGGATGATGAAACTGTCCGCTGCGCGCCCTCCGCCTGCCCACTCAGCTTCCATGGGCCTCCATTCATCGAGCCAGTAGCGGAAAAAGTCGGTGTAGTCGCTGCCATCGACAGCGAGCTCGACCATCTTGAAGACCTTGTTCGGCGCCGGGTAGAAGCCCGCTTTCAGGACTTTGCCACCCGTGGGGCTGGCAGCTTCATCCACGCTGATGTAGCCGTAGAGATTCCCGCGATTGGTGCCGGGATCCATGGTCCATTTGGCGGGAATGCGGATGTTGTTGGACCAGATGCCGACGCCTTGCAGTTCGACGGGTGCCCCAAATTTCGGCTCGGTGGCGGTGCCTTTATTCAGCGCAAGGGCGATGCGACCGTTGGCTTTGCCGATCAGGAGATCGAAGAAGCCGTCGCCATCGTAGTCGGCCGCGTGCGGCGCGACTGCGGTGTTGAAGCTGTTCACGTTGCCAAAGTTCACCATCGTCGCCAGAGGCAACTCGGTGCCGGGCTTCCAGTTCCCCGGATTCATATAGACGCCGATCGTCCCTTTGCGATCGCCGACAATCACGTCCAGTTCGCCGTCGCCATTCCAGTCCGCGACGGTGGGCGTGAGTTGCTCGCGGCCATCGCCGTAGCAGAGGTAGTAGCGCTGCTCCTCGGTGAATTTTGGCTCGGAACCGCTTGATTGGTTGAGGAGCACGTACACTGCATTGGCCGAGTAGGAGCCTTCGCCGACGAGCAGGTCGGGCTTGCCGTCCTTGTTCCAATCCACCGGACACGGCGCGAAGAGGTTGCCCCACGGGCGCTTCACGCTGATCGGAACGCGCACCTTGTTGTAATTGGTGGGCTGCGCGTAGGCCGGCGCGGTCGGCGTTCCGGTGTTGGCGATCATCACAATGTCGCCGACGTAATTTCCGAAGATGAGGTCCTGCAGACCGCGCTTGTTCCAATCAAACAGTGCCAGCTTCGGGATACCAAAACGCCACGAACGCCACGCCCAGGAGCCGTTGCGATCCCACTTCACGTCTTTGGCGACCATCGGCGGAAAGATCGGGATGACCTCGGCGTGGGTCCACTTGGGTGCGTTGCGGGTGCCGCCATTGATGTAGGCGCGGAGGACACCCGTAGGATCGGCGGTGACCAAATCGGGCAACCGGTCGCCGCTCACGTCCACGTAGTTCACCGAGACGGGCATCGGCAGATCCCCCACGCGCCCGGACTCGGTGACCGCGTACACATTCCGGCGGTCGCCCGCGAGGAAGTTCTGGCCATCCACGCCGTCCCAGAGATTTTCCTCCGCCTTGAATTGCGTGAAGTCGCCGTTTTGGACGGCGTTTTGCGCGAAGCCCGTGATCGAAAGGAGGGCTAGTGCGATCGCGCTCGGAGCAAGATGGGCAGTCACATTCATGGGAGGGATTGGGTTAAAGGCGAGAGGCGGTGGCGAAGGAGGCCGGCTACATCCGCGGCACGCTGCGGATCTTCTCCTCCCAGCGCGTTAGCAAGTGGATCACGATGTTCGTGCCGACTTTGTAGGTATCGAAGAGCGCCTTCTCCTCGATGTTGCGGAAGTAAAGCTCGCGCCGGTACCACATCGGTTCGTTGACGGCTACCATCCGGTGCTTCTCGTCGCGGCTGAGGTCGAGTTTGCCGTTGGCGTCGATGCCAAACTGCCACATGTCACCATAGTCATTCGCCGTGTAGAGCACCGCGATCTCACCCCCGTAGCCGTAGAGCGCATAGACGGGTTCGTCATAGTAGTTGATCCCCGGCGGCACGGTGCGGATCTCCGGGTAGTAGGCCTTGGTGAAGATCGCATGATTCGCCGGGAGTTGCTGCCAGGTCGGGTTGAGCTCGGCAAGGACACGGACCATCTCGCGGCGGAAAGCGATGTCGAATCGCGAGCGTTGTCCCGGCAGCGAGCTGTCGCCCCATATGCAACCCCCGCTGCGGAGGTACTCCGCGAGGTTCACGAGTTCATCATTTGTCAGGACGAAATCCCGGTGCCCGGTGAACCAGATGAACGGCGGCTTGTGCAGAAAGATCTGGTCGCTGGCGAGGTCGAGCGGGAGCGCCTGCGGGTGCGCTCTGATCTTGTCCTTCGAGAGCTTGCCCATGACGAAGAGCAGATTCGGCAGGCTGCCGGCCCAGATCTTCCCGTCCTCAATCCGCACCGTCGAGTCCCAGTCGCCGCCCTTGTATTTTGCCAGGTAGGCGACGAATTCAAACTCTCGAGACTTGAGCGGCTTGCCAATACTGCCCGTCCCACCCTTGGCCCAGCCTCCGGTGAAGCCCGCGATCTTGCCCGCGATTTCCTTGGTCAGCGCCGTGCCGACCGTCGGCGCGGCGGGCGCGCTGGTCTTGCTCATCGCCTCGGCCCGCACCTGCATGTTGGGCGTCGGCACTGCGTTCATCGTGAAAGTGTTTGCCGACGGATTGTTCGTCGCGATCGCGACCAGCGATGGCGCGGAAGCCGGAGATGCCGCGCTCGGTGCCGTAGGCGTGAAGGCATTCTGTTGCACCTGAGGCGTGGTCTGAGGCGGCGCCACAGACGTGTCGCTGCTGATCAGGCTGCCCGGCTCCGCCGTGAAATCCGGCGGTTCCACGATGTTCTTAATCAGCACCACACTGCCGCCGATGATGATGATCACGATGTGGGCGAGGGCCGAGAACGTGAAATAGCGGGCGCGTCCGATCCACAGGAAGATCCGCGCCTGCAGCGAAGGCGCATCATGGGGATGCTGGGGGAGGGTCTCGACGTTCATCGCGCGATGCGGGGGAAATTGGCGCTGCGGTGGCCAACGCGCCACACATTTGCATTCAATACTGCGGCTGACGAGTCCTTAGCGGAAACGCTTCGATGCTCAGAAAACCATCGGCACGCCCTCGCGCATCACCACAATGCGATCGTCGAGACCCTTCTTGCGGGCCTGCTGCATCAGCCGTTCGGGCGGCTCGTGGAGTGGTTCGTAGCTCAGGCGGAAGCTCCCATAGTGCATCGGCACCATCTGCTTCGCACCGAGGGCCACGAAGGCGTCGAGCGCCTCCTCGGGATTCATGTGGACCTCGCGCCCGCTCGGCGGGTCGTAGGCGCCGATGGGCAGCAGCGCGATGTCGATATTGTGCCGCCGTCCGATCTCTTCGAAGCCCTCGAAATACGCCGTATCGCCGCAATGATAAATCGTCCGCCCGCCGACCTCGATGATGAATCCGCCGAAGCCGCGGTGCGAATCGTGGAGGATGCGTGCACCCCAGTGATGCGCCGGCGTGAGCGTGACCCGCAGCGGGCCGTGTTCGTGCGTCTCCCAGTGGTGCAACTCATGAACCGTCTGGAAGCCGAGATCGTGTACGAGATTCCCCACCTCAAAGGGCACGACGATCGGCTGGTCCGCGGCCACGGTGCGCAGCGTCCGGCGGTCGAGGTGGTCAAAGTGCGCGTGCGTCACGAGCACGAGATCGATGGCCGGCAGATCGTGGAGTTTCAGCCCAGGGTGGCGCACGCGCTTGATGACTTTCAGCCAGCGTGCCCAGTTGGGGTCGATGAGGAGATTGTGACTTTCCGTCTGAATGAGGAAAGAAGCGTGGCCGATCCACGTCACCCCGATCTCGCCGTTGCGCAGCGTGGGAAAAGCCGGCTTCTCATGCTGGCCCGCGCGTTTTTCAAAGAGCGAGGGGATCAGCACCTCGGTGAAAAAGTTCCGCTTGTGCCAGTCCTTCTGCGGCTTCAGCCCGACCTTCCGCGCCTCGCCCACTGGCTTTGCGACGCAGTCCGGCTTGGGCGTTTTTTTGATCTCGGACTTCTTGCGGCCTTTGGGACTGAACGGATTCGGCACAGGCGCGCACTATAGGCCTCTCCCGCGACTCGCCAAGAATTCGTGCGCTTGCCACGGCAAAAGCTGGCGCGTGTAGTCGCCGGGTGAACAAACCCGAGCTCCGCGAGATCATCCGCGCTCGTCTGCGCGCCACCGCTCTCGTGGACCTCGCCGCCGCGTCGGGGCAGATCAGCGGGACGATCGCCGCGCTGCCCGCATGGCGCGAAGCCCGGCTCGTCGCGGCCTTTCTGCCGCTCGCCCGCGAGCCGCAGATCCAATCGCTCTGGGCCCAGGGAAACGAGCCGGTGTTTTGCTTTCCGCAGGTCCGCGGAGCGGAGGTCGTGCTCCTGCGGGTGGAAGACCGCACGCTGCTCGGCGGTGCCGATTGGAAATTTGGCGCGCCGGGATTTTCCGCGTGCCCGGAGGTCTCGCCTGCTGATCTCGATGCGATCCTCGTCCCCGGCATCGCCTTCACCCGCGCTGGCCGTCGTCTCGGTCGGGGCGGCGGCTACTACGACCGCCTGCTTGCCCGGTGCAGTCCGCGGACTGCGCGCATCGGCGTGTGCTTCGACTGCCAGATCGTCGATGACCTTCCCGCCGAAGCGCACGATCAGCCGGTGGACGTCGTGATCACCGAAAGCTCGCCGACCTGAGACACGGGCTGCGCTTGCCTCCCGCGCGTCTCGTCCGCCACTACTGAGGGCTGATCCACATGACTTTCCAACACATCGGCATCATCGGCGCAGGCGGCTGGGGGACCGCGCTCGCGCTGCTGCTCCACGAAAACAAGTTTCCCATCACGCTCTGGGGCCACGATCCGGTGGAGATCGCGCGGATGCGGGAGAAGCGCGAGAACGTGGTCTATCTCCGTGGCGTGCCACTGCCGGAGGAGTTCCGCTTCACGAGCGACCTCGACGCCCTGGCTGGCTGCGATCTGCTCGCACTCGTGACGCCGTCGAAGGCCACGCGCGAAGTCGCGGCGCGGCTCTCGACCGTCGCGCTCCGCGATGAGGCGGTGCTGCTCTCTTGCACGAAGGGCGTTGAGCGCGGCAGCGGCAAACGCATGAGCGAGATCGTTGCGGAGTTTTTCCCGCAGCATCCGATCGGGGCACTCTCCGGCCCGAGTCACGCCGAGGAAGTCGCGCGCCAGGCGCCGACGGCGGTCGTCATCGGCGCGACCGACGCCGAAGTCGCCGTCCGGTTGCAGAAAGCTTTCACGACACCCTTTTTCCGCGCCTACACGAGCGACGATGTGGCCGGGATTGAACTCGGCGGGGCGCTAAAGAATATCTTCGCCCTCTCCGCTGGCGTGTGCGACGGCCTCGGCCTCGGGGACAATACCAAGGCCGCGCTCGTGACCCGCGCCCTTGCCGAAATGATCCGCCTCGGCACCGCGCTCGGCGGTCGCGCGGAGACTTTCCGCGGGCTCAGCGGCATCGGCGATCTCATGGTCACGTGCTTTTCCCAGCACAGCCGCAACCGCCGCGTCGGCGAGCGACTCGGGAAGGGCGAAA
>JANPIS010000468.1:0-2637 GCA_031425095.1 Chthoniobacteraceae bacterium
GCGCCGGACTTTTGCCCGGCGCCCCCGCGCATTCTACGCGGCATGTTGCCTGAAGGTGTCCGGACTTTCCTCTCGCGGTCTAAAGCCGCGAGCGATCATCTGCCACCCGCGGCGAAAGTAGGGGTGGCCGGTGAAAGGGAAAGTGGAAAGTGGTCGCGATGGGCGCGCGCGGCGTCCACTTTCCCTCCCGCAGCCTACCCACCATGCCGCCGCTCGATCGCTTCCTTGAAAAACTCCGCACCGCGCTCGCGGCGGAGACTTTCGTGAAGCTCACCCTCAGCGAGCCAAATAGCGGCGAGGTGCGCAACGTCTATGCGCGGCCCGTCGAGCTTCGGGAAGGGAGGCGCGTCTCGCTCGTGTGGCGCTCGGCCACGAAAGACGTCACGAAGAGCCAATCGACCGACGAAGCGATCGCGACCGTCGCAGAGCTGCTGCGCGACGGATTTGCCCGCGCCCATCTTTTCACTACCGCCGGTGACTGGCGGCTCGATCTGTCGCGCAGCACTTTGAAAGCGAGCCGCCCGGCCTTCGCCGTCGCGCCGGAACCGGAGCACGACCGGCGGAAGGTGAAGGCGCTCGGAGCCGCGCCCTTTCTCGCCGCGCTCGGCGTTACCGATGTGCTCGGCGTCGCGCGCCCCGGCATGGCGGACAAGCTGCGCCAGATCGAGCGCTTCACCGAATTGCTCGGGCATCTCGTCGCGGACTCGCCGCTCCGCGACCGGAGCTCGCTCCGGGTGCTCGATCTCGGTGCGGGCAAAGGCTACCTGACCTTCGCGACGCACGCGTTTTTCCGGTCGCGCAGCATCGCCGCCGAAGTCACCGGCGTGGAGCTGCGCGAGGATCTCGTCGCCCTCACCAATCGCGTCGCCACGGAACTGAAACACGACGGCCTCACCTTCATGCGCGGCGCCATCGGCGACTTCACCCCGGCCACACCGCCGGACGTGCTCATCGCCCTCCATGCCTGCGACACGGCGACCGATGACGCGCTGCATCTCGGCATTCAATCCGGCGCGCAACTCATCCTCGCCGCCCCGTGCTGCCACAAGGAGATCCGAGCGCAGCTCACCGCGCCACCAGTGCTGCGCGAGGTGCTCCGCCACGGCATCCTCGCCGAACGCAAAGCGGAAATCGTCACCGATGGTCTGCGCGCCCTGCTCCTCGAGATCCACGGCTACCGCACATCCGTCTTCGAATTCATCGCCCCCGAGCACACCGGCAAGAACCTGATGATCGCCGCGCATCGCCGCCCGCACCCACTCGACCCTGCGCCGCTGCGCGAGCGGCTGCGCGCGCTGCTCGACTTCTACGGCATCCGCGAGCAGCACCTCGCCCGCAAGCTGGGAGAATCATGAAAATCTGGACCGCACCCGAGATCGCCACGCTCCGCAAAATGCGCGAGCGCTTCCTCACCGGCACTGCCGGCGCCAGCGACTACTGGCGCTCCGCCGACGAACTCGCGCTCTACGACATCACCTTCGGAGAGCGCATCGGTTGGAAATGGGACGCCGTCCTGCGCGAACTTGCGACGCGCGGTTGGCAGCCACGCAGCCGGCGCGTGCTCGACTGGGGCTGCGGCAGCGGAATCGCCGGCCGCCGCGCACTCTCGAACTGGACTGACCTCACGAGCTACGCCGCACACGATCGCTCATCCATGGCCATGCGCTTCGCCGCCGAACGAGTGCGCGCGAATTTCCCTCAGATCGAAATCTCCACCAGCCGTGAAGTCGGCGCGGACACCTTGCTGCTGCTCAGCCACGTCATCAGCGAACTCAGCGCCCGCCAGCTCGATGAATTGCTCGCGCTCGCCGCGCGGGCGGGCGAAGTCATTTGGGTCGAAGCCGGCACGCACGCCGACAGCCGCCGCCTCATCGAGGCGCGCGAGCGGCTCACGGAGATTTCCCCGCTCGCCGTCATCGCCCCCTGCACGCATCGCGCCGCCTGCGGTCTGCTCGCGGCGAAGAACGAGCGTCACTGGTGCCATCACTTTGCCCACGTCCCCTCCTCCGTTTTCCAAGACGCCCGCTGGGCCGAACTCGGCCGCGAACTCGGCATCGATCTGCGCAGCCTGCCTTACAGCTTCCTCGTCCTTGCCCGCGACGCAGCACCGATGGCTCCCGGTCTTTCCCGCGTCATCGGCGAACCGCGCGAATTCAAAGGCTACGCCAAAGTGCTGAGCTGCCACGTGGACGGCGTCGCCGATCTCATGCTGCAAAAGCGCGACGCACCCGCACTGCACAAAGCTGTGATGCGCGGCGACGAGGCCCCGCTTTTCCGCTGGGAAATCGCCGAGGGCCGAATCGTCGACGGAGAAAAGCTTGCGTGACCGCGCGCGCCTGCGCCAGCCTCCGCGCCGATGAAAACCCGAACCCTCCGCACCCTCATCGCCGCGGTCTCCGCCGCGCTCCTCAGTCTCCAACCTCTCCAAGTCATGGCCGATTCCGCTACCGAAAAAGGCGAAGCATTCCTCAAGGAAAACAGCACCAAGGAAGGTGTGAAGACGACCGCCAGCGGTCTGCAATACAAGATCACCAAGGAAGGCGAAGGGAAGAGCCCGAAGGCGACGGACACGGTGCTCGTGCACTACAAGGGCACGCTGCTCGACGGGAAGGAATTCGACAGCTCCTACAAGCGCAA
>JANPIS010000469.1:0-2356 GCA_031425095.1 Chthoniobacteraceae bacterium
CTCAAAAATCGCTCTGGGGCGCGGAGCAACGCGAATGGTTGAAGACGACGCTGAAGGCGAGTGATGCGAAATGGAAAATCCTCATCTCGCCCACGCCGATGGTTGGGCCTGACGACTTGAAGAAGATCGACAATCACGCCGATCTCAGCGGCTTCCGCCACGAAGCGGATGCCTTCTTCGCTTGGCTGAAGAAGAACAAGATCGGCCATTTCACGATCATCTGCGGAGACCGTCACTGGCAGTATCACAGCATCCATCCATCCGGTGTCGAAGAATTCGCCTGCGGTGCGCTGAACGACGAGAACTCCCGCCTCGGCGTCGCGCCCGGCGACAAGAATGGCTCCGACCCACAATCGCTCGTCCGACAACTCTACACCTCGCCAACTCCCAACGGCGGCTTCCTCCAAATCACCGCGGGAGCCGAGTTGGTCCTCGAGCATTTCGATTCGAGAGGGAAGCGCCTCTACCGAGCGGTGAAGTAGCCTCCAATTCCTGAATTCCAACGCAGAGATTTCGAGAACGCAAAAATAGAACCTTCTGAACCGATCCTCTGCGGTCTTCCAATCTCTGCGGTGCAAAAGCTCGCTTGAAACTCTAACGAAAAACCTTCCATGAAGCACACTTTCACACTTTTTCTCTCCCTCTTCCTGTTGCTGCCTAGCGTCGTGCGGGCGGCGGATGCAGCGGCGGCCCGGCCCAATGTCCTCTTCATCATCGCCGACGATGCGTCGCGGCATTTCGGCGAGGCGTATGGCTGCAGCTGGGTGAAGACGCCGAACATTGACCGCCTCGCGAAGGCGGGGCTGGTGTTCGCAAATGCCTACACGCCGACCTCCAAGTGCGCGCCGTCCCGCGCCTCCATCCTCACCGGTCGCAATCCGTGGCAGCTCGAGGACGCGGCGAATCATCAGCCGTATTTCCCCGCGAAGTTCATGGCTTTCAGCGAAGCGCTCGCGAAGGCTGGCATCCAGACTGGAGGCGCGGGCAAGACCTGGGGCCCCGGCGAAGCGAAGCTGGCCGACGGCAGCCAGCGCAACTTCGCCCTCGGCGGAGACGGCGGAAAATATGCGAACGACCCGGGCGCCGGCCTCACCGCGTTTCTGAAAAAGCGCTCGCCGGGCACGCCGTTCTTCTATTGGTTCGGCAGCCATTATCCGCACCGCGGCTACAAGCTGAATTCCGGCATCGCCGCCGGCAAAAAGCCCTCCGACATCGACCGCGTGCCCGCCTACTGGCCCGACAACGATCTCATCCGTCGCGACATGCTCGACTACGCGATCGAGGTGGAAGCTTACGACGCGCAGGTCGGCTCGTTGCTTGCCGCGCTCGACGCCAGCGGCGAGGCGAAGAACACGTTGATCATTGTCACCTCGGATCACGGCATGCCGTTCCCGCGCGTGAAGGGCCACACCTACGACGACGCGCATCACATCCCGTTTGTCGCGACGTGGCCCGCGGGCATCGTGAAATCGGGCCGACGCGTCGCCGAGTTCATCAGCTTCATCGACCTCGCGCCGACGTTCCTCGAATTGTTCGGCGTGGATGGCGCCGCGCAGGGCATGTCGCCCATCACCGGACGCAGCCTCGCCGATTTGCTCCGCAACGAGGCGAAAGGTGAACGCGGCACAGTGATCGTCGGCCGCGAGCGCAACGACGCGCTCGCCCGGCCCGGCTCACCGGCGGGCCTCGGCTATCCCGCGCGTGCGATTCGCAGCGGCAATTTGTTTTACGTCCACAACTTCGCGCCCGACCGCTGGCCCTGCGGCAATCCCGAGTTGGGCACAAAGGATACCGACGCCAGTCCGAGCAAAACTCTCGCGACGGAGAGCGGCGAGAAGGATCCTTTCTGGCAGCACGCCTTCGGCAAGCGTCCGGCCGAGCAATTGTTCGATCTCATCAGCGATCCCGACTGCGTGACGAACCTCGCCGCCGATCCCGCCTTCACGGGAAAACTCGCCGTCCTGCGCGAGACGCTCATGAGCGAACTCAAGAAACAGAATGACCCGCGCGCCCTCGGCCGGGGCGATGTGTTCGATCAATACCTCTCCCCGCGCACCAAGACCGCCGAAGGCGCGCCGGAGAAAAAGAAGAACAAGAAGGCAAAGCAGTGAAAGGCATCCTCACGCTCCTCGCCAACTTGCTGCTGCCTCCGCTGGCCGCGCTCCACGCCGCCGAGTCGCCGCCCCCCGACCCCTGGCAGCCAGTCACCGCTGCCATAGAGGCATCGCAGTCCGAATTTCCGGGCGGGCTCACCCTGGAAGTGATGACTCCGGCGGGCGTTGTGTTCTCACGGAACTTCGGCGGATTCTCCAACTCAAGACGCGCGGTCATCGCATCGGCCTCCAAGTGGGTCACG
>JANPIS010000470.1:0-2115 GCA_031425095.1 Chthoniobacteraceae bacterium
TCGGGCAGCTCATCACGCGCAATCCGCAGACCGCCGCGCCGGGCGTGGAGATCCGCGATCGCAATCTGAATCTCGAAGCCACGGGCCGCATGGCGCGCGCGCGCGAACTGCCGGCCACAGGCTGGGCGTCGGACGCCGAGAGCGTGCAGGTGAATGTGAATCTGCCGCCCGGCTGGCGGCTCTTCGCGCTCTTCGGCGCGGACTGGGTAAATGGCGACTGGCTGACCGCGTGGACGCTGCTCGATCTTTTCCTGCTGCTCATCTTCACGCTCGCGGTGTTCCGGCTGTGGGGATTTTTCCCCGCGCTGCTGGCGTTCCTCGCGTTCGGCATTTCGTATCACGAGCCGGGCGCGCCGCGTTACGTGTGGCTGCTGCTGCTCATCCCGCTCGCGCTCGGGAAGGTGACGCAGGCTTCGCAGTCGGCGTGGGCGAGTCGGCTGATCGCGGCTGCGAAGTGGATCGCTGTGGCCGCGTTCATCGTCATCGCCGTGCCCTTCGTTGCGTCGCAGGTGCAGCAGGCGCTTTATCCGCAGTTGGAGAATGTGGGGTCGTGGCGCTTCGGACGAGTGACCGCTCCGTCTGCCTCTTCCGTGGGTCGCGTCCTCGACGAAGTGATTCCAAGCAGCGAATACGAGAGCCGCAACGTCGCGCAGTCGAAGAAGCAGGCGATGCAGAAGGAGAACCTGCAATACGACACGAAGGCGCGGATTCAGACTGGACCGGGCGTGCCGGAGTGGAAGTGGCGGACGGTGAGCTTTGGCTGGAATGGACCGGTGCGCGCGGCTCAGGAGGTGCGTCCAATTCTTATCCCGCTTACAGTCGAGCGCGGGCTCACCATTGCGCGCGTCGTCCTGCTTCTGGCTCTCGTCGCGCTGCTGCTGAAGTCGCGGCGGCACGCGACATTCGTCCCGCCGGCGGTCGGCAAGGCGGCGGCGCTCCTGATCGCCGGTGTACTTAGTACCTCCACCGCGAACGCGCAGATCCCCGACGCGACGACTCTGGAGAAACTCCGCGAACGCCTGCTCGAAAAGTCCGACGCTTATCCACACGCCGCGGACATGCCTTCCGTCTCGCTCACGCTGCGCGATCGCCGCGTCACCCTCGACGCGGAAGTCCACGCTGCGATCCGCACCGCCGTGCCGCTGCCGGGACGACTGCCCGCGTGGTCCCCGGTGTCCGTCTTCCTCGACGATCTGCCGGAGGTCGCGCTGCGCCGGGACGATGGTTACCTGTGGGTCGTCGTGCCGCCGGGCGTGCATCGCGTGCGCGTCGAAGGAATGCTCGCCGCCGTCACCGAGTGGGAGTGGACCTTCCTGCTGAAGCCGCGCCGCGTGAGCATCGACGCGCCCGGCTGGACGGTGAGCGGCGTGCGCTCTGATGGCGTGCCGGAGGCGCAGGTGTTCTTCGCGCTGCAGCAGCGCGCGGTGGCGGGGCAGGCGAGTTACGACCGGCAGGATTTGCAGACGATCGCCGTCATCGATCGGCATCTCGAACTCGGTCTCGTGTGGCAGGTGCGCACGACTGTCACGCGCCTGTCGCCGCCCGGCAAAGCCATCGCACTGCGCGTCCCGCTGCTGCCCGGCGAGAACGTCTTCACGCCGAACGCGGTGGTGCGCGACGGCGCGATCGAAGTGCGGCTCGGCGCGCAGGACAAAGGCGCGGAGTGGGAAAGCGGCCTCGCCATTGGCAATGAGATCGCGCTCGCCACGCGCGCCGAAGATGCGTGGGTCGAGCGCTGGCATCTCGTCGCTTCGCCGGTGTGGAATGTGACGCTCGCGGGACTCGCGCCCACCTTCGAACCGAGCCAAGCCGAGCTCGCGCCCGTGTGGAAGCCGTGGCCCGGCGAGAGCGTGACGCTCACGATCGGCCGCCCGGAAGCTGTCACCGGCGCAACGATGACGGTGAACCGCGTCGCGCACGAGACGACGCTCGGCCGGCGTCAGCGCACATCGAAGCTCGACCTCACCGTGCAGGGCAGTCTCGGCGACGACTTCCTCATCGCGCTCCCCGCGGATGCCGAAGTCACCAAACTCGAACACGCCGGGAAGGCGATCCCCGTGCGCAAAGACGGCGCGAAACTCATCGTGCCGCTGCGGCCCGGCGAGCAGCCGATCT
>JANPIS010000471.1:0-1760 GCA_031425095.1 Chthoniobacteraceae bacterium
GGGACGTTCTTTCCCCCATTGATCACCGAAGACCAGCTCGAACAACTCGCGATCCAGTGGTTTCAGGACACGGGCTGGACCTATGCGAACGGCGCTGATCTCGCGCCGGACGGGGCGGCGCCGGAGCGGGCGGATTTTCGGGCGGTCGTGCTGAAGGCGCGGCTCGCGGCGGCGGTGCAGCGGCTGAATCCCAAGCTGCCGCCGGCGGCGGTGGAGGAAGTGGTGCACGTGGTCACGACGCCGACGGAGACTAGCCTGCCGCGGAACAACCGCGCATTTCACCGGCTGCTGATGGATGGGGTGAAGGTCGAATTCACCAATGCGCAGGGCGAGAAGGAGACGGATCACGCGCAGCTCATCGATTTCCAGCATCCGGGGAAGAATGACTTCCTCGTGGTGAATCAATTCACCGTGACCGGGACGAAGAAGCCGCGGCGGCCGGACCTCGTGGCCTTCATCAACGGGCTGCCGCTGGGGATCATCGAGCTGAAGAATCCGGCGGATCAGAACGCGGACGTGTGGAAGGCCTGGCAGCAGCTCCAGACCTACAAGGACGAGATCGCGGACCTGCTCGTCTTCAACGAGGCGCTGGTGGTCTCAGACGGGATGAATGCGCGGGTCGGCGCGCTGACGGCGACGCCGGAGTGGTTCATGCCGTGGCGGACGATTGCGAACG
The DNA here is from genome assembly GCA_031425095.1 of Chthoniobacteraceae bacterium. Classification (GTDB taxonomy): domain Bacteria; phylum Verrucomicrobiota; class Verrucomicrobiia; order Chthoniobacterales; family Chthoniobacteraceae; genus JANNXQ01. Next base: position 677 of record JANPIS010000471.1, read on the forward strand.
AGCACGACCGGCCGGCGCTGGAATTCGAGCTGGAGAAGGTGGTGCGCGGCTTTTTCCGACCGGATCTGTTTTTGGATTACATCCGCTATTTCGTGCTCTTCGAGCCGGACGGCGACGCGCTGATCAAGAAGATCGCGGGTTACCATCAATTCCACGGCGTGCGCGAGGCGGTGCGCGTGACGCTGATCGCTTCGGCGACGGAGGAAAGCAGCCGCGTGTGCGAAGAGCGGGCGACGTATGGCCGGGAGGTGGTGCCGGGTTCGCACAAGGCGGGCGTCTTCTGGCACACGCAGGGCTCGGGCAAGAGCATCTCCATGTGCTGCTACGCGGGGAAGCTCCTGCAGCAGCCGGAGATGAACAACCCGACGCTGGTCGTGGTGACGGATCGCAACGATCTCGACGGGCAGCTTTACCAGCAATTCTGCGCGGCGAAGGATCTCCTGAAGCAGACGCCCGAGCAGGCGGAGTCGCGGGAGCAGCTCCGCGAGATGCTGGCGGCGCGAGAGTCGGGCGGCATCATTTTCACGACGATCCAGAAGTTCTCGCTGGAGAGCCAGGAGAGCGATCATCCGGTGCTGTGCAAGCGCTCGAACGTGGTGGTGATCACGGACGAAGCGCACCGCTCGCAGTACGGAACGAAGGCGAAGCTGGTGGACGTGAAGGATCGGGCGACGAAGGAAGTGATCGGGAAGAAGTATGTCTTCGGCTACGCCAAACACATGCGGGATGCCTTGCCCGGGGCTTCATTCATCGGCTTCACGGGGACGCCGATCGAGCAGGCGGATGCGAACACGCTGGAGACCTTTGGAGGCTATGTGTCGATCTACGACATCGAGGACGCGAAGGAGGATAAGGCGACGGTGCCGATCTATTACGAGAGCCGGCTGGCGAAGCTGGACATCAACCGCGCGGAGATCGATGCGCTGAACAAGGACGTGGAGGAAGTGATCGAGGACGAGGAGGACGTGTCGGCGCGGGAATCGACCAAGAGCAAATGGGCGGAACTGGCGAAGCTGGTGGGGGCGAAGGAACGCGTGGAGGAGATCGCCGCCGATCTGGTGGAGCACTACGAGACGCGGACGAG
>JANPIS010000472.1:0-2120 GCA_031425095.1 Chthoniobacteraceae bacterium
GAGTCGCGCAGCCGTTGGGTGCAGGAGGTGCCGAAAGATCAGAAGGCGGTCGTCTTTCTCGGGGACTCGATCACGCAAGGCTGGGGCGAAGACTTCAAGAGCCGCTTCTCCGGGATGAAGCTCGCGAATCGCGGCATCGGCGGCGACACCACCCGCGGCATGCTCATCCGACTGGAGGAAGATGTGCTCTCGCTGAATCCCTCCGCGATCGTGCTGCTGCTCGGCACGAACGATATCGAAGTCGGCATCGAGCCGGAGGCGATCGGGCGCAATTTTCAAAAGATCCTCCAGACGATCAAAGCAAAGCAGCCCGCCGTGCCCATCGTGCTGTGCCGGATCTTCCCCAGCTCCGCCGAAAAGAAGCGCCCGGCGGAGATCATCCGCCGCGTGAATGCACTTTATGAGGCCACGGTGAAAGGCGATCCGCAGATCACCGTGGTGGATACATGGACGCTGTTTGCCGAGGCCAGTGGTGACGCCAATCCGGCGTGGTTCGGCGACCTGCTGCATCTCAATCCCGCGGGCTACGATCGCTGGGCAGCGGCGTTGCGTCCGATCTTCGCCACGCTCGGCTTCATCGACACGGAGGCCGACACCTTCACAACGGAGGCGGGCTACATCAGCCTCTTCAATGGCCATGATCTCACGGGCTGGGGACTGCGCCCGACTCCGCCGCGCAAACAGCCCGCGAATCCGAAGCCGGACGCACCGGTCTTTGTTGATGTGACCGAGCCCGCGACCTTCGACGGCAAGGTCGCGAGTCCGGACGGTCGCTACCGCGCGATCCATGGGCGCCTCGTGGTCACGACCCCGGCGGAAGGTCGCCGCATCCAGCAGCTCTGGACGACGCAGGAGTTTGGCACCGACTTCACGCTCAAGCTCGAGTTCCGCGCCACGCCGAATGCGGACAGCGGCGTCTTCATCCGCCAGCCCCAGCTCCAGTGCCGCGACTACCTCCTCGCCGGCCCATACAACACGCTCAAGCAATTCAAAGCGGGGGACTGGAACGAGCTCGTGGTGACGGTGAAAGGCGGGATCGCTCACGCCACCTGCAACGGCGAACTCCTCACCGACAACATGGCCGTCCCGGCGACGGGCCCGATCGGCCTCGAAGGCGATCGCGGGCAGATGGAATACCGCCGCATCCGCCTCAAGCCTTCCGCGGAATAGAGAACCGCAAACTACTCGGCGCGGAAGTACCCGTCGGGATTGTAGAGGTAGTAGCAGTCCAGCGGACTCAGCCGTGGCAGCACGCCGCTGGTGCGCCCCGTCGCGGCATGCTTCGCCGCGGGAGCGGTGGAGCGCTGGTGTGCTTCGCTGGCGAAGGGCGACTCGGAGCCCTGCTCGGTGTCCGGGTTCTTCATCAGCGCCGTCTCCTGGCAGCGGCCGACGACGACATCCACCCACTTCAGCTTCACCGCGTTGTCGGCGAATTCCTGCCAGTCGCCCGTCGAGCTGTGCGCGTACATCTGCGCCGAGAACTCCTCGATGGTGATGCCCATCTTCTTGACGATCGGCTGGGCGAGCCGCTGCCACCATTCCTCCAGCATCTTCACACCTTCGCGCTGCGCCGCGAGATTTCCGCGCAGCCCATTCGAGATCTGGTGATGGATGATGATCGCGTTCGGATAAGCGAAGGACCGCTCGGCCAGCGTGCAGATCGCCGCCGCCATGCTCGCCGCGTAAGATTTCACCACCACGTAAACGGGCGCCGTGCTGCTCTGCATCGATTTGAGAATCTTGTAGCCGGCCATCACCGATCCGCCGGGGGATTCGTCGATCACGATGAAGATCGGGAACTCCTTGTTCTTGTTGTTGTAGAAGTCGATGCGCGCGCAGACGAAGTCACCGGTCTCAGCGGTGATCACGCCGTTCAACGGGATGCGGCGGTCGCTGATCATCAGGTCGCCATTCGGTGCCACCGGATCCTTCGTGTAGGTAGGGCTCTGATCGACGTAAGCGGCGGACGCGATCTCCTGCTCGCGTTCGGCGACCTTTGCGCGGAGCTCGACGAGTCGCGCATTCCAAGAGACCTCCTGAGCTTTGTAGTCGCTGCTCTTCCGCGAGAACTCCGCCTGGGCTACTTCGGCCTCGAGTTCCGCCCGCTCTTTCGCCGCGCG
>JANPIS010000473.1:0-6066 GCA_031425095.1 Chthoniobacteraceae bacterium
CGGGAGCGCTTCGCCTTTGAAGAGTTCGACCTTCGAGCCGCGGCGATAAACCGGCGGACGCAAGACGTTGTTCAGCGTGCCTTCGACGAGATCGGAGGCGGGCGCGAGATCCTTCAGGCCCTGCTGATACTGGATGCCGATGGTCGCGCAGCCGAACTCATCGGCGATCCGCACCGCGGCGATGTACATCTTGCACTGCTCGAGCACCTGCCGCTCGGTGAGTTCGGTCGTGTCGTCTTTGCCGAGGTGAAACTTCAGCCCCTTCGCCTGATACCAGCGATAGACTGCGCGCGCTTCGGTGTCCGTGACTTCGCGCATCGCGGCGAAGAGCGCCGACTGACTCAGGCGCTCCTTGAAGACGCCGGTGCGGTGCAGCAACTCGTCGGGAATGATCGCGTTGTACATCCCCATGCAGCCTTCGTCGAAGACGCCCATGATTGCCTTCTCGCGCTGGAGCTTCTTCGCGAACTGCTCGCCAATCTTCGCCACCGCCGCCGGCACTTTCACCTTCTCCAGCGGCCGCACGTGCGACGTGTCGTGCTTGATCGTCCCGCTCGTGAGCCAGCTCCGCAGGCCGTGGCGGAAAAACGCGTCGGTGAAATCTTCGCTCCACAGCGTGCTGTATTTCACGCCCGCCTTCGTCAGCGAGCCATTGAGATTCAACATGCCGACGAGCCCGGGCCACTGACCGCTCCAGTTCGCGACGGTGAGAATCGGACCGCGATGCGTGAGCAGGCCGGCGAGGACGTGGTGACTGTACTGCCACACCGCCTCGGCGACGATGAGCGGTGCGGTCGGTGGCAGGTCGCGGAAGACTTCCATCCCGTAGTGCTGGCTGTCGATGAAGCCGTGGCCTTTCTCCGCATCGAAGGCATGCGCGCGCTGGACGCGCCAGCCTTCCCCGGCGAGCGCGGCGCCGAGCTGGCGCTCCATGGCAGCTTGCGCGGGTTCACATTTGCGATTGGCGGAAAGGCGGAGATCGCCGCTGGCGATCACATAGGCTGTCTTCATCGGGGTGGGGGGATTCGTTGGCAGCGGGTTCAGTGGCGTCAATCAGTTAATCCGCCGAGAAGCAGCGTCTCGACGAGGCCGGCGGCGGGCATCGTTGCGCCGACGCGGATGAGGGCATTGGTGCCGGCGAGGGAGAAGGTGTCGCCGGAGCTGGACCAGCGCTTCGGGGTGACGACGAGCCGGCCATCTTCCGCGGCGACGCGCGCCGGCCAGTAGGTCTCGCGCGGATCGGGGCGGAGCGGTTCGCCGCTGCGCATTTCCAGATGCAAAAAGCTCCAGTGCGGTGCGAGGCCGGCCATGCGTTCGATGGCGAGCCGGATGGCAACGTGGAAGCATACAAAGTGCGACACTGGGTTCCCCGGGATGACGAAGGCGGCCTGCTCGCCGCGGGCGGCGAAGGTGAGCGGTTTACCAGGACGGAGATTCACGCGGTCGAAGTGGATCTTGAAGCCGAGGCGGCGCAGCGTGGCGGAGCCGAAGTCGTAGTCACCGACGCTCGCCCCACCGGAGATGAGCAGCAGGTCGCACGGCCCGCTGGCGAGTTCTGCGAGCGCATCCGGATTATCGCCGCAGCGATGTGCCTCTGCGACGGTCGCGCCGAGTTCAGCAACGAGCGCGCGGATGAGCGACGAGTTGGTGTCGCGGATCTGTCCGGCTTTAGGTGTCTCGGTCGGGGCGATGAGTTCGCTGCCCGTGGCGATGTGGCGGATGATCGGCGGGCGGATCACGCGCGGGTTTACGGCGCCGACTTGCGCGAGGATCGCGAGTTCCGCCGCGCCGAGCCGCGAGCCCGCTGCCAGGACGACATCGCCAGGCTTCGCCTCAGAGCCCTTCGCTCGCACGAAGCGTCGCTCCGCGATTCGCTCGAAGGTCACCACGTCGCCTTCGCGACGCGCTTCCTCCTGCACCACCACGCGCCCTCCGCCTTCCGGCAGCAGCGCGCCTGTATAGATGCGCATCGCTTCGCCAGCCCCGAGGGCGCGGTCGGGTGACTGGGCGGCCTGGATCTCTCCGACGACGCGATAGCTGCCCGCACCGGCGGCTGCGGCGATGACGTAGCCGTCCATCATCGAGCGATCGCCGGAGGGATAGAACGCGTCCGCCACCACGTCCTCCGCAAGCGCGCGGCCGTGTGCCAGTGCGAGCGACGTGGCTTCGGATGCTCGTGCGGCCACATGGTCGGAGATGATGCGGCGCGCTTCGGGCAGTGAGATCATGGCGAGCGGAGTCGAGATTGCGTTTGCGGGCGGAGCAAGATGATTGTTACCCAAGCTCAATCCCGGGCCCTCTCGTTTTGGAAATTCACCTTCTCGCCTTTGCGCAAGCACGCGACCTCTTCGGCTTCTCCAGCCGCACCGTCCTGTGTGCACCGGAGGAGACGCCGCGGATGATCCTCCAGCGAATCGCACCGGATGCGCCGCTCGCGCATCTCCGGGTGGCGTTGGATCACGAGTATTGCGGTTGGGACGCGCCGGTCGGCGCAGCGCGTGAACTGGCGATCCTTCCACCCGTCTCCGGAGGCTGACCGCATGGAAATCGAGATCCACTTTACGATCGCACCGATCATCGTCCCACCCGCCGCCTGGCCGACGCGCGAGATTGGCGCGTGCGTGGAGTTTCAAGGCATGGTGCGCGAGCGCGAAGGGGAGTCCGATGTGCCGGGCCTGGACTACGAGGCGTACGAGCCGATGGCCCGCCTCGTTCTCGAGCGCCATCTGCGCGAACTCGGTGGTCTGCATCCGTGTGCCGCCGTTCTTTTCATCCATCGCCTTGGCTGGGTTCCGGTCGGAGAAGCATCGCTCTATATCCGGGTGCTGAGCGCGCACCGCGGTGAAGCGCTGGCACTCCTTGCCGCGTCGATCGACCGGCTGAAGCAGGACGTGCCCATTTGGAAGCGGACTACGCCAGCGCTTTAAGACACAGTTTTCCATCGACGGCAGGGCGGATCTCGCCACATTCCCCGACCGCCTGAGCGATCCCCTGATTCGCCGGAATTGCTATAGTGATCCCGAGCCCGATGGGAGCTCCCCAGCGTATCTTCAACCGACCCGATCATGAGCACCGAATCCACGACCACCAAGCCCGCGAACCCGAACGAAGGCATCAAAGCCGAATCCCACTTTCTCCGGGGCACTCTGAAAGCGGACATGGCGGACACTTCCACGGGCGCGATTTCGGATGCGAATGGGCAGCTCACGAAATTCCACGGGCTTTATCTTCAGGACGACCGCGATCTGCGCAATGCGCTGAAGAAGGCGGGAAAGGAAAAAGCCTTCGCCTTCATGCTGCGCGTGCGACTGCCCGGGGGCCGGGCCACGCCTGAGCAGTGGCTCACGCTCGATCGGCTGGCCGACGAGATGGCGTCGCCTTCGCTGCGCCTGACCACGCGGCAGACCTTTCAATTTCACGGAATCCTGAAGGGCAATGTGAAGCCGCTGATCCAGCACATGCACCGGGTGCTGCTCGATTCCATCGCGGCCTGCGGTGACGTGAATCGCAATGTGATGGCGCCGCCGAACCCCGAGCACAACCCCGTCCTCCAGCAGGTCTGGGAGCACGCCCGCGCGTGGAGTGCATACGCCCTTCCGAAGACCCATGCGTATCACGAAATCTGGCTCGACGAAGAGTTGGTCGCCGGTGGCGAAGTCGAAGCCGAGCCGATGTATGGGGCGACGTATCTGCCGCGGAAATTCAAGACCGGCTTTGCGCTCCCGCCATCCAACGACGTGGACATCTTTTCCCAGGACCTCGGCTTCATCGCCGTCGTCGAAGACGGCAGGCTCGAGGGCTACAATGTCACTGTCGGCGGCGGACTCGGCATGAGCCACGGCAACGCGGAAACGTATCCCCGGCTCGCGGACGTGCTGGGTTTCATTCCGGCGGACAAGGTGAACGCGATCGGCGAGGCCGTGCTCGTCACCCAGCGGGATCACGGTGATCGCACGAACCGCAAACACGCGCGCCTCAAATACACGATCCAGGATCGCGGAGTGGAGTGGTTCAAGGGCGAAGTCGAGCGGCGTTCGGGCGTGACCTTCGCACCCGCGCGCGCATTCCACTTTACGACGATCGAAGATCCGCACGGCTGGCACGAGTGCGCGGATGGAACGTCCTTCTACGGACTGCACATCCTGAGTGGGCGAATCAAGAACGCACCCGGCTGGCCGATGAAGACCGCGCTGCGCGAGATCGCGGAAGTCCACACCGGCGACTTCCGGCTCACGCCCTCGCAGAATCTCACGATCTCCGGCGTCACCGCTGCGCAGAAGCCCGTGATCGACGCGATCCTCGCGAAGCACGGATTGACTGAGGAAAACAAGCAGTCGCGCCTGCGGCTGAACGCCCTCTCCTGCGTCGCGCTTCCGACTTGCGGCCTCGCCCTCGCCGAGAGCGAGCGGGCTCTGCCGGAGATCCTGGAAAAATTCCAGACCGTGCTCGACGAGGCCGGCCTGCGCGACGACGCCATCAGCCTCCGCGTCACCGGTTGCCCAAATGGATGCGCCCGCCCGTATCTCGCCGAGATCGGTCTCGTCGGCCGTGCCCCGGGCAAATACGCGCTCTACATCGGCGCCTCGTACACCGGCACGCGGCTCAATCGCCTGTTATCCCCGAGCGTGACGATCAATGACGCGGTGAAGCTCCTCACCCCGATCATCCAACGCTATGCGAAGGAAAAAAACGCCGGCGAGAACTTTGGCGACTTCTGCGATCGCGCCGTGCTGCCCGCCGATGCGACCTTCCATAGCGTCGGCACAGTGGCTCCGTAGCGCGCCTCTGGGCTCCAACCCCGGAAGAGTGGGGGCGCTGTGCGCACTAAAACGAATTCCACCTGCGCGGCGGAAGCGTGTGCTCTGCTCTGGTGAAATTCTCCGCGCCGCCTAGCCTCCAGCCATGTCCACGCTCGCGCTCACCGTCGATGGCTTGAAACTCCCGAACCCGTTCGTCATCGCCTCGGGGCCGCCGGGAACGAATATCAACGTCATCACCAAAGCCTTCAAGGAGGGCTGGGGAGCGGTGATCGCGAAGACCGTGAGCCTTGACGCCAGCAAGGTGGTCAACGTCACGCCGCGGTACGCCAAGCTCTACTCGTCGGACCGCAGCGAGGTGATTGGGTGGGAAAACATCGAGCTCATCAGTGACCGCCGGTTCGAGATCTGGCTCGATGAATTCAAGAAGTGCAAAGACCAGTTTCCCCACGGAGTGTTGATCGCGTCGATCATGGAAGAATACGAAAAGGATGCGTGGGTGGAAATCGTTGAACGGTGCCAGGGTGCTGGGGTTGATGGCTTTGAGCTCAATTTCTCCTGTCCGCACGGACTTCCGGAGCGGAAGATGGGCGCGGCGATGGGCGAAGATCCGGCGATTCTCGACGAGGTCTGCCGGTGGGTAATGGCCGCCGCGAAAAAGCCGGTCTGGGCGAAGATGACGCCGAACGTCACGCATATCGAGGATCCCAGCCGGGCAGCGCTGCGCGCCGGGTGTCATGGGGTGAGTGCGATCAATACGATCCGCAGCGTCATGGGGGTGAATCTCGAGACGCTCCGCCCTGAGCCAAGCGTGGAGGGTTACACCACTCCGGGCGGCTATTCCTCGCGCGCCGTGAAGCCGATCGCGCTGCGCATGGTCATGGAGATCGCGCAACTCATTCGGAAAGAGTTTCCCGGTCGCTCGCTGTCAGCCATCGGTGGAGTCGAGACTGGCGGGGATGCGGCGCAGTTCATTCTGCTCGGGGGTGACACCGTGCAGGTCTGCACGGGCGTCATGAAGTTCGGCTACGAACACGTGAAACTCATGTGCGACGAATTACTCGCCTTCATGCAAAAGCACGGATTTGCGACGGTCGCCGACTTTAAGGGAAGGTCGCTCGACTACTTCACGACGCACGCGGATCTGGTCACGCGCCAAGTCGCTCGCAAGGCCGCACAGGCAGCCGAGAAAGCGGCTGTCGGGACGAAGCGGCTCGTCGCGGCGGACAGCGACTGGAGCGGGGAGGAATTTGTGAAGCAGAGCGATGCGCTGGCGGGAAGCTGACGCACAATTTCGGATCTGCCCCCA
>JANPIS010000474.1:0-1675 GCA_031425095.1 Chthoniobacteraceae bacterium
GAACGCGCCGCGCTCGAAGCCGCCGGCGCGGACAAGGCGCTTGCTGAACAACGCAGCCACCAGAAGCTCGCCCTCGAAGCGCACTGGCGCCGTCTTTCCACCGCCACACCTGCCGAGATCGAAGCGCTTTTCCTCGAGCTCTACGCCGACGAGCGCTGCCGCACCCTGCTTGAGAGCTACAAGGAGGAAGCAATCCGCACACTCCGCGATGTGGAAAGCCCGAATCTCAAGGGGCTGCTCCGCCGCGTCATCGGCAAGATTTTCAACGACACGGAAATCAAGGGCTGGTGCAAGGAGTTCGAGAACAAAAACCTCGCGACGCCCGCTCCCGAGACTGCTGCCGCTACGGCCTAGCGCCGGAGGGAACGCTCCTACGTGTTCCCCGAAATCCGGGGCGCGCAGAAGTGTGTCTTAGCCCTAGCGTCGCGCCGATGCCTTTCCATTTCCCCTAGCCCGTGAGCCTGCGTCTCGAGATGTTGCAAGTGGCGCGCATCGCGCCGAAAGCGCTGGGTGATTCCGCCGTACTGGTGCGTGCTTTTTTTGCAGCGCAGATCGGCGCCGACGGTGCGGGCCATGATCGTTCAGGCAAACCGGACCTCTACTACACGATCTTCGCGCTCGCGGGCTTGCAGGCGATGCAGGCGGAAGTGCCGGCAAAAAAGCTGAGCGCCTGGCTGGCCACTTTCGGCGACGGCGAGGCGCTCGATTTCGTCCACCTCGGTGCGCTTGCGCGCTGCTGGAGCGCGGTTGGCCTAGAGCGCTTGCCGACCGACCTTGCGGAAAAGCTGCTCGCGCGAATCGAGGCGCATCGCTCGCTCGATGGCGGCTACGACGCCGATCCCGGCGCGCCGCATGGCAACGCCTACGGCTGCTTCGTCGCGCTCGGCGCGTATCAGGATCTCGGTCGCGAATTGCCCGAGCCGTTGCGCATGGTGCAGTGCCTCAAGTTTCTCGAAACCCCCGACGGCGCATGGGCCAATGCGCGCGGGCTCAAGGTCGGCTCGACCAACGCCACCGCCGCAGCCATCACGCTGCTGCATCAGCTCGGCGTGCCGGTGAATCAAAGCGTCGCCGATTGGCTGCTCGCGCAGGCGCACCCGGAAGGCGGCTTCCTCGCCATGCCGCTCGCGCCGATCCCCGACCTGCTCTCCACCGCGACCACGCTCCACGCGCTCGCCTGTCTCGAGCGCGAAGTGCCCGCGCCGCTCCGCGAAAAGACGCTCGATTTCAACGATACGCTCTGGAGCGCCGAGGGTGGATTTCATGGCCACTGGGCCGATGATCACCTCGATGCGGAATACACTTTCTACGGTCTGCTGGCGCTCGGGCACCTCAGCGTCTAGCTTCTCCGCATGAGCCAGCACGTCATCCTCTACGACGGCGAATGCCCGATGTGCATTTTCCAGATGAAGGTACTGAGCTGGCTGGACTGGTCGCACTCGCTCGCCCTCGTGCCGCTCAACGATTCGCGGGCGGAGCAGATCGCGCCGCAACTTACGCGCGAGGATTTGCTCGAAGCGATCCACTGCGTTTCCTCGGAAGGTCGAATCTATCGAGGCGCACGGGCGATTCGATTTGTCGGGATTCGGCTGCCGCTGCTCCTGCCGGTCGCGCTGTTGCTGTGGATTCCGGGCGTCATCCAGATTGCGGAAGTCATCTACCAGTGGGTGAGCCG
>JANPIS010000475.1:0-2322 GCA_031425095.1 Chthoniobacteraceae bacterium
CTGGATGATGAAACGCCGTTGGCGTTTTCCGTACCGGATTGGGAGCGAGAGGAAAGGTTTGGTACCGCAATCTTTTATTTTTAAGCTGCTAGCCGTGCCCTTGGATCTCGCATCTATCGTCATTGGAGCGCTCGGAAAAAAGGTTGTAGATGAGGTGTGGGATGGCGGCAGGAAGCTCATTGGACGCTACTATGAGACTGCTGCACCAAAGGCTATCGAAACAGCCGAACAACGCGGTGCCGACTTCCTAAATCGGCTCGCGGCGAAAGTCGATCGATTGGCTGAACAACTCAAATACGACCACGAAGTAATTAATCTAGCGATGGCGGAACCTGGCTTTGGGGCAATGCTCAATCGCGCACTCCTTTCCTCTGCGGAGACCGCCAGTGAAACTGGTCATTCTGTTCTAGCAAACCTCGTCGCTGAGAGAATCAACGCTAATGAGGACACAACGAAGAGTTCGGCGTTGGCACTTGCGGTGGACGTTTCTGCGAGACTTTCGACTTCGCATTTTACCGCATTAGCGTGCCATGCGATTAAGCGGTTTGGCGCGCCGCACTATTCACCTGCACCTCAAAGTGAGCCGGAATTCCTCCAGATCTGCCGCGAGCGAGTTATCGAGCTTATCAACCCTTTTGAAGAGGTCTTTATCACTGAGAGTGATATGCGATACCTTATCGCAACGTCGACAGGGGTGCATAACAGCGTGCGCTTTGGTGAGCAGTTTGTTTCAAAATGGACGTTCGGGGAACGGAAACTCAGCTTGAAGCAATTCCAAGAGTTTGTTCCCATTCCTGACCTTAAGACGCAATGGAACCATCGGCTTTGGTTTTTTGAACCTACGGCCGTCGGTGACTTAATCGGTCTTTCAGTTCTCGAAGCAACGGGCACGCGGGGCGTTGACCTGTCTGTGTGGTCCTGAGTCTTCGTCGTTGATTGTAGTTAGTTCCTCTTCTGCTGAGCCATGTCGAACCAGCTTGGTCCGGTGGACGCCGCTGCTGCGGGGCGGCTGGCTCCGGCGCCGCTGTTGCGGTCTTGGAATTTGCGGACGTCGCGGTCGGGGGCGGCGTTCTTGGGGCGGGCGTCTCTCGGGGTGAGGTCGACCTTTGACTTGAGGGAGAGGGCGATGCGTTTGCGTGGCATGTCCACTTCCATGACGGTGGCCTGCACGCGCTGGCCGACCTTGAGCACGTCGGCGGGGTTTTTCACGAAGTCGTCGGACATCTGGCTGATGTGGACGAGGCCGTCCTGGTGCACGCCGATATCCACGAAGGCGCCGAAGGCGGTGACGTTGGTGACGATGCCGGGGAGCTTTTGGCCGGGCTGGAGGTCTTCCATCTTCTCGACGCCCTCGGCGAAGCTGAAGGCCTCGAACTGCTGGCGCGGGTCGCGGCCGGGTTTGTTCAGCTCAGCGATGATGTCCTTGAGCGTGGGCAGGCCAACTTCGGTGGTGACGTATCTTTCGGGTGAAATTTTCGCACGTTTGTTGCTGTCGCGCAGCAGGTCGAGCACGGAGCAGCCGAGGTCGGCGGCCATTTTATCCACGAGCTCGTAGCGCTCGGGATGGACGGCGCTGGCGTCGAGCGGGTGGGCGCCATCGCGGATGCGGAGGAAGCCGGCGGCCTGCTCGAAGGCTTTCGGGCCGAGGCCGGTGACTTTCTGGAGTTCCTTGCGAGACTTGAAGGGGCCTTGTTCGTCGCGGTGCGCGACGATGTTTGCGGCGACGCGCGCGTTCAGGCCGGAGACGTAGGTTAGTAGATGCTTTGAGGCGGTGTTGAGCTCGACGCCGACATTGTTCACGCAGCTCACGACCACGTCGTCGAGGGTGCGCTTGAGGGCGTTTTGATCCACGTCGTGCTGATACTGGCCGACGCCGATCGACTTCGGATCGAGCTTTACCAGCTCGGCGAGCGGGTCCATGAGCCGGCGACCGATGGAGACCGCGCCGCGCACGGTCACATCCTTGTCGGGGAATTCCTCGCGGGCGACATCGCTAGCGGAGTAGATGGACGCACCGCTTTCGCTGACCATGACGACGGGAATGGCGGGCGGCAGGCCGAGCTTGCGGATGAAGGTCTCGGTCTCGCGCGAGGCTGTACCGTTGCCGATGGCGATAGCCTCGACTTTGAACTTCGTGACGACGGCCTTGATCATCGCCTCTGCCTCCGCCAGATCGCGCGCGCCTTTCTCGGGGTAGATCACGTCGTTGGCGATCAGCTTCCCCTGTCGGTCGAGCAGCACGATCTTGCAGCCGGTGCGGAAGCCGGGGTCGATGCCGAGCGTGACCTTCTGGCCGAGTGGTGAAGCGAGCAGGAGTTCGCG
>JANPIS010000476.1:0-8364 GCA_031425095.1 Chthoniobacteraceae bacterium
GGCGGCGAGGGCGACGCTGTACCCGCGCTCGTGCCCGGAGTAACCAACAGGGCAGCGGCCAATTTCTTTCAGACGATCCATATACTTCAAGTTGATGTCCTTGAACGGCGCGGGATAGGTCGAATTGCAGTGCAGGAGAGCGAAGCGGGAGCCGTGTCGGTTCAGCAGTTCCACGGCGTCGATGATCTCCGACTCGAGGGACATTCCGGTGGAGCAAAGCAGCGGTTTTCCGGTCATCGCGAGCGCGACGAGGAGGTCATGGTGCGTCAGGTCCGCTGACGCTAGCTTGTATCCTTCCATCCCGTATCGCTCTAGGGCGCCGAGACTTTCCAAATCCCATGCGGTACAGAGCGGCAGGATGCCCCGCTCTTTGCAGTAATCAAAGGCCGTAAACATTTCCTCCGGCTTGAGTTGGAATCGTTCAAGAAGACTGAGGGTGTACTGTGCCCCTAGGTCTTCCGACGACGCATCGATCTCGGGTGCCCGGCGGTAAAGCGATTCCATGTGGCGCATTTGAAACTTGGCGCAGTCCGCGCCGCTTTCCACCGCTAGGTCGATCAGCTTCCTGGCAAGTTCGAGACTGCCATTGTGGTTGATGCCGATCTCCGCAATGACGAAGACCGGGGTGCCTTCGGAGATGACATGACTTCCAATCCTGACTTTCTCCGCTGGCGCCCGCCGGGCAAAGGCGACCAGATGGTGATTGCGGTCCAGGAGCGGCAGGCACATGTGGTCGCCCATCACCGCCTGAATCTTCTCCGGCGTATCGTCGATAAAGGCCCACTTGTAGGCCTTGTTCAGGATAGGGCCGATCGGGCGCGTGATATCGAAGTTCGGATTTCCGGCAATCCAGCGGCGGAAGTCTCCGTTGGTGAGAACGCCGTCGAGAACGCCTCGCTCCGTCACGGAGAACACAATGCGCCCCTCGTTCTTGCTGATCTTCTTGAGCGCTTCGAGGATCGTGTCCTCGCAGAACACGATGTAGTTGGCAAAATCACGGTCGATGATCATTGGGGGCAAAACGGGGGGTCAATACAGCAGGATCAGCGGATTTGTCATCGCCAATTCGGCGCGGATGAAGGCGACGATTTCGTCCTGAAAGGCGAGCGAGCTGACGAGGATCGGTTCGGACCGCTTTTGCATTTCCTGTGGAGAGATGATCGGTCGCCCATGCAGTTGTTTGCCGTGGTAGTTGGCGTTCGTGTCCACAAACGCGGCGATCGGCACCTCTGCAAGACGAGTGGTCTCGAGCAAATGCAAGGTGTGCGTGCCTACCCCCCAGACGACGATTTCCCGCCGCTCGTCCGCGAGACCGGAGAGGATGTCCACGACGCGCCTTTCCTCCCGAGCGGAACGCTCGAGGTACCGCAGCAACGCCGGTTCAGTCTCATCATCCACTGGCAGTTCCCCAGCCGCCGCAACTCCGCGGCGAAACAGCCCGCACGCGCTCGGCATAACCGTGCTCTTCGTGAACTGCCGGGGCACACGCTCCATGTTGAGGAGGCGGTAACCGGAACGGTGGAAAAGGTGGTGCAGCGACTTGGGTCCGAAGAACCCGATGTGTTCGGTACTGAACTCCTGATACGGCGCACCCGGCCAGTCCATAAACGCCGACAAATCCGGCACCTCGGCGTAAATGCAGCCGTCTTCGGTCAGGCTGGCTCCGATGCCTTGGAGAGCGGGCAGCAAGTCGCGCACGTGCTCCAGGACTCCCACGAGGATGATCAGATCGAAAGCGCCGCCCGCCAGGCCGTTTTTGAAGATCGTCCCCTCGTGGACTTGGATTCCATAGAACTCCCTGGCAAAGCGCCCACAGGCGGGCGACGGGTCCAAGCCGCTCACGTTCGCGTAGCCACGCGAGCGCATTTCGGCGAGCAAACCGCCGGTGGCACATCCCACATCAAGGACGCGCAGGCTGCGGTCCGGCAGATTCCGTTCGATCAGTCCTGCGATCTCCCCAAACCTCCGCGTATCAAGGGGGGAAACTTCGCCGCCACTGTGCGCGTATTCGTACTTCGACATTTCCGCGTAGTGCCGATCGAAGGCGGCCTGATCTGGAATGCCATCGGCATAGACAAATCCGCAAGCGGCGCAGGTCGCAACGTCGTAACCGGAAAGGAGACTGCCTTCAGAGAATGTTCCGAATCGCTGCTGGAAGATGACACGCTTTTCTCCGCTGCCGCAGATTGGGCAGTTGCGAATCGGGAAGGGCAAGGTTGTCATCGGAAATTAGTTCAGGGCTCGTTCGGCAGGCACGGCGTAACACACCAGATCCCACCCCTCGCGGTCGTGAGGACGCAGGTAAAAGTGGTAGTCCTGCAGCATCCCACGCAATAGCTCCGGAATCTCCCAAAGATGCTCCTGAAGGTGGTAGACAGAGAGGGCGAGTATGGGACGGCAGCGGTTCAGAAGGCGTGCCGCGCCGAGGACGGCGGCGGGTTCGGCGCCCTCAATGTCCATCTTGATGAAGCTCGGTTCTTCGCGGCTCAGCAGCGTATCGAGCGCGTCGCACTGCACCTCGATGCCGCCCTGTTCACTCACGGTGGAAGCCGCAGTGGCATCTCCCGTGAATCGAACCTTCTCCGTGCGCCGTCCGGCGCCGATCTGGAGTAACTCAAAACGCGCTCGGAGTTCGGCAGGGAGGCTGGAAATAGTTACCGTCAGTTTCTCGAAATTCCCCGGATCCGGCTCAAGCGCCCACACCTTGGAAAAACTGCCCCCAGACACTCTCACAAAATCACGGATGGTATCTCCGTCGAACGCTCCGCAATCCACGAGTCTTTCATCGGCCCGTAGTGAAACAATGTCGGAGGGGAAATAGGTCGGCCCAAGGACCGGCTCAGGCAGACCCTCGTAGTCCAACTCTGTTCGCCAGCGGAGTTGTTCTACAAATTCCTTACAGGAGAATTCGTCGCTCCAAACTCCGGCGACGGTCTGAATGCGCGCGGCTTCAGCGAATACCTTGTGCGGAACATCACAAGCATAGTGCGGCAGGAAAACGCTCGGATACTTCCAAAACAGGGATCGAAAGGACACGACCGTTCGACATCCTCTCTCCGTCCACTGCTGCTTACGTTGCGCTAGCCGGTCGAGCGAGTGCGCCCCCCATATTGCGACCACAAATGCGCAATCTTCCCCAAACTTTGAAGCCGCGTCGGCCGGAGACAGAACGGTCAATCTCTCTACGGTGCCACCCCAACGGGTTGGGTTGTTGTCCACCAGCGCCTGTGGTTCCACTCCCACTTTCCGCAGTCCGGATATGACTTTTCGGCCCAACCCGCCCGCTCCACAGATCACGAGGCGCTTGGAACCGGTCAGTTCGTCGAAGACATTGACCTCCCAGCGCTCCCTTTCCGCAGCGTCGGCGCTGAGCAAACGCGCAACCTGATCTTCGCACGATGTCTTCACCAGCAGCTCTTGCCTCCATCAACGATCAAATTTGCTCCGGTCAGAAACCGCGAGGCATCGGAACAAAGATAAAGAACCGAACCTTGATAGTCGTCCGGCTTCGCCATCCGTCCCAGTGGCACCTGCTGCACATAGCGCCGGACGAACTCGTCCGACTGACCATTGTAAACTCCAGCAATGCTGATCGCGTTCACGCGCACCGCCTTGGCGCCCCAGTAAGTCGCAAGGTAGCGGGTCATCCCGAGCAGCCCGCTCTTCACGATCGTGTAGGTTGCAGGCTTGATCGGTTGCTCGTCTTCCGGAAGGCCTTCCACCCGATAGAGCCGTTGATCCGGAGAGTTTACCCCGTATTCCGATGAAATATTCAAGATTACCCCACCCCCGTTTCGAGCCATTTCACCACCTATGATTTGGGAACAAAGGAACGCGCCCTTCAGGCCGACATTCATGTCAGCATCCCACTGGTGAAGTGGAAAGTTCTCAACTCGGAAAAAACCCGACTGGTTTTCCACCTTTGGATTATTTGCGGCGTTGTTGATCAGGACATCGATCCGCCCATTCCGCGCAAGAACCTGCGCCAGCAGGCCATGCACTTGATCAAGATCTGTGATGTCCACCTTCACCCCCCACGCGGCGACGCCAAAACGTTGTGCCACGTCGGCCGCGGCGAGGTTGGCTCTTTCCAGGTCGAGATCCGCAAGGACCGGGATTCCGCCGGCGGCCGCGATCACCTCCGCGTGCTTAACGCCGAGCAATCCGGCACCACCCGTGATGACAACTACTCTGCCATCAAGGGAGAAAAGCTCTGTAACCAGCGGCGCAAAGCTCATAGGGGCGTGAAAGCAATCGCTCTTCCCGCGCTCATCGATTTAAGCGAGGCGAGTGCGACCCGGAGACTGTTGGCACCATCGCGCAGCGTCACGCACGGCTTCGTCCGTTCACGGATACAGGTCAGAAAATGTTTCATCTCATCGAGGAATAGCTGGTTGCGTTCGAGGGCCTCGAAGCTGCAGACCTCCTGGATGTTGCCGTTTGCCTCCAAAACTTGCAAGGTGCCCCTGCGCAGGTCTGCGATGATTTTTCCCTGCTCCCCGATTACCTCGCACTGTCGGACAGGCTGCCGCTGCACCAGATCCTGATGGAGATGCACGGGAATCGTGCGCTCGTTCTCGAAACACTCCAGCAGCGTGCTCGCGGTGTCTTCGACGTCGATTTCGAGGCTGCTCAGTTTCCCGCCCATGCTGAACACCCTTTTCGGCCACCCAAATAGCCAGGTGAGATAGTCGAAATCGTGGATTTGGGTCAGCACGACACCGCCCCCAAGTTCCCGGCGCGCGGCATAGCTCTGCCGGTAATCCTCATACGGGTGCCAACCAGGAAGGTATTCGCCAAACGCAGCCCGAACCGAGATCACGGGACCAATCGTGCTGGCGGCAAGCAATTCCTTCAAAGCGAGAAGACAGGGATGAAACCGCAGTTGATAACCCACGAAGGCCACGAGTTCCTTCTCTGCAACGGTGCTCAACAATTCGGGAATGCCATCGAAGCTGTGTGAAAGCGGCTTTTCTACAAAGAGATGGCATCCCGCCTCGGCGGCGGCCTGGGCCACGTCGATGTGCAGACTGGTGGGATTGCTGATCACGACGGCATCCGGCTTTTCCAGCAACGCTAGCGAAAGGTCCGTGAAAACGCGGAGGCCCAACTTTGTCTCAATCTCCGCGCCGTGCTCGACGCCCATCTTCTCGGTCAACACCGTGCTGGTGCGACGCGTGCGGTAGGCCAGCAATTCTGCGCTGTCCCCGAGCAGCGTCCGCAAATTGCGAGCGTGGCGCTGTCCCACTCCACCCAAGCCCACGAGAAGTACTTTCAGGGTCATGTCAGCGTTACTCTTCGACTGGAGGCACAATCATGTTGGCCAGAAACTCCTCCCGTTCGAGGAATGGCCACATGTCTTCGAGCGGCTTGGATACCATCGTCCCATCCGGCTTTTGCATCGACGAGACGCGCGGAGCCCGCACTTCGTCAGTTAGTGCCAGCACATCAATCACCATCGGACCGGGCTCGGCAAGAATCCTCCGAATCTCCTCCCTCATGTTGCTCTGGTCGGAAATTCTGCACGCCGGAACCCCGTACGCTTCCGCGACACGCGTGATGTCTGGCAAGGTGACGCCACTCGCAGGGTCCGCACCAACCAAACGGCCAAAGTAGGTTTTCTGGGCGGCGACGATGGAACCGTAACCCTCGTTGTTGATCACAAAGCATTTCACCGGCAACTGCAGTCGGGCCAGGGTTTCCAGCTCCTGAATGTTCATTTGGAATCCGCCGTCTCCATCCACACAAACCGTTCGCCTGCCCCCGTGGGCGAGACAACCGCCGATACTTGCCGGCAAGCCAAAGCCCATCGGTCCGAGTCCCGTGGTGATAAATATGCGCTGGCCCTTCTTTGGCTTGAATGCGAGGAGGAAAGTTTCGATCGCATTGCCAGAACTGCCCGGAATGACAAGGTCACCCGCCGCCAGCTCCTCACCCAGAACTTCTGTGAAATGGAACATGCTCACTCGGCCCGACGAGGAACGGTGTTGCGGAAGCACGACAGGGTATTTTTGTTTCCAGTCTGCACAACGCCGCAACCACGGAGTGCGATCGCGCTGCTGGACAACATCAAGCTGATTGAGCACTTCACGCAGAAACAAACCGGCATCACAACAAATTGGGAGATTGATGCTTCCACCCAGTTTCCGGATCTCATTTTCGTCGATATCCACCATCACCTTTCGGGCTCCTCTCGCCAGACGTTGCGGGGCGAATGCCGTCATCACCAAGTCCATGCGCGCGCCAACCATCAACAAGAAGTCCGAGTTTTGCAGGGCGAAATTGGCGCCGCGGGGAGCCATCGGTCCCGGCCGGCCCACGAGGAGTGGATGGCTATCCGGCACCAGATCCATCGCCGGCCATGTCAGTTCAAAAGGGACACCCAGCGCTTCCAGGACCTGCTCAAGTTCATTTTGAGCCCCGGCCAGACGCACGCCGTTCCCAACGAGCACGAGCGGCCGTTCTGCGTCGTTCAATAGCTCAATCACGCTCGCAACCTTCGCTTTCAAATCCGCATCGCACCCAACTTCGGAACCCGCCTCCGCGATGAACGCCTCCATCGTCTCGGGATCGACATCAGCCGCCTGCACATCGAGAGGAATGTCCAGCCACACCGGGCCGGGACGACCAGTCGTGGCAAGGTGGAGAGCCCGTTCCAGGTGATAGCGAATCGACGAGGGCTCAGTCACAGTGACGGCGCACTTGGTTATCGGTTGCACGATGGTGGTGATGTCGATCTCCTGCACGCCACGATTGCGAACCCCGGATTGACCCTTGAGATCCGGGCGCTTGACCTGTCCGGAAATGAAAAGCATCGGGGTGGAATCAAGCCATGCCCCAGCCACACCCGTGATTGCATTGGTCCCGCCCGGCCCCGCTGTGACCATGGTCACTCCGAGACGAGTGTCGTATTTTGCGTAGGCCTCGCCGGCAATCGCGCAGGCCTGCTCGTGGAGATTGCACACGTATTTGATCTCCGCGCAGCGACCGAGGGAGTCGTTCAGATGCATTGCCATCCCTCCCGTTAACAGGAAGACATGCTTCACACCGCGTTGCGCGAGGGTGGTAACGACGTAGTCAGAGAGCTTCATTCAAGGATAGGCGTAAATTGCGCTGGTATTCCAATCGACTGGAAAATTCCGAGAGGCGTTGCGCATCGCAATGATCGTCGATCAGCCATTCAATCGATGCCAATGGGCCGTGTTTGCGACTGCCTCCCGGAGACCAATCCAAGTTTCCAAGGTCAGCTCCGATCTTGCGCGGTCGGTGCATGGGACGTAGCGCGAGGGAAGAGCGCCAGCGAGGGGTTCGCGGGCAATCTTCACGCCCCCACCGCTGGCGCAAACGTCACCGACAACCCTCGCCACGTCGCCAATGCTGATGGATTCGGAAGAGCCCACATTGAACGGACGCGCCGGTGCGGCATTGAAAAGGATCGTCCAAAGCCAAATCGCAAGATCAGCCGCGTAGAGATAAGAGCGCAACGGCGTGCCATCGCCGTTCACGCGGATTGGATCACCGCGCAGTGCATCACGAATGAAGTTTCCGATCGCGAAGTGTGCATCGAGAGGCAGATGCGGTCCGACGAAGGCGAAGCAGCGCGCGATCTTCACCTGGAGACCGTGGGCTTGATGGAAAGCGGCGCAAAGCAGTTCCGCGGCGCGTTTGCCCTCCGCGTAGGCCGAATTCTCATCCGCGGGGTCTGGTCCGCCAGGACATTCTTCGCCTACCGCCGCGACTTGGGGCGGTTGCTTTCCGTAGATCGCGCCAGAACTGGTGAAGAGCATCTGGCGCACACCGCAAGCAACGGCAAATTCAAGCACGCGACGGGTCCCACCCACGATGGTCTCGAACATTTCCAGCGGTTGGACCGGAGCGCTGGAAGTCGTCCCAGCATGGATGACGTGCGTGAAGGTACCGTCGGGAAATGGAAAACTCCGCACATCCCCTCCGATGACTTGCACGTCCTGGCCCCGAAACAGGTGCGGCATCTTGCGCCGAAAGGCACCGGGATCGCGGGACAGCACGACGGCCTGTGCACCGAGATCGAGCTGAGAGTTGGCGTGGCAGAAAGTCTCCAGCAGCCAGCAGCCGAAAAATCCCGTGCCACCGGTGATGAAGATGCGTCCGCCGCGCAATTCGCCCCACAGTGCACGCGTGTGGGCGAGCACGTGGCTGAGGTCTGAATCCGGAAGAGGAGGTGCTGCGGCACTCATGGGCGAGGCGGAGCAGGCTTACGTCGGAGGATCAGATAGTCGCGAAACCGAGCCTCGACGTTAAATTCAGCCGCAAACCTTTGGATGATCACGGCCTCAGGCAAGTAGGGAGGATGAACTACCCGAAGATCCACCGGAAAAACGAATA
>JANPIS010000477.1:0-6791 GCA_031425095.1 Chthoniobacteraceae bacterium
CAACGGAGCGCGCGCGATCGAGCTCGCCACGAAAGCGTGCAAGCTGACGAAGTATCAAAGCGCTGGCTACGTGGACACGCTCGCCGCGGCCTACGCCGAAAAGGGTGACTTTGACGAGGCGGTGAAGTGGCAGGAGGAAGCAGTAAAGCTTTCGGAAGGGGAGCCCGAGCCGGTGCGCGCCGAGATGCGCGATCGGGTCGCGCTCTACAAGGCGCAGAAGCCTTACCGCGAAGAGCCGAAGTAGCGGGGAAGTTGAGAGTCGAGGGTTGAGAGTTGAGTGGCGCGACTCACCAACTGCCACTCACCACTTCCCCTGCTGCCATCACGCGCTCCTCGCGGGTCGCCAGCGTTTTCACTTTCACCATCGGCCACTCGCCACCGACGAGGATTGCCGTCTTCGCGCCGAGCTGCTCGGCGGTCTGGAATTGCTTCCCGACCTTCGCCGCCGCGAGGGGAAAATCCGTGCGGCGTCCAGCATCGCGGAGCTGCTGCACCAAACCGAGCGCCTCGGAGCGGCGTTCTTCATCGGCAATCACCACATACACATCGCACGCGTGCTCGCGCGAGACCCACGCCTCGAGCTTCGCTTTCGCCGCGGGCGTGTCGTCGATCACGTTGCCGAGCACCACGTCACCCATGCCAAAGCCGAGCGCCGGCAGGTCCACCTTCCCGTTGCTCATCACGCTCAGGAGGTTGTCGTAGCGGCCGCCGCCAGCGAGGGCGCGCTCCTTCTTGTGCCGATCAAAGACTTCGAAAACGACGCCTGTGTAGTAGGCGAGGCCGCGCACGATCGTGAGATCGAGCTCGACGTAGCTGCCGAGTCCACGTGCCTGCAAGTCGTCCGTGATCGCCCGCAACTCCGTCGCTTCGGCCGCCGGATTCGCGAGAAATTCGCGGACCGCACTCAGTGTGATCCCGAACTCCGCGAGCTTGCGCTCCGTCTCCTCCGCCGCGGTGCGCTCGAGCTTGTCAATCACCGCGAGGAAATCGAGCACCCGCTCCGCAGCCACGCCGCGGGACGTGGCAAACTGCGTCCACGCCCTTCGATCGCTGATGCGGACAACGAAGTCTACTTGGCCCAATCCGAAGACCCGCAGCATGTCGATGAGCACCGCGAGCAGCTCCGCATCCGCCGCCGGTGAGGCGTCGCCGATGATGTCGCAGTTGAGCTGATAGAACTCGCGCAAACGTCCGCGCTGCTGCTTCTCGTAGCGGAAGAATTGCGGCACGCAGAACCACTTCAGCGGCTTCTTGAAATCGCGCTCGCGGGCCGCGACCATGCGCGCTAGGGTCGGCGTCATCTCCGGCCGCAGCGTCACGTGCCGCTGACCTTTGTCGGTGAAGTCGAAGAGCTGCCCGACGAGTTCGCCGCCGCTCTTCTTTTCGTAGAGTGCCATCCCCTCGAGCATTGGCCCGTCGAATTCCACAAAGCCATACCGCCGCGCAACTTCGCGCCACTGGGCGAGCAGGTAATTGCGCCGCGCGCAATCGGCGGGATAAAAATCGCGGAACCCGGGCAGGAGATTCATAGGGGCGTGGAGATTGCCCCACCCGGCGAGAGCCACGCGAGCGCAGAGTCGTGACACAGGCGTCCCGCCTGTGCGCAATGCGCAACTGCGAAGCAGCACTTCCGAACTACGGGGAATTGCCGCACATTGCGGCTCAACGAATGGAATTCACGCCTTTCGATCCCACTGCCGAGCGCACCGAGCGTGAGCGCAATCTCCCGCACTGGCGGCAGGATGAAGCGACTTACTTCGTTACATTCCGGCTGGCAGACTCGCTCCCGCAAAGCGAAGTAGCCGTCTGGCGCAAAGAACGTGAGCGCTGGTTCCGAAGCGTCGGGCTTGGGGGCGCGAAAGAATTGCATAAACTCCCGCTGACTCAGCGCGACGAGTACCGCCAGCTCTTCTCCCGGCGAATCGAAGACTGGCTGGATGCGGGGAAAGGTGAGTGCTGGCTCCGGGACCCGCGGTGCGCGGAAGTCGTCGCAGGTGCGCTCCAGCACTTCGATGGCGAGCGCTACGTGCTCGGGCCGTTTGTCGTGATGCCAAATCACGTGCATGTCCTAGTGCGGCCAAAGGACGGCTACGACCTCAGCAATGTTCTCCACTCATGGAAGAGTTTCACGGCGCATCATATCAATGAACTCCTCGGACGAAGCGGATCGGTCTGGATGGACGAGAGCTACGATCACATCGTGCGGGACTATTCCGATCTGGATCACATTGAGCGGTACATCGCGGAGAATCCCGCGAAGGCCGGGTTGCAGCGCGGTACTTTCTTCTTCGGTGTAGGGCGGTTCTGGCACCCAACGCCGCACAGGCCAGAGGCCTGTGTCACGACTCCCTCACTCACCAAGCTCCTCGTCCGGCACTTCCGCTGTTTTGCCGCGCGGGAGGTGGAGTTCGCGCCGGGGCTGAATCTGATCGTGGGGCCGAATGCACACGGGAAAACGTCGCTCCTGGAAGCCGCGTGCATCCTTCTGCGACTGGCCTCGCCGCGGGTCACGCGGTTGGCCCCAGTCATCCAGCACGGGCAGCGCGGATTTGTCGTCGATGGCTATTTCGGGCCGCGGCACCTGCAGTTCTACTTCAGCAGCGCACGGAAGAAACTCGCGCTCGACGCCGTGGAGCAGAAGACGGCGACGGAGTATCTGCAGCTCGGGCGCGTGATGTGGTTTTCCAATTCGGACATCGAGATCGCACGTGGCTCGGGTGAAGTCCGGCGGCGTTTCCTCGACTTTGTCGCAGCGCAGATCGATGCCGGCTACCGCGCGGCGCTGCGAGATTACGAGCGCGCGCTCCGTTCGCGCAATCACCTGCTCAAGTCACCGGCCCCGCGGTGGCGCGAGATTGCAGCGTTCGACGCGCCGCTACTCGCGAGTGGTGATCGGGTCATGGCGGCAAGGCGGCGACTCGTCGCGGAGTTGCAGCCCGAGACGGAAGCTGCACATGCCGTGGTGAGCGGCAGACGCGAGGCATTGCGGCTGGAGTATGTGCCCGGCGCTGGCGACGACTTCCCTGCAGCGCTCGCGGCGGCACAGGGTGAAGATGCGCGGCTGCGGCAGACGACAGTGGGACCGCATCGCGACGAGCTTGCTTTCTTCCTGAATGAAACCCCCGCGGCGGACTTCGCGTCGGAAGGTCAGCAAAGAACGCTGGTCTTCGCCTTGCGGCTCGGCGCGGCGCGTTTGCTCGAACGGAAACACGGCGATCCGCCGCTGCTGCTGATCGACGACATCTTCGGCGAACTCGATCTCGACCGGCGCGGCGCGCTGCTCGCCGCTCTGCCCACTCATGCGCAGAAGCTGATCACCACCACGCACATCGACTGGCTCTCACGGGATGTGCCAGCCCAGGTGCTGCGGCTGGGCGAGTAGGCGGCGCGCCACAGCGATCAGTCGCGGCTTTCGGGTGGAGGAAGGAGATGCTTTTTCACCTCATGCCGCGAGAGCATGCGGCCACCGAGATAAATGAGCAGCGCCACGCCGAGCGCACCGAGCAGGAATCGCTCGATGCTGCCGATCTCGCCGATCAGCGCAGTCGCGCGATCGCTGAGGAAATAACCGAGACCGGTGAGCGCGCCGCCCCAAATCATGAAGGCGGTGAGTTCGATCGCGGCGAATCGCGCGACCGAGAGCTTCTGGGTGCCCCAGAAGACAAGGCTCGGATTGCGCGTGCCGTAGATGAAACGGCTCAGCAGCAGTTCCCACGGGCCAAACTTCGCGGCGAGCCGCTCCACGGCGGGACCCAGTCGGCGATAGATCCGCGAGCCGCGGATGGAATCGGCTCGCGCGTGCCCGAGCCAAAACCAGAGCGAGTCGTGGACCAGCGCCCCGGCCAGGCATGCGAGGAAGGCGGACTCCGGATGCACGATGCCTAAATGGATCACAACGCCAGTCATGATGAACACGACGTCATTCTCCAGGATCGCGCAGAGGAAAATCGCGATGAGACCGTACTCGTTGAGAAAGCTTTGCATGGTGCGCCGGGTGCGGTGGGTCACTGTGGCGAGCGGGGCGCGTCGTGCCACGGGAATTCGCGGCGAGATTCGCTCAAGGCCCCAGCCGCTCCTGCAACTGCGTCAACGGCGCGCGGAGATCGGGGAAACGGTCCGCGGCCAGCCAGTCCTTTGCCGCACGACCGAGCGCCTCGATCCGCGCCGCGCCGTCGTCGGGCGCGGGCGCCTCAGTAAGCAGCGTCTCCGCGACAAAGGTCGCCGGAGTCGCGAGGCCTTTGAGCAGCTTGCCCTTCTCCTCCCCGGTGACATCGGGTCGCCCGAGATAGATCTCCACCGCGGCACGCTGCGCGATCTGCGAGAGATCGGCCTTCGCGTAGTAGTCCGCCCGGAGCAGCGGACGATCGGCGAGTTCGGTCGGGTGCGTGTTGAGGTAAGTCATCACCTCGAGCGGACCTTGCTCCGCGAGGCGGTCGAGGGCGATCGCGGCCGCATACTGCAGCTCGCGCGAGCCGCTGCGTTGCACCTCCGCAAGATCCGGCACGAGGCTCGCGTCCCGCGTGAAGACCGCGACATCGAAGGCCTCCAGCATCCCGGCACTCGGCCGCGTGCGCCACGGTTCATAGGCGAGCATCTCGCGCATTTTACTGGCGAGGTAAGGTTTCGCGGCGGGCTCGTGCCACGCGACGTTGCGGAGCGCGACCGCCCATTCATCGGCGGAGTTTTTTGACTCCAGCAACGTCCGCGAGAGCTTCGCCGCTGCGTCGCTGCGGGTCTTGCGCGAGAGTTGTCCGAGCACATCGAGCAGCATCACACGCAGGGTCGGCGCCTCCCCGAGCGCACCACCTTCACCGACCGTGAACTCCGCACCCGTGGCGGCGTCCCGTCCCTCGCCCAGAAAACCGAGGATCGCACGGATCGCGAGCCCCGGCTCACTCGCAAGCAGCGCGCGCTTCAGCTCCTCGACGGCGTCGGCGTTCGAGCCGAGTTGCAGCGCGGCCCAGACGCGGTCGATCCAGTCGCGAAGAGAAGAGGGTGAAGCAGGCAAGGATGGTTCGGGCGGTTCGAGAGCGGCGGGATCACGCGATGCGGAGAGGCCGGTCGTGGCATCACGAGATTCGCTCGCGACTTCCGGGCCGTCCGGACTTTCCGCGAGAGCGACGGAGCGGCGGGAGTAAAAGTAGCCAGCGACGCCAGCGACGATCACGACGAGCAGCAGGATGTGCCTGGTCTTCACACGCGAGCGCAGCCGTGCTCGCGCAGCTACTTCATGTAGCGCCGAATGAAACTCGCCGCCGCGGTGTTCAGGATGCGGATGCCGCCGGTGACCGGCTCCGCGGAACTCGCGACCACGATCCCCGCGACATAGCTCTTGCCGTCCGCCGCCTTGCCAAAGACCGGCCCGCCACTCATGCCCGCCTCGAAGTAGAGCGCGTCACTTTCGTAGAAACCACCGATCACCGGAAAGAAGCCCGCGCGCGTGGTCACCGAGAGCAGATCGTCGCCCGTGTGGTACTCGCCACCGTATCCGAAGGCCGTCGTTTCGACGCCTGCTCGCAACAGCGCCGGATTCGCCCACCAGCCTGCGGAGGCACCCCGCGCGACCTCCCGCGGGAAGACGATCGCGCCGAGATCATAGGAGAAGGAGCGCAGGCTCTCACTGCTGTAGCGGCGCGCATTTTCGCGATAGCCGGAGAGCACATAGACGCGGCTGGGGTAGTGCTGCGAAAGGGCGCTGGCGCCGTATTGCCCGCGGCGAAAAACGATCTCCGTGGAGAAGCCATTGTCGGCGTCCCAGAGATTGTGAGCCGCCGTGAGCACGGAACTCGGGCGGATGACGGTGCCACTGCCGCTGTAGTAGTAGCGCCCGCTCTCAAAGAGCAACTGCCCGATCGTGGCGCCCGGCAAAGCCTGCACCGCCGCGGCGCCCGTCGGCTTTGGAAACTCCGCGGCTCCGGCATTCGCGAGGAGGACGAGCGCGGCGAAAAAGGAATGCAGAGATTTCATGCGAAAGCCGGGGAGGACGAGCGAGATGGTAGCCCAGACCATGCCGAAGGCAAATCCCACTCCTGTGTGACTCGACGGCCTCTCCAGCCAGCGCTCAAGATGCGCCCGCCATGAAGTTCCGCCTCGCTCTGCTCGCTCTCGCCGTCCTGCCTTCCCTGGCCGGCGCACTCGAAATCAATGTCTCGCCCGGCGGCCCCATGCCGTCACTCGCCGCAGCGCGCGACGCAGTGCGAAAAGCGCGAGCCGGCGGCGACCGGAGCCCCGCCCGCGTGATCATCGCCGAGGGCCGGTATGCTCTCACTGAAGCTGTGGTCTTCGAGCCGCAGGATGGCGGCGTGACCTACGAAGCGGCGCCAGGGGCGAAGCCGGTCTTCGACGGCGGAAAAAAGATCACCGGCTGGAAAGCGGGCGCGGATGGGGTGTGGACGGCAGAGGTGGAGCCCGGCAAAACTTTCGCGGCGCTGTGGGTGAACGGGCGGCGCGCGACGCGGGCGCGGACGCCGAACGAAGGCTACATCCAGGCTATGGGCCAGCCGACGGAGCCGCTGCCGGGCCATCCGCTCAAAGGCAAACCTTCCACTACGATGATCCAAGTGACGCCAGCGGACGCGAAGCCGATCGCCGAGGTGAGCCCGAGTGAATGGAACGACGTGAACGTAGTCGTCCTGCACTCGTGGAGTGAAACGCGGCATCGCGTGGAAGCGGTGCGCGCGGAGGATGGCACGCTGCAATTCACCGGCGGCTCGCGGGATTTTTTTTCGCTCGAGCCATTTCACCGGATGTATTTCGAAGGAATGCTTTCAGCGCTGGATCGGCCAGGGGAG
>JANPIS010000478.1:0-8533 GCA_031425095.1 Chthoniobacteraceae bacterium
TACGAGAGGACCGGGTCTGACGAACCACTGGTGTTCCAGTTGTCGTGTCAACGGCATTGCTGGGTAGCTATGTTCGGAAAGGATAAGCGCTGAAAGCATCTAAGCGCCAAGCCTCTCCCAAGATGAATTCTCCCCGAAGGATCGTGGTAGACCACCACGTTGATAGGCTTCCGGTGCAAGCGCAGTAATGTGTTTAGCTGAGAAGTACTAATGTTCCGTTCGGCTTGTTCATTTTCTTTCTACTGAAAGCAAAATGACTTTTGAATAAAACTCAGCCTTTGAGGTATGAATTTCCTGTATGTAGATGTCAGAGAATCAGCGTGGTTCTTTGATGCAAATTCGAATAGATTCGGTTGTTTAAGTCAACCGGTCGCTAGAAGTCTGGCGAATTTGAGGCTCAGGGACTCACCTCCCAGCAAAAGCCCCCCTCAATCCCTAATGTTTCAAATTCGACAGACTTCTGGTGATCTCAGCGCAGTGGACCCACCCGTTCCCATTCCGAACACGGAAGTGAAACGCTGCAGCCCCGATGATAGTGCTTCTATAGGTTGTGCGAAAGTAGGACGTCGCCAGAGTTACGCCCCGTCTCTCCACGTGAGAGGCGGGGCACTTTTTTTTACTGCTCTGCTTCCCGCTGCATGCAGTTGGACTTTCGGCCTGTCGCTGCAGTTGGATTAAGTGTCTACTGAGGGCTCGGGACGTGGAGGGCGGGAGAGATGTCAGAGCACGGGTGCCTTTGCCATCCTGGGACGTTTCGCATGCGCGGGGTCCAGCGGCCCCTTCACAGACGCTGCCCAGCGATTGGTGGGCTGGAATTGGGAGAAACGAATTCCGAAAATTGAGCGATCTTCTCCCCGCGATAAGTCATGCCGTTGCCCCGGCGTCTCAGAAATACTCGGTCATTCCATCGTAGGCGTGAGTTACCTGAATGGGATGACCGATCCGGTCCAGGATGCGCCTGGTAACGTTTAACTTTATCTCAAGGAACGCGTCGTCATGCATCGGGTCGTGATGCGTGATGATCCATCTTTTCACGCCTGCAAGTTTCATCAGGACGGCCGCATTTGCGGTCGAGCTGTGGCCCCAGCGCATCTTTCCGGGGTACTCCTCTGGCGTGTATTGCGCTTCGTGGATCACCACGTCCGCATCAGAGAGAAAATCAATCATCTTTCCATAGGGTGCGACCAGCGGGTGGTCGCGTGTGATTACGTCCGGTGACCCAGAGTAACCTTGCAGGAATTCATTGTCCGGCACCCAGGCAATTTTCCGACCGGCGATTTCAATCTTGTAGCCCACCGTCGCGCCTGGATGCTGGGCGAATTCCCAGTGAATTCGCGCGCTGCCTGCGACCACAGGATTTTGGTCGAGGTTGGAAAAATCGATCTGCGAATTCATGTCTTCCATCTGCACTGGGAAATAGTCGCGATCGAGTTGCCCGCGGAAGACACTGCGCAAGTCTTTTCCAAATCCCTCGGCGCCGTAGATCACCATTTCGAATCCCGGGACATAGGCGGGGGTGAAAAACGGAAAGCCTTGGATGTGATCCCAGTGCGTGTGGGTGATGAAGAGGCGAATCTTGCGGCAGTCCTCCTTCATCAGTTCGAGGCCGAACTCCCGGATGCCCGTGCCCGCATCAAAGATCACAGTCTCACCGCCGCACTCGATCGACATGCACGACGTGTTCCCGCCGTGGCGGAGAAAGCGTGCGCCCGGGACTGGCGTCGAACCGCGGGTGCCCCAAAGCGTGTAGCGACCGAGCGCATCGGATAACGTCTGGCGAAACGGGGCACTCGTCGCTGGAGTGGGCGTCAGGCCCAGAGCATTGGCGGCACGCTCCCGTCGCAGGAAGAAATCGTCCACTTTTTCAATCAAGATTTCGGGAGCTACCGGTTTGACGAGCAAGTCGGCCACGCCGAGGTCACGGCAGATGGCGGTGTCGGTACGCGTATCTCGCGCAGTACACATGAGCACGCCGAGTTTGCTGGTCGCGGGTTGGCTGCGCAATTTTTTGATCACCGCGATGCCGTGCAGTTTAGGCATCATGATATCGAGCACGACGAGATCTGGCTCGAAGACCTGCACCTTGCGCAGCACCTCTTCGCCATCGGCCGCGGTATCCACGGTGTAGCCGTGATCTTCGAGGACGCACTGCATTCCGTAGGAAAGCGTGCGCACGTCCTCGCCGATGAGGATGCGGCCTTTGGTCTGCCACGGAGTGCTCATGTGGCGAAACTACAAGAGCGCATCCGATGGGGAAGGCGAAAGGTGGCAGAGGACGATCGCGACAAAACGCCGAGCGTTCATGAGGTAGGTTCCTCCAGAAACGAGCGAAGCACCGCGGCCAGTTTTTCGTACTCGCGTTCGAAGTCTTCCACCGCTGCGGAAAGGGCGAATGGGTCCGCACAACTCACCGCGTCTTCGATGGCGCCGGCGGCTTCGCGGGCAGTCGCGGCGCGAAATTCTGCGACCAGTCCTTTTAGTGCGTGAGCGGCATCCCGCACGCCAGAGAGATCGCCAATTCCCGCAGCGGCGCGGAGTTCGGTGCGCAGCCGTGGTCCATCTTCCTCGAGGCACAGCCGCGCCATTTCGCGCATCAGCGCACGATTCCCTCCCATGATTTTGAGCAGAGTCGAGGCGTCCATCAGCGCAAAGCCGACATTTTCCAAATCGCGGCGATTGGATTCCAGTGATCTTTGGGCGGAGGCATCGCCTGAAGATGACGCATCACGAAGACTTGTCACTGCACTCATCGCGGCTTGCGGCATAGGCCGTGTTTTTGATTGCTGCCCGGGCGGCCTTTGGTAGCGAGGGGCATGTTCCTGCAGCGGCAGTCCCCCGACGGTGCGCCTCCATTTCGACGACTGCGTGGCTACGCCTTCGATCCGAGTCTCTCCACGCGTCTCGAGACGGCGGTCGTCAATCACGTCGTTTTCCGCGTCCGTTGGGAGCCGCTCGCGCCAGTCGCGGACGATGCGGATCCGCAGGGGAAAGGCCCGGTCGGCGAATATCTGGAGGTCGTCGACCTCGATCCGCCGAGTGGCTGTCTCTACGCGCCCGTCGATCTGAACGATCCGCATCTCCTCGCTCAGGATGGGCTCGCGCCTTCGGAGGGCGATCCGCGGTTTCACCAGCAGATGGTCTACGCCGTCGCGATGACGACCATCGGACATTTCGAGCGCGCGCTCGGCCGCCCGGTGCTTTGGGCGGAGCGAGAGAAGACGCGCGGGGACGCTGGAGGCGAAGAGCAGGAGCGCTTCGTGCGGCGGCTGCGCATCTATCCGCACGCGCTCCGAGAAGCGAATGCCTACTACTCGCCGGAAAAAGTCGCATTGCTCTTTGGCTACTTCCCGGCTCCGGCGCACGATGCCGGCGGTCACTTTCCGGGCGGCATGGTCTTCACGTGTCTGTCGCACGACATCATCGCGCACGAGACGACGCACGCGCTGCTCGACAGCATGCACCGGCGCTACATTGAGCCGCACCATCCCGACGTCCGCGCCTTTCACGAAGCTTTCGCCGACATCGTCGCGCTCTTTCAGCATTTCTCTTTTCCTGAAGTGTTGCGCCATCAGATCGCCCGCACGCGCGGAGATCTGCGCGCGCCCAGTCTGCTCGGCGAGCTCGCCGTGCAACTCGGTCGCGCGATGGGCGGCTACGGCGCGCTGCGCAATGCGATCGGCAGCGTCGATGCAAAGACCGGCAAGTGGACGTCGATCGTTCCCGATCCGCAGGCCTACGAGCGGCTCACCGAACCGCACGAGCGCGGCGCACTCCTCGTGGCCGCGGTCTTCGATGCCTTCCTCGCGATCTATGAGCGGCGCACCTCCGATCTCGTGCGCATCGCGACTGGTGGCACGGGCGTTTTGCCGGCGGGCGAGATTCATCCAGATCTCGTGAATCGCCTCGCCGATGCGGCGGCGAAAGTCGCCGGTCACATGCTCGCCATGTGCATTCGTGCGCTCGATTACTGTCCGCCGGTCGAGATCACCTTTGGCGATTATCTGCGCGCGTTGATCACGGCGGATGCCGACCTCGTGCGCGACGACGACCTGAGCTATCGCATCGCCTTCATCGAAGCCTTCCGGCGCCGCGGGCTCTACCCGCGCGACGTGCGCACGATCTCCGAGGAGAGTCTGTGCTGGCCGACGGCTACGGAGTTGCCGGACGATGCCCAGTTCGCCGTCCATGCGATCGGCAACTGGCTGCGCGCGCTGATGCCGGAGATCCGCTACTGCGGGAGCCGCGAGGAACTTTTCGGCGTCCTGCGGGAGAAGCGCATGCAGCTTCACGAGATGATCCGGCTCCACTGGGAGAATGTGCCCAGCCTCGAGCAACTCACGGGACTCGTCTTCACGCCGGGCACGAAGCTCAGCGGCCTGCGCCTCGACCGCGACAAGGTGCCGCGCTTTCAGGTCTCATCGCTCGCGGCGGTCGAACGCGTCGGGCCCGATGGCGATGTGGTGAATCAAGTGCTGCTCTCGCTCATCCAGACGCGCGATTTGAAGACGGAGGATGGCGCGCCGATGAAATTCCGCGGTGGCTGCACGCTGCTCATCGACCTCGATACGCAACGCGTGCGCTACGCGATCTCCAAGCCGATCCGCGGCGACTCCGCTGAGCGGCGACTCGCGCGGCAGCGGGAGTTTCTCGCAGGCGCTGCCGATACTTCGCTCGTCGGCACCTACTACGGCCCGGAGTCAGATGGCGGCGAACCCTTTGCCATGCTGCATCGCGGGCACGAACACTGACCGCCCTCGCATCTCCGACCATGCCCGCCACTCGCACCAGCAAAACGTCCGTCCGCATCCGCTGCTACCGGCAGGGCTTCGGCGATTGCTTCCTGCTGTCGTTTCGCACCGGACGCGCCAAGCCAACTCACGTGCTGATCGACTGCGGACTCTGGCCGAGCGGTGCCAAACACACCGCGACGATGCGCGAGATCGCGGAGGACATCGCACGCGAGACCGGCGGCACGGCGACGAAGCGCGGCGCGATCGATGTGCTCGTCGCGACGCACGAGCATTGGGATCACCTCTCCGGGTTCAATCAGGCGCGCGACATCTTCGAGCAGAAACTCACGGTGCGTGCCGTGTGGCTCGCGTGGACGGAGAACTTGAAGGACCCACTCGCGAAAAAGCTGCGCGAGGAGCAGGAGAAGAAGCTCAAGGCGGCAAAGGAGATTCGCGCGCGGCTGCAGTCGCTGAGTCGCGCGCCGGGATTCTCGGACGCGGGAAAAATCGCGCTCCGGCAGCTCGACGCGCTGCTCGGATTTTTCGGCGCGACGGAATCCACGGGCGGGGTGCAGGGCGCGATGTCCTTTGTGCGCGAAGGGCTGAGCGGACCGGAGCGTTCGTTTCACAATCCCGGCGACCTGCTCACGCTCCCCGGAGCGACCGGCGTGCGGGTGCACGTGCTCGGGCCACCGCGTGATGCGGCGAAGCTCCGGCGCGAGAGCTCGACGCGGCAGGGCGCGCTCTACGAACTCTTCTTCGGCCTGACGCTGGAAGACAGCCTGCTCGCCGCGCTCGGTGCGCTCGAAGCGGACATCGCGCGCTTCCGCGATCCGGCCGAACTCGGCAAACCCTTCGACCGCGCGCATCGCTCCGAGCTCGATCTCACCAGCCGGAATCCCGCTGCCGCACTGCCGCCCGAGCTCGCGGATTTTTTCACCCGACACTACGCCGACGAACCGTGGCGCCGCATCGACTCCGACTGGCTCCACGCCGGAGGTGTGCTCGCGCTGCGACTCGACAAGGGAATCAACAACACGAGCCTCGTACTTGCGTTCGAGCTGCCCGACGGACGGGTGCTGCTCTTCCCCGGCGATGCACAGCTCGGCAATTGGGAATCGTGGCACGATCCCGCCGTCAGTTGGCCGAGCCGCACGGCTGGCGCGCCGCGCGTGAAGGCAAGCGATCTCCTGGCGCGCACCGTCTTCTACAAGGTCGGCCATCACGGCAGCCACAACGCCACCGCGCAGGACCTCGGGCTGGAGCTCATGAATCATCCGGACCTCCGCGCCTTCATCCCGATCAGCCACGAGATGGCGCTCGAGAATGGCTGGGACCGCATCCCGCTTTCCGGGCTCGTGACGCGCCTGCGCGAAAAGACCCGCGGCCGCGTTTGGTTCGCTGTGGAGTACGCGAAGGGCGGGAAAAACTTCACCAACCCGAAGATCGATGAGCTCGCCGAGCTCACGATAGCCGAGCGGACCGCGCTGAAAAAATCGCTGACCGAGACGCCGCTGAGCTTCGACTTCAGCTTCTGAGCGGCGCGTCAGTGGGCTGAGCCAAAGAGCTCGCGAAACTTTTTCGAGGAGACCGGGAAAAGCGTCCCGGTCTTCTTCCCTTTACCGTTGGCGGCCGGTGAGAGCTGGTGCCCGTGGTCCGTCTCGTTGATGTCGAAGTAGCAGTGGAAGGCGACGGCGTTCCTCGGGTCGTGGAGGAAGGTGTGCATCTGCTCGATGAAGTGCGGGTTATCCAGGCCGCCGTGATGGTGCGTCGCCCAGACGAGTCCCCACTCGGGGATCGCCAGCGGCTTGCCGTGCTCGCGCGCAAATTTCGTCCAGAACGCCAGTCCCCAGCGGCTGCCCACGATCCACTCGTCCCACACCTTCCGCTGCCGGCGCGCGATCTCCTCCATAGTGGCGTCCGGCGGCCACGGATACGTGTCCGCATTCCAAGTCTCGTCGTACACATCCACGCCGACGTAATCGACGAACGCATCGCCCGGCCACGCCTGCTCGGCGGGAAATTGCTGATCGCCGAGCGTCGGATTCCAGCAGAATTGTAGCCGCTCCGTCCCCGGCACCGCGCGCATCGTCTTCACGATCTGCCGCCAGTATTCCGCGAAGGCTTCCGTCTTTCCCTTCGCGCTCCACGCATACCAGTCGCCGTTAAATTCCCAGCCGAGCCGCAGGAACGTGTCGCCGAGGCCATACTTCACGAGATTCTGCGCGAGGTCGGTGAAGTGCTGATTGTAAGCGCCCGCCGCGCCCTTCTCGAGTGACGCCGGGACGCGCACGTCTTTCGTGCCTTGCGTCGGCCCGCTCCCATCCACCGGCCCGGCGACGAGCGGGATGGAGAGCACGAGCCGTCGGCCCGGCTTCGCCTTCACCCACTTCGACCAGCCATCGAGCCACCAAGTCGGCCAGCCGACATTATCCCACGATTCCCCGCCGACAAAATCCAGCGCCCAGATCGGATCCCGCCCGAGCCACTTCGCATATTCATCCACCCCCGCCGCCCCATTCGCCCAGCGATAGGTGCCGAACGCTGGCTGATTGCTGCGGACCGGCTCCGCCGAAGGTGAAGTGAGGAGCGAGGTGAAAAACAGCGCCAGGGTGACGCCGATGCGTGAGCGGAAGGCAAAGGATTCGAGTCGCATGGGCGCGAGGGTAGTGCGATTTTCATCGGTGTCCTGTACGAAAGGGCTGCGAGCGTGAGTGGCGAGTGGCGTCTCAGTTTCGGGAAAGACTCAGGCGCACCGGCTGTCCCTGAGGTAGCGTTGAAGGGCGCCCAAGTGCGTAGCGGCATCATCTTTTTGGGACACGGACGCAATGTCGCTTCTCCGACTCTTCGTTCCCAGATTGCACCTGGGAACTCTATCCCTCGAGGTCTGCGGGCCCTCGTGTCGTGCGTTCCCGGGCTCAGCCGGGGAATGAGGTGGACGAGGTGGACGACACGAAGTGTTTCGCGAACGCCGAAGGCGTTCCATCTTCCAGCCCAAGGTTGTCCGGCGTCAGCCGGGCTACCTTGGGTTTCGAAAAGAAAGCGCGCCAACC
This sequence comes from Chthoniobacteraceae bacterium, assembly GCA_031425095.1. GTDB lineage: Bacteria > Verrucomicrobiota > Verrucomicrobiia > Chthoniobacterales > Chthoniobacteraceae > JANNXQ01. The sequence goes on from JANPIS010000478.1 coordinate 7,784, forward strand.
CTGAAAGGGTTGAATCGTCTGTGCGCGGGAATCGCTCTTGATCCAACCCATTCAGGGTTGGGCTCTCGCATCGTTCGGAATCCCAGGGCAGGCGCTCCTCCGTCGCGCCGACCCTGGGCTGGAGGATGGAGCACCTTCGGCGCTCTGACGATGTCGCTCACAGCGGCCCGGTTTGCGAGGAGCTGAATCGTTCGCCGCCTAGCTCCGCCGTTCCTTGATCGCGGCGAGCAGGTCGGCGATGACTTCCGCGCGGGGCTTGAAGCCTTGGGGGCCTTTGCCGTGGATGCGGACGGCGACGTTGCCGGCGTCGAGGTCGCGTTTGCCGATCACCAGCATGGTGTGCGTCTTCATCTGCTCGGCGTTGGCGATCTTGGCTTTGATCGGATCGTTCGTAATGTCGATCGCGGCGCGCACTCCGGCGGCGCGGAGGTCGGCGTGGATGCTCTTCGCGTAGTCGATGACGGCACGCGTGTCGGCGTTGTCCTCGTCTTCGCCGCCGATGGGCAGCACGCGGACTTGCTCGGGCGCGAGCCAGAGCGGGAAATTGCCGGCGTAGTGCTCGATGAGGAAGCCGATGAAACGCTCGTGCGTGCCGAGCGGCGCGCGGTGGATGCAGAGCGGGGTTTTGCTCGTGTTGTCCTTATCCTTGTAAGTGAGCCCGAAGCGCGCGGGCACGGCGAAGTCCACCTGGTTCGTCGCGAGGGTGAATTCGCGGCCGATCACGTTCCAGATCTGGATGTCGATCTTCGG
>JANPIS010000479.1:0-12436 GCA_031425095.1 Chthoniobacteraceae bacterium
GCCGGTGGAAATCAAGGGCACGAATCTGTGGGCGGGCAACATCCGCATTCCCGGCACGTGGACCATCGACGCCGGCTACAATCGCCCGAACCTCTACGGCTACATTTCCGTGGATGAAGAGGCCAGCCCCGGCGGCGGAAAGATCCTGCGCGCAGGCTACTTCCCCACGCCGAACAAGGTCTTCCGCATGGAAGAACTCGCGGTCGAAAGTCAGGACGACGACGATTTCTTTCGCTACTGGCTCGACGAGTGGGTGCCGATCCCGGCGACGTGGGCGGCGGCGGATGGCGCGGCCAATTCCTTCGTCGTGCGGCAGCTTCTCAAGCCGCTGAAAGTCGGTGCGACCTATCAACTCAGCTTCAAGACGCGCGGCAAAGGCATCAAGGACGGCATCTGCACGCTGGCCTATCTCGGCGCGAACGAAAACACGGGCACGAAGTTCGTCAAAACCGGGCGCGGTGTGAAGGTGGACAAGGACGAGACCAAGGATGAAATCCACGAGACCGAACCCTTCACCAGCAACGCCGCCTGGAAGAACATGGAGAAGACTTTCACCGTCCGCTTCAAGCACAAGGACATCAAGAAGCTGGAGACCACCACCCTCGCGATCCTCGAGTTCAAGTTCGAGCTCATGCAGCAGATGGGGGAGTGCGACATCGCCGACGTGCAGTTGGTGGAGAAAACGAAGTAGTCGCGGTCGCGCGGTTCGATTCTAGGGCGGGCGCTTCGCCTGCCTGGGCAACCGAAGCGGTCGTCCTACAAATTGGCAAGCGAAGCCGAAAGCGAACTTCCGCAGACGCTCTCGCTTTCGCCCGCGCAAAAACCCTAGCGCCGGCGCGTTGCTGAGGTTCCTATATTTGCACCGCGTCAACGGAGATCCGTTTACGGTCACTACACGCCCTCGCTCATGCCTCGACTTTCCACGCACCTGGCCGCCGCCGTCCTGCTCGCCGCGCCGCTCCTCGCCGCCGAGCCGCCCGACGTGCAGCGCATCTTTGCCGAGCATTGCCTGGAATGCCATGGACCAGACAAGGCCAAGGGTGGGCTGCGGCTGACCTGCCGGGAGGCAGCGCTGAAGGAGCTGAAGAGCGGTGCGCGCGCGGTGGTGCCGGGTAACCTGGAGGAGAGTGAATTGATCGCCCGTATCATTACCGACGACGCGGACGACAAGATGCCGCCAAAGGACAAGAAGCCGCTCAAACCCGCGGAGATCGAGGCGCTGAAGCAATGGGTCGCGCGGGGGGCGGAGTGGGCCGTCCACTGGGCCTATCAGCCGGTGCAACGGTCCGCGCCGCCCGTCGTCCACGACGCAGCGTGGCCACGAAATGAGATCGATCGTTTCGTCCTCGCGACGCTCGAAGCGAAGAAGATCAAGCCCGCGCCGGAGGCCGATCGTTACACGCTGATTCGCCGCCTCAGCTACGATCTGCTCGGGCTGCCGCCGACGCCCGATGAAGCAGATGCCTTCGCCGCCGACTCCGCTCCCGACGCCTACGGAAGACTCACCGACCGCCTGCTCGCCTCGCGTCATTTTGGTGAACGCTGGGGCCGGCACTGGCTGGACCGCGCGCGCTACGCGGATTCCGACGGCTACGAGAAAGACAACCCGCGGCCCGAAGCGTGGAAGTATCGCGACTGGGTGATCGACGCGGTGAACCGGGATCTGCCGTTCGATCAATTCACGATCGAGCAACTCGCCGGTGACCTGCTGCCCAACGCGTCCCCGGAGCAGAAACTCGCGACCGCCTTTCACCGCCAGACGCTCACGAACACGGAAGGCGGCACGGATCAGGAGCAGTTCCGCGTCGAGGCGACCTTCGATCGCACGGAGACGACTGGCAGCGTCTGGCTCGCCCACACCGTGGGCTGCGCGCGCTGCCACACGCACAAATACGACGCCATCACCCATCGCGAGTACTACCAGCTCTTCGCCTTCTTCAATAACGCCGACGAGACGAAGGCCACCGTGCCCACGAGTGCGACCGCGATGGCCGACTACGAACGCGCGAACGCGCCGCACGTGGCCCGGCTCAAACCGCTGGAGGCAAAGCTCGACAAGCTGCGCGACGGACTCGGGGCGAGCTTGCTCGATTGGGAGAAAGACATGACTGCGCGGCTCAGCGCGGCGGAGGGGAAAAAGACGCGCGAGCAAGCGCTGGAGGTGAAGAGCGTCGCCAGCGCAGCCGGTGCGGAATTCCAGCGACTCGACGACGGGTCGTGGCTCGCGAACGGCACGCAGTCGCTGAAAGAGAATTACGCGATCGTCGCCGATCTGCCGCCCGGGCTCATCAGCGGCGTGAAACTCGAAGTGCTGCCCGATCCGTCTCTGCCGAAAGGTGGCTGCGGTCGCTCGCCGGACGGCAACTTCGTCCTTTCAAAGATCACCGTGCGCACCGGCGCCGATGCCGCTAAAGGCGAACTCGTCGGCCTGCATTCACCCGTGGCGGACTTCACGCAGAAGGGCGCATCGATCGACGGCGCGCTCGATGAGAAGCCGGAGACGGGCTGGGGCATCGCGACGCAGACGGACAAGCCGCATCACGCGACGTTCTACTTCACCCGCCCGCTCAACGCCGCAGCGACACCGCAGATTTCCGTCTCGCTCGCGCAGCATTTTGGCAAAGGGCAGCACACCATCGGTCGCTTCCGGCTCGTCGCGCTCGTCGGCGAATCGACCACGAGCATCGCGCCGCCCGCCGTGCGCGGGCTCGTCGGCACCGGCTCGGAAAAGTGGACGAACGAAAACAAGGAGACGCTCGTGGATTGGCTGGTGAAGGTGGATCCCACCGCCAGCGCCGCCGCGGCGGAAGTGGCCGTGGCCAAAGCCGGAGCGCCGCCCGCGCCCGTGCTCGATGTGCGCACCTTCACCCAGCGCAAACAGCCCCGCGACACGAAGGTGCTGCATCGCGGCGAGTTCCTGCAGCCCGGCGACCCGGTCTCGCCCGGCACGCTCGCGGTGCTTCCGCCAATCGCGGCGCGCGACGGAAAGATGCCCGATCGCCTCGACCTCGCGCGCTGGCTCGTGAGTTCGCAGAATCCGCTGACGCCACGCGTGATCGTGAATCAGTTCTGGGCGCAGCTCTTCGGCGAGGGGCTCGTGCGCACGCTCGGTGATTTCGGAGTGCGCGGGGACAAGCCGACGCATCCCGAATTGCTCGACTGGCTGGCCAGCGAATTCATCGCCCGCGGCTGGAGCCGCAAAGAGATAATCCGCCTCATCATGACCTCAGCCACTTACCGCCAGCGTTCGGAAGTGCGGCCGGAACTCGAAGAGATCGATCCGCTCAATCACCTGCTTGCCCGCCAGAACCGCATCCGCGTCGAAGGCGAGATCGTCCGCGACCTGCACCTCGCCGCGAGCGGACTGCTCTCGCCAAAGATCGGCGGCGCCAGCGTTTTCCCGCCGATGCCACCGGAAATCGCCGCACTCAGCTACGCGAACAACTTCAAATGGACCGACGCCACCGGCGAGGATCGCTACCGCCGCGGCATGTACACCTTTTTCAAACGCACCGCACCGCATCCCGACCTCACCACCTTCGACTGCCCCGACGCGAACCTCGCCGCGATCAAGCGCGGCGTCTCGAACACGCCGCTCCAAGCTCTCACCACGCTCAACGCGCAGACCTTCGCCGAAGCCGCGCAAGCGATGGCCAAACGCCTCCTCGCCGAACCGCTCGCCGACGACGAAGCCCGCCTCACCCGCGCCTTCCGCCTCGCCGTCGCCCGCCCGCCGCAGCCGCGCGAACTCGCCGCATTGCAGAAGCTCCTCGGCCAGGCCCGCACGCACTACGCGCAAGCTTCGGACACCGAAACCGAGCCCGCCGCCTGGACCGCCACCGTCCGGATCATCCTGAACACTGACGAATTCATCACCCGCGAATAACGCGGCACCCGATGCGGGTCATTTCTTGCGCGCGTCAACCGCAGCGATCTCTCCTCGGGAATTGCGGCAGTAGATGAGGCCATTCGCCAGCACTGGAGCGGTCCAGCATTTGCCACCAAGAACCTGTGCGCGGGTTGTCGGCTTGAAAGTCTCGGGAGACGCTTTGCCGATCATCAGTTCGCCCGCACCGCTCAGGGCGATGAGTTGACCGTCGGCAATGATCGCGGCGCCACTGCCGAAATTCGCCTGTACCCATTTTTCCTTCCCGCTTGCGAAGTCGAGGCACTTGAGCGCCGCCTTCTCCGTGGTGTCGCCGTCCGCCCCGTAAAGGTGCCCTTCGTGCAGCACAGCCGCATTCATCTGGGAGCGGAGAGCCTTGGTCTTCCAGAGCTGCTCGGGCTCGCCGGAGCCGAGGCGGAAGAGCGCGCCACCCTTGCCGTAGCCGGTGGAGAGAAAGACGCGATCGCCGTCGATCACGGGATCGGCGGCGTTCACGTTGTACTGGGTGAGGTGCCGGATGCGCCACGCTTCCTTCCCAGTGGCTGGCTCGACGGCTACGTAACTTTGCGAGGAGGCGAGGACGACGAGCGTTTTTCCGTCGCGCACAATGGGCAGCGGCGTGGAGTAGCCGCAGTTTTTCTCGGCCGATTTCCACACGAGTTTGCCGGTGTCTTTTTCCACGGCCACACCGGCGTCCCCCATGTTTAGGATGGCCAGATTTCCATGCACGAGCGGGGCACCGGTGAAACCCCAGTCCGGCCCGGGTGCCCCCGTTTCTTTCTGCAGGTTCTTCGACCACACGATCTTTCCCGTCGCGGCCTCGAAACAGAACGCATCACCCCACCTACTGAGCCAGTAGAGCCTTCCATCGGCCAGCGTCGGCGTGCCGGTCGTGCCGCCTTCGAAATAGACGTCGCCCAGCTCCGCCGGGTAGCTGTGTTTCCAGACGATCTTGCCGCTCACCGCGTCGAAGCAGAAAACCGTGTCCTGCTTGCCCTCATGCCCGACGGTGAACGCGCGCCCATCGCCGACGACGATGGAGCTGAAGCCGAGCCCGACCTTCGCCCGCCAGGCGATTGGCGGCTCCCCAGACGGCCACTCGGTGAGGAAGCCCTTTTCGTCGGAGATGCCGTTGCGCTGCGGACCGCGCCAGTGGGGCCAGTCAGCTGCCCGAGTATTGGCGGCGGAGCCGGTGAGCATGAGGGCACTGGCGAGCAAACACCGGATCTTCGTCGAGAGGTCAAAAGTCAGGTTCCGAATCATCCCCAAATCTATCCGCAAATTGCCCCGCGCCGTCCACGGAATACCGGCATGGATCGAGCCGCGTCAGAAGTTCATCCGATACCGCACGACAAACGTCCGGGCGCGAGGGATCTCATCCGTGTAAGTGAGCGGGCTCAACTGATAATTCCCGTCGGTAATGTTCAAGACCCCGGCACTGACTTCGCAGCGGTTCCGGGCAAAGCGGTAACCCACCTGGGCATCGAATTGCCAAAAGTCGTCGCCTGGCAGTCCGTCGATCCCGATTCCGCCGACGGTCCCGTCCAAATCCTGGGAATACCAACGCGCTTCCGTGCGGGCAAAGAGGCCGCTCGGGGAATTCCAGGTGGCCGCGAGGTCCAACTCGTGAAGCACCGCCTCGTCCAGGCGATCGGCGTTGACACCGAGGAGACGCAATTGGGAAAACGTGTCCCGCAATTCCGCGCGCGTGTATCGGTAGCGAGCGGCGAGCGCGAATTCGCGGCCAATCAGTTGGTTCAGCGTGGCCGTCACGACCTCCTCGCGGTAAGCGAGCGACTCCGTCGTGCCTCCCGGAACAAAGCCGGCTCCCGCCGGGAAGACGGAAGCAGCGAAGCCATCGAAGGCGCCGACGGTGCGCTCGACATCCTCCTCGAGGATGTTCAGCGAAGCCGCCCACCAGGTTTTCGTCGGCAGGGAGCCTTCGACGCTGATCCCCCAGTTCGTGTAACGCGGCGCCTCGACGGAGCCGGCCACCGATTCCGAAATGATCGTCCGAAAGCTCTGGTTGAATCCCGCCAGTTGGACCGGCTCGAGCCGGACACTATCTTCAAAGGTGACGCCACCCATGCCCTCACTATAGATGCCGCGCATGGTCAGCCATCGTCCCGGTGAAAAGGTAAACCCTCCCTTGCCGCTGAATTGACGATCCCGCTCGGAACGCTGGCTGACCGGGGGATTCCGAAAATTCTCCGGATGGTCCATTTCATCCCAAGTCACCCCGCCGATGAGCGTCAACCACGGAGCCACTTTCAGGAAGTCATACGCATAGTAAGTCTGCCGCTCGAAATCCACCGACCCACGCTGGTTCGCCGCCGGGATCGAAAAGAGGAATTGATTGACCGGATCGAGCAGGGTCAGACCGGTATTCGTCTCGAACTCCCCCGCCTGCCAGCGGGCACCCAGGATGAGGGTGTTGTGGCTCGTTTCCCAGAGCTGTTGAATCTCCCCGGAATAGATCTCGAACTGACGCTGGGTCGCGAAGGTGAAGGAGTTTGGAAAGATGCTCGTGACCACGCCGCGCCCGGTAAAGCGCTCGAGGTCTTTGAGAAACTCCTTCGAATAAGATAATGAACTGTCGGAATTCTGAATCACCGGCGGCTCGCGCGCCAATGCGGCTTCCGCAAAAAACTGATCGAGTTCGGGTGTGTTCGCCCGAAAGAGGAGCAACTGCCGGGTTGCCGGATCGGTCAGGACTTGTGCCGCCGCGAGCCGACCGCCGAGGAGCAGCGTATGCACGCCGGGCGCCCAGCGATGGTTCCAGCCCACGAGTAACTGCCCCGGTTCCTGTTTCTCCTCAAAATCGACGCCAAGGGAACCCGGCTGGTCAAAGTAACTCTGGAACAAGTCACCAGTCTCGTTGTCCTGCCACTGGCCGAACGTGTAGAGGATGTCATTGGGCGTGACCTGGAATTTGGCCTGCCAGTAGATCTCTTCCCGAGACACCTCGTTGTTCGGACGCCGCCCGTTGTCGTAAAAGTACGCGGCGTCGATCCCGAAGCTGAAGTTACCGAAGGTCCCGTAAAACGATGCCTGTTCGTATAAGCGTCCATCGCTGCGCCACTCGGGGATCAAACTCATGCCGAGACCGTCGGCCTGGAAGAGCTTTGAGTATTCCTGCTGAGAGACGAATTGCGACAGCGGACCGCCCCCGACGGGTGATAACAAATGGGCGAGCAGCAGTTCATTGAACCACGCCGTCTCATACCGCAGGCTGATCCGCGTGGGATCGCGGAGCACATCGAAGGAGTTGGCCAGAAAGAGGTGCGACGATGCGTTCGTGTAATCGTTTTCCACCGCTCGTGTGGCTTCCCGCACGGCCACGTCGGTCATGCCGTTGTCCTGGTAGATGCTCGCGAGGTTCGCATTCCGCACGCTCAGATCCTGATCGAGGAGCAGGCGCGAACGATAGACCCGGCGATTGTCATTGAGCATGATCGACTTCTCCAGATCCTCGATCGCTTCGTTGTAGCGGTTCTCCTGCTTCTTCTCGATCGCGGAATAGAGCAGCGGTGTCGGGTCATTGGGGTCCAGTTCCTCCGCGCGCTGCAGTTCGGTGCGAGCTTTCTCCGCGGGACCCGTCTGGCTGAACGCCTTGCCGAGATAGCTGCGGAGGAGCGACCGGTTTGGCTCGATCGCGGCCGCCGCCAGCAGGTCCGCACCGCCGACCGACGCCTTGCCCCGGCGAATCGCGCACAGCCCGCGCCCGAGCCAGGCGTTGCCGAGCGCCCCATCCAATTCGAGCGCCGTCTGAAAGGATTCCTGCGCCGCTCCGATGCGATTTTCCGCCGCGAGGAGAAAGCCCCGCACGGCATGCGCCTGGGCGTTGCGCGGCATCAATTCGAGACCACGCTCGATCGCCTTCCGAGCCGCGGCGGTGCGGCCAAAGGAAAACTCCAGTTCCGCCACGCGGCTCCAGGCAAAGCCAAAGTTCGGAGCAAGGCTCGCCGCCGTCCGGGCCGCATCGAGCGCGGCTTCGAGGTTCGAGCGCGATTGCTGGTAATACGATTCCGCCATCCAGCCACTCGCGGTTTCGGCCGGCTTTTCCCGGGTGAACTCCTGGAATTTTACCGCCGCGATCAGTTGCCGGAGCGCCGCCGCTTGCGGCGAGGCCCGCCCGAGCCGGGCCAGATCCGCAGTGGCGCGATCCACCTGGCCGACTTGCAACCACAGAGCCGCGCGAAAGACCCGCTCCGCCTCCGATGCGCTCCGGCCGCGAGGATAGGCACTGAGCGCCGCGAGCAGATCACCCGAGCGATAGGCAGCAAGCGAAGCCGCGAGCGATTTTTTATCCGAAGCGGTGAGCGCGATTTCCTCCAGATCGAGCACGCCCGGATAGTACAGGCACCACTGGATGATGTTGACCGCCTCGATCATGGCCGTCTTGCGCGGCGCCTGGCCGATCGCTGCCTCGCCCTGCTCGCCGTTGCGGAGCAGCACCCGACCGAGTGGATTGCTCAACTCCACCTCGCCTTCCAGCATGGCCACCGTCGTTTTCCCGCGATCGTCCACGCGGATGACGAACTCCGTCCCGCGCAAAGCCGCATTGGCTCCCGGCGTGCGGATTTCCAATTCGCGTGGTTTTTCGCGGCCGAAGAAGTAGGCGCCCCCGCGCTCGAGATCGAAGCGGGCCTTGGTCGTTTCCGTTTCGGGCGCAGAGATTTCGATCGTCGTGAGTTCATCGAGCCGGAACACACTCAAGTCCGTGAGCCGGACCGCGGCCCGGCTCAGCTCTCCCGTCCGCAACCGATCGCGCACCAGCAACCGATCGCTGACCTTCGCCTCCTGCCAGGCTTCCGCCGGCTTGCGTCGATCCACCGTCTGCTCCTTCTCGATCAATTCCGCCTCGGGGAGTTCGCGCGCCGACCATCCGACGCTCGCCGTGTGCAGGAAGAGCACGAGGGCGAGCGCGCGTTTGATGGCCCTGCGCGTTGGCACGCGGGGGGTCATACTAGGATCACCATTCAAAGCAAGCTGTTGCCGCGGCAGTTCGGCGCATGTTACCCCACGCTTCTTCAGTTCGGCGCACTTTTGAGGCGGAAAACGCGCAACCCTTCGAGTTTCCATGGCCGTTCTTTAATTAACGCGCAGAGGCAGTAACAACCATCAGCGGAACCCGGCAGCGTCTGCCTGCCATGAAGATGTAACATTCCTGTGGCAACTCCGTGCTCCCATGACCATCGCCGAAACTTGACCGTCGAGCACCCGAACGGCACTATCCGTCGGGTTTTTGGCGGCTCTCATGCGCCTGAACTGCACCTCATGCGCACGCCGTCTTTCTTTCGATCCGTATTAGTCCGGGTCTTCGCTTAACCCGGGCTGACTGTGGCGAAACTTATCTTCACGTGGTGGGTCGTGCTCTCGGGCTGGCTGGTGAATATCGCCTCCGGACAGGTGCCGGCTTACGAGAAGGTCTTCAGCTTCACTGATGCGCGAGCGGCGGAGATTGCCAACAAGGGGAGTAATCCTCTGGCGGGCCTGGTGCAGGGACCTGATGGAACTTTCTATGGGACCACGGAGGCCGGCGGTGCGTCCGGACAGGGCACGGTCTTCAAAATGACGCCGGGCGGAGTGCTGACGACGTTGGTGGAGTTCACGCAAGGTCGTCCGCATGGGAACCTCGTACGCGCCAGCGATGGGAATTTCTATGGCACGACGCGGTTCGGCGGCGCGTCGAACATTGGCACGGTCTTCAAAATGACGCCCGCCGGGGTGCTGACGACGCTGGTGGAATTCACCGGCAACGGAGCCAGCAATAAGGGAGATTTCCCGGGCGGCCTGGTGCTGGGCAACGATGGCAATTTCTACGGCACCACCTTCTATGGCGGCGCCGCCAACCTGGGCACCGTGTTCAAAACGACGCCCGCCGGGACCCTGACGACCCTCGTCGAGTTCACGGGCACCTTGGGCAGCAGACTGGGCGGCAATCCCTACGCCGCGCTGGTCCAGGGCTCCGACGGGAATTTCTACGGCACCACAGGCGGCGGCGGGACGAATAACCGGGGCACGGTCTTCAAGATGACGCCCGCCGGCAACCTGACGACACTCGCAAATTTCACCGGCACCGCCAGCGAGCCGAAAGGGCAGGGTCCGATCGGGGGCATGGTGGCGGGTAGCGATGGGCATTTCTACGGGGCGACTTATTCGGGGGGTGAATTTGGCTTGGGGACCGTCTTTAAAGTGACGCCGGGTGGGGTGCTGACCACGCTGCTGGAGTTCACGGGCGACGGAGCGAGCAATCGTGGAGCCCGCCCCTATGGCGGCCTGGTGGTCGGGCCGGACGGGAACTTCTACGGCACGACGTCCGCGATTTTTGGCAATCAGGGCACGGTGTTCAAAATGACGCCCGGCGGGATTCTGACCACGCTGGTGGAGTTCGCGGGCATCGACGGGTCTGTGCCTCAAGCAGACCTGGTCCTGGCGAGCGACGGAAACTTCTACGGCACGACCAGCCAGGGCGGGGCCTTCGGTGCCGGCACGGTCTTCAAGATGACGCCCGCCGGAGGACTGACGAAGCTGGTGGATTTCACGAGCAACGGCGCCACCGACAAGGGGAGTTTTTCGACGGCTGGCTTATTGCTCGGCAGCGATGGCGATTTGTATGGAACGACCGTCGTCGGGGGCGCGTTTTTTGACCTCGGAACAGTGTTCAAAGTGACGACGGGTGGGGTGCTGACAAATGTGCTCAGCTTTAGCGGCTTCTCGGGGAGCAGCAGAGGGGGTGCTCCGCGAGCTGGCCTGGTGGCAGGCAGCGACGGGAATTTCTACGGCACGACCGCCTTTGGCGACCAATCCTCCAGCTACGGCACCGTTTTCAGGATGACCCCCGGCGGTGCGCTGACGACGCTGGTGGGGTTCCCGGGCACCGTGTCGCTCAACAACGGCGGGCGTCCCTACGGAGGTGTGCTGCTGGACCCGGCCGGAAACATCTACGGCACGACCAGTGAAGGGGGAGCTTTCGCCCATGGGACGGTTTTCCGACTCACGCCCGGCGGGCTGCTGACCCATCTCGTGGAATTCAGCGGCAACGGGATGAGTGCCAAGGGCGCGTCACCCAAGGCCGGTCTGGTGCGGGGGAACGACGGCAACTTTTACGGCACTACCTCGCAAGGGGGGATCGGCTATAACCCGGGTAACTTTGAATTCGGCTTCGGCACCATCTTCAAGGTGACGCCCGCCGGACTGCTGACGACGCTGGTCGAATTCACCGGCAACGGTGCGAGTAACAAGGGCGCGAATCCTCAGGCGGAGCTGGTGCTGGCCAGCGATGGGAATTTCTACGGCACGACCTATGCCGGGGGCGCGTCGGACCTGGGTACGGTGTTTAGGATGACACCGGGCGGCACGCTGACCACGCTGGTCGAATTCACCGGCAACGGCGCGAGCAACAAGGGCCAGAATCCCGAGGCGGCCTTAATGCAAACTCCGGACGGGACGTTCTACGGCACGACCTCGCGCGGAGGTTCTTTCGGTTACGATCCGGGTAACTTTCAATTTGGGTTCGGCACCGTCTTTAAGATGACGTCCGCCGGGTTGCTGACGACGGTAGTCGAGTTCAGCACTGCCCAGGACGGGAACCCTTTTGCGCCCCTCGTCCTCGCGGGGGATGGAAACCTCTATGGCACCACCGCGGGCCCCGCCGGATCGATCTACCGCTTGATTTTCCCCGGCGCGCCCAATCTCTTCGCCTTGCCAGCGGAAGTGCAGGGAACCACGAGCGCGCTCAACCAGGCGCGAGTCAATGCGCGCGGAGCGTCCACCACGGTGACCCTGGAATACGGAACGGATGGCGTGGTCTTCCCCACCAGCGTGCCGATCGCGGCGGCGCTCGGCGGTTATCAGACGGCTTTGGTCGGCACCACGCTGACTAACTTGAGCCCAGGCACGACCTATCATTACCGATTCCGCGCGACGAGCAGCGCGGGCGTGACCTTGAGCCCTGTGCAGAGTTTTTCGACGCTCGCGGAACCCATCGCGCTCGTGAACCCCGCGACCGAGATCCTTCCCACCAGCGTCCGCTTCAACGGCACCGTGAACGCGCGGAACTACGCCAGCACCGTGGTCTTCCAGTATGGCACCGACGGGAACACCTTTCCGATTTCGCTGCCTGCAGCGCCACCGACGGTGACGGGGAACACCAATGTCGCCGTGAGCGCGCCGTTGGCCGGTCTGACCAAGGATACGACTTACTACTACCGCGTCGTCGCCATGAATGCCGCGGGCACGACCGTGAGCGGCGCGAGCAGCTTCTCCACCCTCACCGAGCCAGTGGCGACGGTGGGTGGGTCGTTTGCGCTCACGACGACGAGTGCGCGGGTGAGCGGGACGGTCCGGGCGCGCAATGCCAGCTCGCAGGTCTTCTTCGACTACGGGACCAATGGCACGACCTTCCCGAACAGCGTGGCTGCCGTGCCCGCGATGGTGACTGGCGATGAGCTCACGCCGGTGAGCGCCGATCTGCCGAACCTGGCGCAAGGCGTGACCTATCACTACCGGGTGCGGGCGGTGAGCGCGGGTGGCATCGGTCTGAGC
>JANPIS010000480.1:0-6323 GCA_031425095.1 Chthoniobacteraceae bacterium
GCCCGCGTGATCATGCTCAGCTCCGAGGCGCTCCAGGCGGACGTCTTCCGCGCCAGGGAGGCGGGGGCTTGCGGCTATTTGCTCAAGACCACTTCCCACGCGCACTTTACCCAGGAGCTGCATCACGCCCACCGGCACGGCTGCTGCCAGCCCTTCACGCGGGAGACACCGCAGACGGAGAAAGACACACTGCCCCGTCTGACCGCCCGCGAGCTGGAAGTGCTCGCCTGCCTGCGCCGTGGACTGTCCAATACCGACATCGGCAAAGCGCTCGGCATCAGCTCGGAGACGGCGATCACGCATGTGAAGGCCCTGCTGGCAAAAATGAACGCCGCCAACCGGACGGAAGCCGTGTCTCGCGGCTACGAGACCGGTCTGCTGCGGACGCAGGACGAGCAGGCGTAGCCGACGGAAAGCAGCGAGGCGGTCAAAAACCCCCATTCCTGGGGATAGCGGGCCGGGGGGCGATCCAGCAATGTGGCGTCGTCGTTTCGGGACATCTCCCTGACCCGACAGAACCACAGACCTCACTCAAACCCCTCATGAAAATCAGACTCCTCACATCTCTTGTCGCCGCGGCGATGATTGCACCTCCGGCAGAAGCAGAGGTGAAAACCGAAGGATTGGGCCTATCGAGCTTCGGCAATTGGACCACCACGCTCAATAGTCAGGGCGTTAATACTACCCACTGCCCCGAATTGAAAACGGTCCAGATCATCAAGCGGTGGAAGGATCTCGAGCCGAGCAACGGTCAGTTCATGTTCGCCTCACAGATGGGACAGCAAATCACCGACGCGAATGCGATGGGCGCTTTTGTGAAGATCTTGATCTATGCCGGACCGGACGCACCGAGTTGGGTTTTCTCGGTCTGCGGGACGATCACGACCGATTTCAACGGAGGAGCACCAGCCTATCTCGCCAACTATCCGGACTACACGAATCCTGCCTACCAGACGCACTTTTTCGACATGATCGATCAGTTCGGCGCATATCTGAACACGCTGAGTCCAGACTTGCGCAGCAAGGTTCTCTTCGTGATTGCGGCGGAGGGGGCCACGGCTGACGGGTGGGCCTACAAGGGCAGTATCACCAATCCTAACGCAGTGGTAAATCTTGCCGCCCTTACCAAGAAACCTGATGGTGAACCCTCTGATTGGTGGAACACTTTCCGCCAGAATACCTGGGTCCGTTACAAAGCCGCGCTGCCCGCTGGCATCCCGATCCTGGTCAATTCTGACTCCAACACAACCGCCATGGACAACTGGTTGATCGCCAACATGCCAGTGGTGGCGATCAAGGTTGGCATGTTCAGTCATGGCTACCACGTCAATGATGCGATTGATCGGTTAGCTAAGTTCCGCAGCTTCGAGGCGCTAGTTTACGCTGCCGGAAAGGAATTGATCACCGAGGGTGAACTGGATGGCGAAGTTTACAGATCCACCACAGTCAATGGAGTAACCACCTATTTGGGATGGGGCAGGGAAAACTTGCCGCAAGCCGTTTATTGGAGCGCCCTGTTTGCCCTCCACAATCCGGTCCATTCTTGGAACGTCATTTCTGAGGTTCTAACGGACCCCAATTACGCATCCGTCTATGGAGCGGATCTGGACTTCTTCAACGCATACGCCGTCAGACAGCGTCCCGAGACGTCGGAGCGGGCCTTCATTGCCCTGGTTGACGGGCTGAATGCGGCGGACACGGTTCGCTTTCCAGTTGCGACCTACGGAACTGCCACGCTGGGAAACACTCAGCGCTACAACACTATCAAAAACGCGTTTGCATCTCGTGGGGCGCGCCTTGAAGACGCCGCTGCCGCCACCTCATCTTCCCTCGGAAGTCGCAAGCCTGAAAACGGCTACAACGATGTAGGCTGGAAAATCATTCCCTCCAACTACTCCCGCTTCATCACGCAGGTCGATCCAGGCACCGAAGACGTCGGCTGGTGGCATGTCGATCAGATGAAAACCGGATGCACCGATGCCGCGGCATCGCCAGAAGGTCGGTTCGCTCGTGGATTCGACACTGCGTTTGGAAAGAACGCCATGTATTTCAACGTGGACGACAATCTGGGCACCACGCTTTTCACCTCCCCCAATCAACTCTGCGTGCAGGTGAGCTACTTTGACGAAGTGCCGAATTCCACCTGGAAACTGGTTTTTCACAATGGTGCCATCCTTGATGAGCGGCCGGTCACTTGCACCGGCTCCCTCACTTGGAAGAAAGTGGAGTTCGAGATCCCAGCCGTGCTGCAAAACAGACTGCACGGTAATACCGCCGATCTGGCGCTCATCAACACCGACGACAATAACGACATCTTCCACAGGATCGAAGTCGTGATCACGGGCACTCCGGGCAACAATGTGCCGGGCTCCTGGCAGTCTGCGGATATCGGTGCCGTCGCAGCGGCCGGCAGCGCTAACTTTGCATCGGTCTATCCCGCCGGACATGACGATCCCACTTGGACTTGGACCGTCAAAGGCTCGGGTGCGGATATTTGGGGCGGTGCGGATGAGTTCCGGTATGTGCATCGGAGCGCCAACGGCGACTGCACCGTTATCGCCCGGGTCGCCAGCATTCAGAACACCCATCAGTGGGCGAAGGCGGGATTGATGATCCGGGAGAGCACCGCTCCCGGTGCCCCCAACGCTTTCGTGTGCGTGACCCCGAGCAATGGGGTCAACCTCCAGGTGAGAACTGTGACAGGTGGAACTACGGCCAAACAGACCGCAGCGAGCTTCACTGCACCGAAGTGGCTCAAACTCACAAGGACTGGAAATTCGTTCGCCGGCTACTACTCGGACAACGGCTTCACTTGGACCCAGGTGGGAACCGCTCAGACCATCGCCATGGCTACGGACACCACCATCGGCCTTGCCGTGACCAGCCACAATGATGGGGTGCTGGGAACCAGTTCGATTGAAAGCGTGAGCGTCGTGCCGTGATGTAAGGCGGAATCGAGCCGCACCCTGACCCGAGCCAGGGTGCGGCTTCCTTGCATCTTCAGTGAACCCTATCTGAGACACGCTGACACCCCGTCGCTCACCCCGATAATCCTCATGCATTCCACCAAACGCCTTACTCTGACAGCGCTGATGCTGTCTCTATCCACTCTCGCCGCCGAAGAGCCGAAGGAGATCCTGCTTCTGGACGACACCCTGTCGAAATGGGAAATCTTCATCGGCGTGCCCCACACGACTGTCACCGGTCTCCCCGCAGGCACCCCTCAATCCGACGACAAGGATACCGGAACGCCACTCGGACTGAACAACGACCCGAAGAAAGTGTTCACCACCTTCTCGGAGAACGGGACGACCGTGTTGCACATCAGCGGTGAGATCTACGGATGCGTCACCACCAAAGCCGAATACTCGAACTATCATTTTCAAACGGATTTCAAATGGGGTGAGCGCAAATGGGAACCCCGGGCAAAATCGAAGCGCGACAGTGGCATCCTTTACCACTGCCACGGCGAGCACGGAGCCTTCTGGAAGGTCTGGAAGAGCAGTCTGGAGTATCAGGTTCAGGAAACCGATCTCGGCGACTTCTTCAAACTGGCTGGTGCGAAAGCCCAGGCGCGTTTCCGTCTCCGTGAAGGCGAGAAGCGACCCATCTTCGATCCCACTGCATCCGAGGCCAGGAGCCCCGGCAGCGTCGAAGCCTCCGCTGAACCGGATAAGCCACATGGCGAGTGGAACCGCCTGGAGGTCTATGTCCTCGGCGACTCCGCCATTCATGTCGTGAATGGCGTCGTGGTCTTTGCCCTCACCGGCGCACTCGACAAGAACAACAAGCAACTCAAGTCCGGCCAGATTCAGCTCCAATGTGAAGGAGCGGAGTGCTTTTATCGGAACGTCCGACTCTCACCGATTAACGCATTCCCTCAGGACATCGCCACAAAGGCAGGCCTAACCTCAGTTCCCAGCGTTAAACAGAAGTAGAGATGAACCGAACGCCAACGTGGCGGAAACATGCACGCAGCATCCGAAAATTTATCGCGCCCGCTGGGGCTTTGCACGTCATGGCCCGAGGTCCCAAGGCCGCGCCCCTGCGTCGATTGCCGCGGACTGGCTTATTTCAGGCCGTTGCACTGGACCCACTTTGGATCACGCCCAAGCTGCTCCGGCACCGGGGACGAACTCGAATCACGATGCTTCGGGCGTCTCGACCTTCTCGCCGCCAATGATCAGCCCGTGATGGTGCCGCCACACGATCAAGTCACGCGATGACACTGGACGTCGGCAAATCGGGACAGGTCATTAGTCGCACTCGGCATCCGAGCGGCGAGATCATGGTGGATGTCCGCCGCTTCGTGCGGGTGCTGCTGAACGTGATCAAAAACTCCGTGGAAGCGATGCCCCACGGTGGCCTGCCGCGCCTCAGCCTGCGGGTCGCCGAAGGTCGCGCGCTCTTCACCGTGAGCGACACCGGCTGCGGCATCGCGCCGGAGTTGCAGGCAAAAATTTTCGAGCCCTTCGTCACGCACGGCAAATCGCACGGCACCGGCCTCGGCATGGCCATCGCGAAGAGCGTGGTCGAGGCCCACGGCGGCTTCATCTCGCTCCAGAGCACGATCGGGGTGGGCACGATGGTCGAGATCGTCCTGCCGACGCTCTGAGGGAAGGATGAAGGCGGAAGGCGGAAGGATGAAGTAATCGGGCGCTGCGCGCGCTTTTTCCATCTTTCATTCTTCCGCCTTCATCCTTTCCGAGGGCTTGCCATCCCCCGGTGCGGCGCTGATTCTCGCCCGCTGCCCGCCGCATGACCGACAAAACCCGCGTATTCCTCCGCCGCCTCGGCAGCTCGATCGCGCTCTGGTCGCTCGCGCTCTGGATCATCTTCGCGGGTTACGAGCCGGGCTTCTTCGTCCTCATCGCCGGGCTCGGGCTTGTCGGGCTCTGGGAGTATTACACGATGCTCGATCACCGGAAGCTGCCGAACTTCAAGATGATCGGCATGCTCTGCGGCGCGGTGCTGAGCTTCGGGAGCTTTTACTGGCTCAGCCAGGTCGGCCCGGCACGGACTTACGATTTCGAGGTCGGCGCGCTGCTCATGCTCATGCTCGTGATTTTCGCGCGGCAGATGTTCATGAAGACGCACGACATCCTGCCGCTCGAGACCATGGCGCTCACGGTCTTCGGGCTCTTCTACGTGCCGTGGCTGTTTTCCTTCGTGACGAAGATCGTCTATCTGCTGCCGCGCGATGAGATGGGCCACGTCACCGGACATTTCTACGTGCTCTGGCTGGTGGTCGTGACGAAGTTCAGCGACATGGGCGCCTACGTCACCGGCTCGCTCATCGGCAAACATCCGCTCGTCCCGCACATCTCGCCGAAGAAGACGTGGGAGGGTTTCTTCGGCGCGCTGGCCTTTTCCACCGCCGGCGGTTGTGGCCTGCTCGCGATCATGGGCCCGCGGTTATCCTACTTGAATCAGACCCACGCGGTCATTCTCGGCATTGGGCTGGGTTTCGCGGCGATCGTCGGGGACCTCGCTGAGTCCATCGTGAAGCGCAGTGCCGATGTGAAGGACTCGGGCCGCTTCCTGCCCGGCATCGGCGGCGCGCTCGATCTCATCGACTCGATCCTGTTCACCGCCCCGCTCATGTTCTTCTACCTGCGCTTCTTCGCGGGACTCTCATGAGAATGCGCAAGGTCGTCGTGCTGGGGGCCACCGGATCCATCGGCGAGAGCGCGCAGAAGGTGGCGCGCGACATCCCGGAGCGGATGGAAATCGTCGGCATGTCCGCGCACTCGCAGCGGGAGAAACTCGATGCCGCGGCGAAGGAATTCCCCGGCGCGAAGTTGTGTGTCTCCGGCAATGGCGGTGAGGAAGGGCTGCTCGAACTCGCGACGCTGCCCGACGCCGACATGGTGCTCATCGCGATCGTCGGCACCGGAGGCTTGAAGCCCGCACTTGCCGCGATCGAAGCGGGCAAGGACATCGCTGTCGCGAGCAAGGAGATCCTCGTCATGGCCGGCGAAGCGGTGATGACTGCCGCGCGACGCAAGGGCGTGCAGGTGCTGCCCGTCGATAGCGAGCACAACGCGATCTTCCAGTGTCTCGAAGGGCGGAACTCCGCCGAAGTGCAGCGCCTGATCCTGACCGCGAGCGGCGGCCCATTCCGCACGCTCCCCGCCGATCAACTCGCATCCGTGACCCTCGACCAGGCGCTCAAGCACCCGACCTGGACGATGGGCGCGAAGATCACCATCGACTCCGCCACGCTCTTCAACAAAGGGCTGGAGATGATCGAAGCGCGCTGGCTCTTCGATGTCGAGATGGCTCGCGTGGACGTGATCGTGCATCCGCAGTCGATCATCCAT
>JANPIS010000481.1:0-1531 GCA_031425095.1 Chthoniobacteraceae bacterium
GTGGCACGAGACGATCACCACCGATGCGCTCGCGCAGATCGGCGTGAATCCATCCGCTTTCCTCAACAATGCCGTGAGAGCGCTCACGCCGGAGGATGCGTTCTTCTTCCAGCGCGTCGCGCAAATCCTCGCGCGCTACCATGTGGGCACCGCGCCGTTGCGCGCGATCCGCTTCGAGGGCGGCATCATCACCGCGCTCGACCAGGACGGGACGCTCGTCGTGCCGGTCTCGCTCGACTACGCGATCTGGGCCGAGCGGACGGCGCGGCGCACCGAAGAATTCGCCGCCATCGGCAAAAGCCGCGACGGAATCAAGGCACTCGCGCTGTGGACTGACGGTCGCCTTTCCGACCAGCTCTGCGCGGAGCTGAAAAAACGCGCCATCGCCTACAAGATGAGCGCGCTCGAAGCGGCCAATCGCTAGCCGACACTGATGAATCCCCGAATCACTGCATCCTGTCTCGCACTCACGGCGGCGCTCTTCCTCAGCAGCTGCGCCCAATACGCCACCGTGTCCGAGACAAGGCCTCAGTTTCGTCCCGTGAGCGCCACAGTCGGCGCGATTGTGTCCGTCCCGCAAGGCATCGCCAACGCACTGAAGCTGGAGAAACGCGATCCGCTCGTGGCGCTGGATGAATACCTCGCCGTGGCGGAGACAGCGGCGCGGCAGCTCGCCGGCAATCCCGGCGACACGGCGGCGCGCGAGACCTACAACTTCGCCGTCGCGCGCGTCCTCGGAACGATCAAATCCGCGAAGCTCGATCCGTGGACGCAGCCGCTGCGGGTGCCGTCGGCGGGCGGCGAATACGTGCTCACGCGCAAGCCCGACGCACGCAAGGCTTGGAACCCGGCGCTCTACGATTTCACGCCGGCGGATCAGTTCGATGTGAAGGGCACCTACGTCACGAAGCACGAGCGCAAGGAGGGTCTCGGCGCGCCAATCGTCGCCGTAGGGCGCGACGTGAACAAGGACATCAAAGAGAACTTTGGGCTGCCGCGCACTTACTATGGCGTCACTGCGCTCATTCGCTTCGAGGGCCGGCGCGCGGTGGTCGCCTTTGAGGATCCGCTGGCCACCGAGCGCGTCACGGTCGGAGGCCACAGCTATCCGCTCGCGGCGGATTTCACCGTGCCGGTTGCGGTGATGCTCGCGAGTTCCAACCCGAAGAAAATGGAACTTGCGCGCCTGCTGCGTCCGGAGAAATACGCCGAGACCGCCCGCATCGCGCGGCTCCAGCCTTACGATCCGAACAAGACCGTCGTGCTCGTCATCCACGGTTTGAAAGATTCGCCCGCGACGTGGACGCCGATGCTCAACGCGCTGCGCGCCGACGAGGCGATCCGGCGCGACTACCAGTTCTGGTTTTACAGTTATCCGAGCGGCTATCCGTATCCTTATTCCGCGGCGATCCTGCGCACCGAACTCGACGCGATCGAAAAGCGCTTCCCGCTGCGCAGGAAAATGGTCGTCATCGGCCACAGCATGGGCGGGTGCATCAGCCGGCTGCTCATCACCGACACCGGCGACAAG
>JANPIS010000482.1:0-3644 GCA_031425095.1 Chthoniobacteraceae bacterium
GGTGCCGCTCGTGCCGAGGCTCACGGTGACGACGCCGAGCTGCACATTCCCGGTGCCGATCGCGCCCATCATGTTGTCGCCGCCGCCAGCGCTGACCACGGGACTTTTCGCGAGGCCCCACTCTTCGCGGAGGCTGTCGCGGAGCAGCCCCATCGCTCGGCGGGAGCTGGCCAGCGGCGGGAGCTTGTCGATCAGTTTCGCGTCGATGAACTCGATCAGCGGCTCGCACCATTTCTTTTCCCGCACGTCGAGCAGGCCAGTGCCGGAGGCGTCGCCATACTCCATGCCGCGGTCGCCGGTGAGGTGAAAATTCAGGTAATCGTGCGGCAGCAGCACGGTGGCGAGGGCCTTGTAGTTCTTCGGCTCATTCTGCTTCAGCCATAGGATCTTCGGCGCGGTAAAGCCGGGCGGCATGACGTTGCCGGTGAGCTTGATGAGCCCTGCGGCATCTCCAAATTCCTCCTCGAACTGCTGGCACTGCTCGGTCGTCGAGACATCGCACCAGAGCTTGGCGGGGCGGATGACTTTGCCCTTCTTGTCCAGCGGCACGAAGCCATGCTGCTGGCCGCTCACGCCGATCGCCTTCACCTCGTCCTTGCGCGGTCCGAGTTGCTGGAGCACCGCCTTCACGGAGGCATCCACGGCATCGATCCACACCTGCGGATCCTGCTCCATGTGTCCGGAGGGCAGACCATCGATCATGTCGTAAGGCTGAGTGGCCGAGGCGATGATCGCGCCCGATTCGATATCGAGCGCGATGGTATTGGTGCTCTGGGTGCCGCTATCGATGCCGAGGCAGATCATGGGAATTCAAGTGTCGGAGGTCAGATTTCAGATCGGAATGCGCTCGCAGGCCAGCGGGTGCGGAGGCTAAATCTGAAATCTGAAATCTGAAACCGGAATTTTCCCCATGATCCAGCGCCTCCTCCACACCCGCTACCGCGTCAGCGACCTCGAAAAAACCGCGTCTTTCTACCGCGACGTCCTCGGCCTGCAGGAGACGCGCCGGCACACCTCGCCACGCGGTTCGCAGCTCGTGTTCTTCAAGGCGCCGGGAAGCGAGGAGGAGATCGAAATCTGCAAGTTCGATGGCAGCGGCCCGGTGAATGTGGGCCACGACATCACCCATCTCGCCTTTGAAGTGGAAGACATCGAGGCCTTTGCAAAACACTCCGCAGCCAAAGGCTACCCGCTCTCCGACGGCCCGACGGCAACCGGCAGCGGCAGCGTCATCGCCTTCATCGACGCGCCAGAAGGCTACGAGATCGAGCTGATCCAGCGGGCGAAGTGAAAGCACGCCTCCGGCGGATCTCCACCGGCATTCCGCAATCCGCAATCCGCAATGGAATTTGACTGGCTCGACGCCCCCTTCGATCTCCGCAAGATCTCTCCAAAGGAGATCGAGGAGTCGTTTGAGGATCCCTTCAGCCTTCGGCTGCTCCCCGAAGGCATCGAGGACGACACGGCCGCACGCTATTTCAACCTCGGCAAATCCGTCGGCGAGCGGGGAATCTTCACCGTCTTCTGGACCGACGGGAAACGCTATCGCGCCATCCTCTCTCGCGACATGACCCCGGAGGAAGTGACCTTTTACGAGCGGAAAAACTCGGAGATGGGATTCTAAATCACAAGTCGCCCATGAACGTCATCACCCGCTGGTCTGAAGTCCCGCATTTCGACTCGGAAGAGGAGGAAGCGGCGTTCTGGGCCGACACCCGGATCGATTCGCGGCTGATGAACTCGGCCTTGCTGAAAGCGGATACGCGTGAGTCCACCACGGTCACGCTGCGGTTCGATCCTCGGCTGCTCGCGCGCATCAAACGCATCGCCCGGTCGCGGTATCTGAACTACCAGAGCATGATCAAGCAATGGCTGAGCGAGCGGCTGGAGAAGGAAATCTAGGGTTTACCTTCAACCAGGAAATCCGCTCTGCGCACCAGCACGACCTCTCCTCTCCCGGCTCTGATTGCCTCAGGGGATCGCAGCTCGACTGGCCCAGACCAAAACGGTTCCCCCCGGTCCGTTCCGATCAATCCCTCCAGTCGAGCTGCTCCCCTGTTTGAAGCAAAATTGCGTTCGCACTCGCGAACATGAGCACGGTTAGCAATGCCAGTGCCAGCCTTCTCGAAGCGGGCAAAAAAGTTCCGTTTACAGAGAGAAAAATCTTTCCCGAGCCCATCTCTGCGCCGATCTCATCGCACCCGCTCCGTGGCGCAGGTGGTCGAATTTCGCCAGCGTGGTCAGTCCTGCGCGCCGAATCTGTCCAGACACACCCGGACGCTCCAATCCGCCGCCGCGAGGCGTCTGCGAGCCTCGTCGTAGGGCACCCCAAACGTCCCGGCGACAATCCGGGTGCCGCGGTCGCGCAGCTTTTCGTTGGAAATGCGCAGGTCGATCATCGTGTTGCCGCGCACTTTGCCGAGCCGGATCATCGCGCACGTTGAAAGGATGTTCAGCGCGACCTTGGTGGCCGTGCCGGCTTTCAAGCGCGTGGAGCCGGTGATGAGTTCCGGACCGGTGGGCAGATCGATCTCCACGTCCCACGGCGCAATGCTCGGGAGCCGGGCAGGATTGCACGTGAGCAGGATGGTCTTTGCGCCGAGCTGGCGGGCTTCGGTGAGTGCTCCGAGGACGAAGGGCGTGCGTCCGCTCGCGGCGATGCCACAGACTACGTCCTTCGGCCCGACACCGCGCTCGAGCAGCGACAAGGCGCCGGCGCGTGGTTCGTCCTCCGCGCCTTCGACGGCGTGCTGCAGGGCCGTCGCACCGCCCGCGATGACCCCCTGCACGAGTCCAGGATCCGCGCCGAAGGTCGGCGGGATCTCACTCGCATCGAGCACGCCGAGCCGTCCGCTCGTCCCTGCGCCGACGTGGAAAAGCCGGCCGCCAGAGCGTAGCGCGGTGCTCACGATTTCCACCGCTGCGGTGAGCGGCACGCGGCACGCGGCAAGGGCTTCCGCGACGCGATCTTCCTCCGCGATGAAAAGGTCCACGAGTTCCGCGGGCGTGCGCTTTTCGAGGTCCTTCGCGCTCGGATGGCTCTGCTCCGTCGCGGCGCTCGCCAGCTCGACGCTCGCGATTTCTGGCGTCGTCGATTTCTCCACCGCAGCCGCGGGCGCCACGTGAGCGGCAAGCCACGCCGCGCCGATCGCACCCGACTCCGTGCACACACTCACCCGCGCCTGCGGCAGCAGCGTGCTCAGCCGGTAGGTGAAAAGGCTCACATACTCCGGGTGATGCCCGAAGATGCCGCCGATCAGCTTCACCTGCGGATCGGGGAACTCCAACCGACGCGCCACCGCTGCCGTGTAGCGCGCGAGCACCTGCGCACCACCTTCGATCGTCGATTGCATCGCGGAATCGCCAAACTTCGCCGCGCGAAAGACCGCGGGCGCGAGGCGCGCCACAGACATCTTGTCCGCCTGCATCGCCCAGCCGACGAGATCCTGCAGCCGATTCAACCCGAGCAGGCCGAGGATTTCCTGAGCGAGTGGAGTGATCTCCCGCTCCAGATCGTAATGCGTGAGGACCAGCCGCAGCCCTTGCATCGCCAGATCGTAGCCCCCGCCGCGATCGCCCAGGAGTTGCCCCCATCCACCCGCCTTCTCGATCTCCGTGCCGCGCCGTCCGTGCACCGCTGCGCC
>JANPIS010000483.1:0-5068 GCA_031425095.1 Chthoniobacteraceae bacterium
ATAGCTGTCGAGCGGCGAGGTGATCGTCGGAATCTCGGAATGCGTGATCAGATCCAGCACCGGCTGGCTCGGCGTGAGATCTCCCGAGAGCACCAGCCCGGCGATGTGCCCGCCTTCGCCGGATTCCGAGAGCGTGCTCGAGGAGAGCGCCGCGAAAATGACGTCCTCGCGATCACCAGGGGTGATGATCAACGTGCCCGGGCGGAAATGCTCCATCGCGTGGCTCGAGTTCATCGCGCCGATGATCACCTTCTTCACGCGGCGCCGGGATTTGTTCTTCGCGTTGATGAAGGTGCCGCGAATGGTCTTCGCGACCTGTCCGAGCGTCGCGTTGGCGAGCACCGGCTCGTTCGGAATGACCCCCAGCAGATCGATCCCCAGCCGGTCGAATCCACGCCGCGCAAAATCCGCAATGTAGTCCAGCCGCGCCGGCTGCACCTTGTTCACGATGACGCCGAGGAGTTCGACGTCTTCCTGGTCGAAGAGCGCCTTGTTCAGCGCCACCTCGTCGATCGGCTTCCCGATCCCACCGGTCGTCACGAGGATGACCTTGCACTTCAAGAGGTGAGCCACCCGCGCATTCGACAAATCAAAAACCGAACCGACACCCGCGTGACCGGTGCCTTCGACGATCACGAACTCCTTTTCCCAAGCCGCCCGGTCGAACGAATTCTGGATGCGCTCGACGAGAAACGCGTTGTTCTGATGCTCGATGTAGCGGCGGGTGAAATCCGGCTCGACCGCGATCGGGCTCATCGCCTCGAGCGGCGTCTGCACCCGATACGTCTCGCCCATGAGCACCGAATCTTCGTCGATCCGCTGCCCTTCGATCTCCACGAAGCGCTGTCCGACCGGCTTGATGAAACCGATGCGTCCGAGCCGCTTTTGCAGCGCGGAGAAAAGCCCCAGCGAAGTCGTGGTCTTGCCGTCGTTCTGCTGCGTGGCGGCGATGAAGACGCGAGGAGTGACGGTGTTCATCGGAAAGCTCGAAATTCGAAGCTCGAAGCTCGAAACAAACGGGGAAGAGAAAACATGAAAGGTAAGGGAACGGTCATTCGGACTTCCGCACGATTGCCCCAAAAATGCTCGTCAACTCGTGCGCCTCCTGGACGAGCGCCTCACGTTCCGCGGCACTGCTGGAGTGCTCCGCGCAATCCATGAGGCGCAGGAAGTAGTGCGATTCTTTTGCCTCCTTGCGGCAGATCTTGATGCGAAAAACGAAATCCTTCTTGGAGACCGCCTCATTGGCTTCGATGTAGTTCGCGCCAACGGAGCCCGATGCCCGGACAAGCTGTTTCGCATCCTCAACGTTGGCGATGGTTCGTTCGAGCGACTTCAGAAAATGCCGCACCCGTTTCGCAAATTGAAAGGTGCGGTCGCCAAGGTCGTAGGGTTTGTCCGCAGAATCGTTTCCTGCCATTTCCGAGTTTCGCGTCACCGTTTGCTTCGAACTTCGATTTTCGAGCTTCGAACTTACGGCTGCGGATAAAGCTTCCGATACTCGATCGCCTGCACCCCGAGGATGGCGGCGACGCCGAGGATGTCGTCTTCCGTGGCACCGCGGGAGAGTTCCGCGCAGGGCTTGGAAAGGCCGAGCAGGATCTGGCCGTACGCGTCCGCTCCAGCGAGATATTGCACGAGCTTGGCCCCGATGTTGCCGGCGTTGAGATCGGGGAAGATCAGCACGTTGGCACGGCCCGCCACGAGGCTCTGCGGCGCCTTGCGCGCGGCGAGATCGGGCAGCAGCGCCGTGTCCGCCTGCATTTCTCCATCGATCTCCATCTCCTCGCCTGCGTCCAGAGCCTGCTTTTTCGCCAGCGCAGTCGCGGCGGCGATGCGCTGCGGCGAAGGAAGATTGGAGCTGCCTTTGGTCGAGAAGCTCAGCAGCGCAATCCGCGGCTTGTTGCCCGTGAGCTGGCGGCAGACCTTGCCCGTCTCGACGGCGATCGAGGCGAGCTGCTCGACGGTCGGCTCAGGGATGACGGCGCAGTCGCCGAGCAACATGACGCCCCGCTCACCGTAGCGCTTGTTGGAAAGGTCGAGCATCATGCAGCTTGAGATGCTCTTCACACCGGTCTGCGGTTTGATGAGCTGAATGAGCGGACGCAGCGCGCTGCTCGCGGTCTCGCTCGCCCCGGTGACGAGGCCGTCGGCCTGTCCGTATTGCACCATCATGGCGCCGAAGTAATCCGGGCGAACCATTAACTCGCGCGACTGCTTTGGCCCGAGATCGTGGTAGCGCTTGAGCTTCTCCAGGCGCGAGATGAAGATGGGCAGATCGGACGCGGTCTCCGGGTCAATCACGCCGATGCGGTCGAGGTTGATGCCCTCCGCTGCGGCGGCTTTCTCGATCTCCTCCTTGCGTCCGAGGACGACGGGGGCTCCGAGCTTGAGTTTTACGAATCGAGCCGCGGCCCGCAGCACACGGGGCTCGGCTCCTTCGGGGAAGACAATGCGCTTGGGGTGCCGTTTCAGCTTCTGAAAAACGGTCTCGATGAAGTTCATTGGCGCGGAGTTTCGAGGCGCAGTGCGCGGGTGTCCAGTGTCGAGTGCCAGACGAGCGCGGGCTTGGCGGTCAGCTTTCCGCTCGTCCCCGGCGCGACTCCCCCTCAGGCTCGCGCGATGAAGTTCCTGCTCCCGCTCCTCCTGCTCAGCCTGCTCGGCGCGCGCGCCGCGGATGCGCCGCCCGCGGACGCCGCGCGGAAGGCGATGCTCGCAGGATTCGAGAAGGAAGTCGCGGAGCTGAATGCGGCGATCACGGCGACACCGGCCCGCGTGGATCTCTACTCCCGACGTGGCGATCGGCTGCTCTTTCTCGGCCGGCCGGCCGACGCGATCGCGGACTTCGAGAAGATGATCGCGCTCGATGCGACGCAGGACGCGCCGCACTGGCGGCTCGGCATTGCGTATCATTTCGCCGGAGCATGGGAGAAGTCGGCGCGGCAGTTTGAGAAATATCACGCCTACGACGCGCGCGATCGGGAGAATGGGATCTGGAAGTTCCTCGCCGACATGCGGCTCGTTGGCCGCGAAAAGGCGGCAACGCAGATGCTCGAGTACACGCGCTTCGATCGGGAGCCGTTCCCGACGCTGTATGAAATGTTCGCGGGCCGGAAGACGACCGATGAACTCTTCGCCGAGATCACCGCGAAAAAGCTCACCGACAACGGCGCGGTCATGTTTTTCGCCCACTACTACGGGGGGCTGAATGAACTGATGCTCGGCAACCAAGCCCGGGCCCACGAACTCCTCGGCAAAGCGGTCGCCAGCACTTGGGGACAGAATGCCGAGGGCGGCCCCGCCTACATGTGGCAATGTGCGCGGCTGCATTTCGAGACGCTTCCCGCTCAGTGACGATGTCCACCTTCACTCTGCTCGCCACCGACCCGTCGTCGAAAGCCCGACGCGGCCGGCTCCAGACGAATCACGGCGCCATCGAGACGCCGATCTTCATGCCCGTCGGCACGCAGGGCACCGTGAAAGGGGTGTCTCCGGACGAACTCCGCGCGCTCCAAGCGCAGATCATCCTCGGCAATACGTATCACCTCTTCGTGCGCCCCGGCATGGACGTGATGCGGCACTTTGGCGGGCTGCATTCCTTCATGGCGTGGGACGGGCCGATCCTCACGGACTCCGGCGGCTTCCAGGTGTTCTCGCTCGCGAAGCTGCGCAAGATCGTCGAGACCGGCGTCCACTTTCAGAGTCATCTCGACGGTGCGGCGATGTTCCTCGGACCGCGCGAAGCGATGGAGATCCAGGCGACGCTCGGCAGCGACATCGCGATGATCTTCGACGAATGCCCGCCGTATCCGTGCGAGGAAAGTTACGCCGCGGAAAGTCTCGCGCGCACGCTGCGCTGGGCGCGGCAGTGCAAGGAGGTGCCGACGCCGGGGCTGAAGTTCGGCATTGTGCAGGGCGCGACCTTTCCCGCCCTGCGCCGCGAGAGCGCGGAGGCGCTGGTCCAGATCGGCTTCGATGGTTACGCGATCGGCGGCGTGAGCGTCGGCGAGCCGGAGACGGAAATGATGCTCGCCATCGAGCGCAGCGAACCGTGGCTCCCGACGGACAAGCCGCGCTACGCGATGGGCCTCGGCACACCGCCGCAGATGGTCGAGATGATCGCGCGCGGCGTGGATATGTTCGACTGCGTGCTGCCGACGCGGATCGCGCGCAATGGCACGGCGTTTACGAAACACGGGACGATCAATCTGAAGAACGCGCCCTTCACCTACGACAAGGGGCCGATCGAGGAAGGCTGCACGTGCCCGGCGTGCGTGACGTTCACCCGCGGCTATCTGCGGCACCTCGTGAAGTCGGAGGAGATCCTCGGGCTGCGGCTGATCACACTGCACAACCTGCACTTCTATCTCGGGCTGATGACGCGGGTGCGCGCGGAGATCGAAGCGGGGACGTTTGCGGAGTTCCGCCGTGAGTTCGTGGCCGGCTACAAGCCGTGGAATTCAGAGGCTTAGCAGACTTTGGACTGCGCAGACTTGTCTGCGCTTTGCGGCGGCGCGGACTTGTCCGCCGTGGCCGGCGTTGGGTGGGTGATCAGCGACCTTCCTCCACCACGGAAGCAAGCTTCCTCCTGCCGCAAAGCTCGGACAAGTCCGAGCAGTCCAAAGACGATCACCGCGTCCACTCCAGCCAGGCCAGACTGCGGCGCATGCCTTCGGCAAAGGTCACGGGCGGTCGGTAGCCAAGGAGCTTCTCCGCTTTCGCATGCGGGAGTTTCCAGCGGCACTGGAGGAGTTCGCCCATCTCGGCACCAAGCCGGGGCGCGGGCGGATCGGGCAAGGTCCACGCGCCCGGCGGCGGAGCGGGCTCGGGCCACGCGGCGACGAGAGATTTCACCAGCCGCTTGTAACGATCCGGCACGTGCAAGGCCGCGGCCCGGACGACACTGAGCGCGGTGAAGCGCTGGAGTGACGGCAGCGGCGCGTGCCCGGGCACTTCTCTGGAAAGAACCTCGCGGAACGAATGCGCGCCACCGCCGCAGGCTTCAGCCACGGGCAAGAGAAGATCGCGCCAGGTCACGGGCTCGGCATCGCCGACGAGGAAGGCCTCG
>JANPIS010000484.1:0-8137 GCA_031425095.1 Chthoniobacteraceae bacterium
GCCGAAGAACTCGATGCGGATCGCCTCCTCGTCCGCATTCGCCGGATAGACCTCGACCACATCGCCGCGCACCCGGAAGCGTCCGCGCTCAAAGGCCACATCGTTCCGCTCGTAGAGCATCTCCACGAGCTTCGCCAGCGCTCCCTCGCGGGTGAGCGTCTGCCCGAGCTTCACCGTGAGCAGCATGTTCATGTAATCCTCCGGCGAGCCGAGGCCGTAAATGCACGAGACGCTCGCGACCACGAGCACATCGCGCCGCGTGAGCAGCGAGGAAGTCGTCGAGAGCCGGAGCCGCTCGATCTCTTCATTAATCGCCGAGTCTTTCTCGATGTAGGTATCCGTCCGCGGGATGTAGGCCTCGGGTTGGTAGTAGTCGAAGTAGCTGACGAAATACTCGACCGCGTTGTCCGGGAAGAACTGCTTGAACTCCGAGTAGAGCTGCGCCGCGAGCGTCTTGTTGTGCGACATCACCAGCGTCGGCCGGTCCACATTGCGGATGACATTCGCTGCCGTGAATGTTTTCCCCGAGCCCGTGACGCCGAGCAGCGTCTGATGCCGATTCCCGGCCTCGACGGACTTGGTCAGCTTCGCGATGGCCTGCGCCTGATCGCCCATGGGCTGGTACTGAGAGGCGAGTGTGAAAGGCATGAACGCCCACGCTAACACGCGTAATGACGAGTGTCATTCGTCAGCCCCCACAAGTGGCGCAGGTCCGTAGTAGTGCAGCCCGCGACCTCTCGGCAGCGGCAGGCAGTTCCGTGCTCAGCGAGCCGCCCGCTCGGCGCGCGGAATCTCCGCGATGGGGATTGGCGGGCCGAAATATGCGTCCTCCTCTTTGGCTATTTGCGCCCGCCAGAGTGCACGCTCCTCTGCACTCATCGCCGCAATCGTCCGCATGTATTCATCAGTCAGACGGAATCCCTCCCGCAGACGTTCCTCTACCGTCATCGCGCGGGCGCGCTTCACTTGCTCCCTGTAGCGCTGGTCGATGAGCGGCTGAAATTCATTCACGAGCGAAGCGTAGCGCGCGACCATCGCTGGCTCAATCGTGGAGTGCGGAGCGCGCTCACCGCAGGCGCTCGGTCATCCGGCGCTGGATGTGGTCGGGGCTGAACTCGGTGTCGGCGAGCTTGCGCGTCGCTTGCGCGAGGCGCTCCCAGGACTCGCGTTGTCTGAGCGCGGCGATGAAATCCGCGACGCCGGACTCGTCGTCGGGGCGCAGGTTGCAGGGGACATTGCGCTCGGCGTTCCATTGGTAGATCGCGCTCTCGGGCGGCGCGACGAAGAGCACGGGGAGACCGAGGTGGGAGAATTCCACGACCTTGCTCGGGTAGCTGCTGCGGATCCACGGCATGTCTTCGATGCGCTCGCAGTAGGCGGCGAGGAAGCCGGCAGCGCGCTGGCCGACGAAGTCGAGTGCATCTCGATTCGTGGGGAGCAAAGGCTGGAGCTTGATCGGCTCACGATTGCAGAGTTCGCGCAACGCCGGAGACTCGCGCGTGAGCAGCAGGAGTTCGCCGCCGGCGCGATCGATGATGCGCGCGAGGCGAGCGAGCAGCGGATACTGCTGCTCGTAGAGGAAGCCCGCGTAGACGATCGCGGGGCGTGCGGCGAACTCCTCGCGCCATTGCACACGCGGCGTGCTGCCTTCGGGCATCGGCATGAGCACATTATGTTCGCTGCCTTCGAAGCCATACGCCTCGGCCAGTTCGCGGCTCACGAACCAAAGCTGGCGCGCCTGTTGCATGATCCAGCGGTAGCGTCGCACGAGCCCCGCGATTTCCTCGGGCGCACCTTTGTGAAAGGCGGCGACGTCGTCGTAGATGATGACGCTGAGCGGCATGCCGGACGCGCGGGCGTAGTGCGCGGCGACTTCGGAGAGCAGTTCGGAGTGGTAGCTGAGGTAAGTGAGAATCGCGTCCGGCTGGCCGAGCAGCCGCGCGCATTCCCGAGCCCAGAGCCTCATGCGGATCGCGCGCCGCAGGCCAGTGTCCTGATTCTTGAAGGGCGGCCACCACGCGCGTCGATGCGGCAGGTGATGCAGCGCCCAGCCTTCCGCGGCACACGCGTCGCCGCTCTGCCCCCACTCGCCGACGACGGAAATGCGCGCGCCATCCCGCGCCCAGCGCTGGAGGTGCCGCAGCATGTTGATCGGGCTGCCGGTGCCCTGGCCGGGCGTCTGCCCGAAGTAGGCGACGTGCATCCGCTACTTCTCCGCGATGCACCAAAGGTGCGCGTGGGTGCGGATGAAAATCTCACCGTCGCTGATCGCGGGCGAGGCATTGGTGAGGCCGTCGCCGAGCGGGTTGAGAGAAAGCCTTTCAAACTTCGGCGCAGCCTTCAGCACGGTGGTGTCGCCGCCCTGGTTCAGCGCGTAAAGGCGATCACCGGCGAGGACTAGCGAGGACCACGACTCGGACTTTGCCCCACTCCCAGTGAGGCGTTCACTCCACACTTCCTGGCCCGTGCGCAGCTCGAGGCACTGTGCGATGCCGTTGGACGCGAGGATGTAGAGGTGGCCGTCTTTGATGATGCCGGAGCCGATGGTGCCCTTGTTGCGCAGCTCGTGCCAGAGGCGGTGCGTATCGGTCACGTCACCGCTCCCACCCGCCTTCACGGCCACGGTGCTGCCGCTGTAGCCGCCCATCGCGACCACGACGCCCTCGCCGGAGATGGTGGAGGAATAGACGAGCGGATTGAGCCCGCGGCAGTGCCAGAGCGGCTTGCCGGTCTTCGGATCGTAGCTGCGCACTTCCTGCGGATAGCTCATCACGAGTTCTTCGCGCGAGCCGGCGTCGATGATCAGCGGCACGCTCCATGAGCCAACGACGCCACCGGATTTCGCGCCAAAGCCATCGTTGCGCGGCAAGGTGATTTCCGGGTGTTGAAAATCGTTGCGCCACACGTCACGGCCGGTGCGCTTGTCCACGGCGAGGAGGAAGGTGCGCTCGCCAGGGCCGAAATTCAGGAAGCACAAATCGCCGTGCAGCACCGGGCTGGCGGAGTAGCCCCACTCGTGGCGGTGCGCGCCGAGATCGCGATGCCAGAGCTGCTTTCCCTCGAAGTCGAAGCAGTAGAGCCCCGCCGATCCGAACCACGCGACGACGCGCTCGCCGTCGGTCACGGGCGACGCCGAGCAGTAGGGATTCGTGCGATGCGACGACTCCTTCGCGACGCCCTTCGCACCGGCGCGCCAGAGTTCCTTTCCGTCCTTGCGAGAAAAGCAGAGCACCAGCCGGGCATTGCCCACGGCTTGCGTGACGAAGATGCGGTCGCCCCAGACGACGGGCGTGGAATTCCCGGGCTCCGGCAGCGCGACTTTCCACTGCACATTCTCCGTCGCGCTCCACTTCAGCGGCAGCGCAGTTTCGGGGGTGATGCCGTCGCCCTTCGCTCCGCGCCAGCCGGGCCACGGCGCGGCGTGACTGCTCTGGAGGGATGCGACGGCGAGCACGAGGAGGAGCAGGCGAGATGGGGCGGACATGGGCGAAGTTTTAGCCGCAGAGCGCGTCCTGCCAAGCGAACGCACGGCCAAAATCCCGCCGGACCGCAATTCGTCCGTGTTGCCATTCCGGCGCCGCCCTTCAACCATTGGCGCCTTCCCCGCATTCCCATGAAACGTTTCCTCCCCTGTCTCCTCCTCGTCCTCACTAGCGTCGCCGCCGTCGCCGATGACATCGGCCTCCGGCTCCGCTTCGGCCTCAACGACCAGGAGGCCACCGACTGGAGCGGCACCGTCACCGTCACGCCCGGCCGCGTCGCGCTCATCGGCGGCTGGCGTTTTGCGCAGCAGGATAAAGTGGATGGCATCACCGGCTGGCAGGCGCGCACGCGGCCCGCAGTGCTCGAGAAACGCAGTAACAATCCGAAGAAAGCCGGCGGTAAACGCGCCCAAGCCGCGGCGGGCGGCGTGGCGATGGGCGACAATGGCGTGCTGCTCAGCTTTGCCGACGTGACCGAAGCCTCGCAGGTGACGATCAAAACCGCGCAGGGTGAATTCGCCCTCAAGCTCGGCGACGTGCCTTTTGGGAAGGTGGTGCCGCAGCTCGCCGGCGCAGTGGAAGTGGAGCGCACGGCTGCGGCGGTCCCGCTCACCGATGCGCGCAGCGACGACGATTACCCGAGCGCCGCGGTCGCGCCCGATGGCACGGCGTGGGTCGCCTATGCCAGCTACACACCCGGCCTCGATCGCGATGAACGCGCAAAGAGTTTCGACAAGGAGCCTGCGGACCTGAAGTTCCTCGCGACCGCGCCGGGTGGCGATCAGCTCTGGCTGCGCAGTGTGAAAGGCCAGGCCCCCGGCGCGCCGATCGCGATCACCGGGACGGGCCGCGACATTTACAAGAGCGCGGTGGCGGCGGATGGCGAGGGTCGCGTGTGGGTCGTGTGGGCGGAGAATGCGGGTTACAAAGCCTTTCCCGAGAACGGCCCCGCGCGCTTCGACATCTGGGCCCGTGCGGTGAAAGACGGCATCCTCGGGGAGCCGGTGAAACTTTCCGACTCCGCTGAGAGCGACGTGTGGCCGGTGGCGGCTGCCGACGCGAAAGGCCGCGTGTGGGTCGCGTGGCAGGGAGCGAAGGACAAGGTCTTCCGCATCTTTGAGCGGCATCAAGACGGCGCGGGCTGGAGCGCGGCGACGCAGGTGAGCACGCAGACGGGCAACTGCTGGGCGCCGGCAATCACCGCCGCGAAAGACGGTCGCATCGCGATCGCGTGGGACACTTACAGCAAAGGCGACTACGACGTGTGGACGCGCGAGTTCGACGCCAGCGGCAAGGCTGGCGAGGCGCGACCGGTCGCAAACTCCACTGCTTACGAAGCGCGACCCGCACTGACTTACGACCAAGAAGGCGCGCTCTGGGTGTCCTGGGAGCGCGGTGGCCCGACGTGGGGCAAGGACTTTGGTGCGTATGCGGCCACGGGCATCGGGCTCTATCGCGAGCGCCAGATCGGACTCGCCATTTGGAAGGATGGAAAGTGGATGGAGCCCGCGGCGGGCTTCACCGGGACGCTCCCCGGCGGCAAGGGAAAGGGCCGCAAACAAAACAACCAACGCGTGCCTGCCATCGAGCCCGGCGGCGAATCGCGCAAGGCCGGCGAGGAAGCCGAGGCCTCGGTGGACAACGCGCACAACAATCTCGCCCGCATCGTCTGCGACTCCGCGGGTCGGGTGTGGCTCTTTGCCCGCGCGCGGCAGAATGACTTCCGCACGCCCATCGGTTCGCTCTGGTTCAATTGGGCCACGTATTACGACGGCGCAAAGTGGGTCGGCCCGATCCTCGTCCCGCACTCGGACAATCTGCTCTACAACACTCCCGCCGTCGTCGCGCTGAAGGAAGGCGGCCTGCTCATCGCGCACTCCAGCGATCACCGCCAAGACCGCCACATTCAACGCAAAGCGGGCGGTGGAAATGCGGCGCTCGATTCCGACCAGGACCCCTATGACAACGACCTTTTCCTGAGCCGCCTCAGCCAACCCGGCGCCGCGCAACCGGCGCAGCTCGTCGCCTCGCAGCACGCTCCCAAAGCCGATGCGGCACCTTCGCCCGCGACCGTCGCCGAGCGCGAAGCCATCGCCCGCTGCCGCGACTATCGCGCGAAGGTGGACGGCAGAGAGCTGCAAATCCTGCGCGGAGAATTTCACCGCCACACCGAGATCAGCGGCGACGGTGGGAACGACGGACCGCTCGAAGACATGTGGCGTTACGCCATCGACGTGGCCGCGATGGACTGGCTCGGCTGCGGCGATCACGACAACGGTGGCGGACGCGAATACCCGTGGTGGCTCACGCAGAAGACGAGCGATGCCTTCTTCCTGCCCGGCGCATTCAACCCGATGTACACCTACGAGCGCAGCGTGCGTTATCCCGAGGGGCATCGGAATGTCGTCTTCACCCGCCGCGGCATCCGCACCCTGCCGCGTCTGCCGATCAGCGCGCGCGACTTCGACGGCCACGCGCCAGACACGCAGATGCTCTACAAATATCTTCGCCTTTTCGACGGCGTCTGCGCTTCACACACCAGTGCCACGAGCATGGGCACGGATTGGCGCGATTGGGACCCGG
Source organism: Chthoniobacteraceae bacterium (assembly GCA_031425095.1). Taxonomy (GTDB): domain Bacteria; phylum Verrucomicrobiota; class Verrucomicrobiia; order Chthoniobacterales; family Chthoniobacteraceae; genus JANNXQ01. The sequence continues at coordinate 6,066 of JANPIS010000484.1, forward strand.
TCGTCGAGCCGATGGTCGAGATCTATCAAGGCTGCCGGCAAAATTACGAGTATCCCGGGGCCCCGCGCTGCCCCACCGAAGCCGACGCCATCGGTGGCTGGGAGCCGAAGGGCTTCGTGAACCTCGCCTTCGCGAAAGGCTACAAGATGAGCTTCCAGGCGAGCAGCGATCACGGCTCCACGCACATCAGCTACGCGCTCGTGTATGCCGAGAATCACTCCCGTGAAGCGATCCTCGCCGCGATGAAGAAGCGTCACACGTATGGCGCGACGGATAACATCATCGCCGACTTCCGGAGCACCGCTGGCGGCAAGGAATACATGATGGGCGATGAATTCGGCACCGCCGAGCCGCCGCAACTCCGGCTCAAGCTCCACGGAACCGCGCCCTTTGCGAAAGTGACAATCATCAAGGACAACGAGGAAGTGAAAGTCTTCACGCCCGGCACGGACAAAGTGGATCTCACCTGGACTGACCCGGCACCGACTGCCGGCAAGACGAGCTACTACTACGTCCGCGGCGAACAGAGCGACGCCGAGAAGCAACTCGTGTGGGTCTCGCCGATGTGGATCAGGTACGAGCCGAAGAAGTAAAAGGGCGCGTGGGAGGCTTCGGGTACCATACGCGTCCCGCGTGTTGGTCGCGGCGTCCCGCTGCGACAAACTTCTTGCGCGGTGCGATCGGCCAACAACTCCGCGCATGGCAGACCAGCCGGCATTTTCGTCGGGTGCGGAGCACTTGCCGAGATCGAGAGTCGCACAAAGTTCGTCGCGGCGGGACGCCGCGACCAACACGCGGGACGCGTATGGTACCCGGAATCTTCGCATCGCTCGCCTTCGTGTTGCTTTTCGCGAGCCCGGCCTTCGCGCACAATCCCGACACGAGCTACGCCCGCATCGCGATCGCGGATGACCGCATCGAAGTGCGGCTTATTCTCGATCTCTTCACCGTGCAAAAAATCGTCGCGGTCGATGCCGATCGCGACCAGCAGGTGACGCGCGACGAATTGCGGCAAGCCGCGCCGGCCCTCGATCTTTTCCTCCGCGCGCATGTGCGCCTCGACCTCGATGGCCAGGCCTCCCCGCTCGGCGAGCCTTCGCTCGCCGAGTGGCCGCGCGACGCCGGCGACGCCCTGGCCGCAAAAGACTGGCACAGCGCTGCCACGCTCATCGCTTTTCCCTTCCGCCTCCCGCTGAAAAAACCGGCCGGCGAGATTGCCATCACCTTCGACGTGTTCGACGCCTTCGGCTCCGGGCACACCGTGCTCGGAGCCTTCAAGTATCGCGGCCGGTCGGAAGAGGTCACCTTCACGCAGCCCGAACCCGACTACCTTTTTGACACCGCCTATGCCGTGCCGGGAGCACCGCCGCGCCCGGAGCCATCGCTCTTCGCGAACCTGCGCCGCTTCACCAAGCTCGGTGTCGAGCACATCTTCCTTGGCTACGATCACCTCTGCTTCCTCATCGCGCTGCTCGTGGTGAGCCGGTTTCGCGAGCTGGTGAAGATAGTCACGTCGTTCACGGTCGCGCACAGCCTCACGCTCATCCTCGCGGCGCTCGGCCATGTGCGGCTGCCCTCGCGGCTCGTGGAATGTGCGATCGCCCTGACCATCGTGTATGTCGCGGTGGAAAATCTATGGCGCACCCAGCTCGCCTATCGCTGGAAGCTCACATCCGCCTTCGGGCTCATCCACGGGTTCGGGTTCGCGGGTGTGCTCTCGGAGCTGGGTCTGCCGACGGCCGGCCGCGTGCGCTGTCTGCTCGCGTTCAATGTTGGCGTCGAGCTGGGTCAGCTCGCCATCGTGGCGCTCGCGTTTCCACTGATCCTACTGCTCGGAAAATGGCGGCACTGCACCGCGGTGATCAGCATCGCCGTCGGCCTCTTCGGCCTTGGCTGGTTCGTCGAGCGCGCCTTTGGCCTCGGCTTCATGCCGGTGTGAAGATTGTATCGTCGGTGTATGTCCGTCGCGGATCCAGCGGGCGGTGGGGGTGGGGGGCGGGTGGGGGTTGAAGGGGCAGCCCGGCTGGGCCGCGCCGCCGCCACCCCTGGAAGATGGGGACCGGCATAGAACG
>JANPIS010000485.1:0-5712 GCA_031425095.1 Chthoniobacteraceae bacterium
GCCGCTGACGCTCGAGGACGTGCTCAACATCTGCGAGCAGGAGAGCGAAAATCTCTTTGGCGTCATCGTGCAATTCGGCGGGCAGACGCCGCTGAATCTTGCGGCCGGACTGCAAGCCGCGGGCGTGCCGATCATCGGCACCTCGCCGCACAGCATCGAAATCGCCGAGGACCGCAAACTCTTCGGCGCGATGCTCGACAAGCTCGGGATTCGCCAGACCCACGGCGGCACTGCGGTCACGGAGGAGCAGGCCGTCGAAGTCGCGGACAAGGTCACGTATCCGGTGCTCGTGCGTCCGAGCTTCGTCCTCGGCGGACGAGGCATGCAACTCGTCCACAATGAAACCGACCTGCGTCGCTACGTGCGCGAAGCTGTCGAGGCCAGCCCCGGTGCGACACCCGGCACGGCGGCGAATCCCATCCTCGTCGATCACTTTCTCGAAGATGCCACCGAGGTGGACGTTGATTGCATCAGCGACGGGAAGACCGTGGTCATCGGCGCGATCATGGAGCACATCGAGCAAGCCGGCATCCACAGCGGCGACAGCGCGTGCGTAATCCCGCCCTTTTCGCTCTCGGATAAAGTGAAAGCCGAGATCGCCGACGCCACGAAGAAGATGGCCCGCGAGTTGAACGTAATCGGTTTGATGAACGTGCAGTTCGCCGTGCAGAACGAGCAAGTCTATGTGCTCGAAGTGAACCCGCGCGCCTCCCGCACCGCGCCCTTTGTCAGCAAAGCCATCGGCATCGCGCTGCCCAAGCTCGCCGCAAAAATCATGGCCGGCAAAACGCTCGCCGAACTCGGCTTCATCGAGGAGATCGTGCCGAAGCATTACTCGGTGAAGGAAGCCGTTTTCCCGTTCACGAAGTTCCCCGGCGTCGATATCGTTCTCGGGCCGGAGATGAAGAGCACCGGTGAAGTCATGGGCATCGACGCCAGCTTCGGCATTGCCTACGCGAAAGCGCAGATGGCCGCGCAGCCCCCGCTCCCGCTTGCGGGAAACGTCTTCATCAGCGTCGCCGATGCGGACAAAACGAAGGTCGGCGAAATCGGCAAGGAGCTCACCGCGCTCGGCTTCGAGCTCTACGCGACGAGCGGGACGGCCGCGGCTTTGCAAAAGGCCGGCGTGTCGGTGAAAAATCTCTTCAAGCTCACGGAGGGCCGCCCCAACGCCCTCGACATGCTGAAGAACGGCGAACTCGCGATGATCATCAACACCCCGAGCGGCAAGGTCGCCCGCGAGGATGAAGCCCGCATCCGCAGCACCGCGAGCAGCAGCCGCGTCCTCGTGATGACCACGCTGCGCGCCGCCCGCGCTGGCATCGAAGGCATCCGCGCATTGAAGGCAAATGGCTACACCGTGAAGCCGCTCCAGGAGTGGCACACAAAGTAAGCGCCGCGACCTGAGAGGTTTTCCACCCGGACTCTACGTCTTGCGTGCGACGGCGAAGAGATAACCGCCGGGCACGAAAGTATCGCCACTTTCCGCCAGCATCCGCGCACTGGCGAGTTCGAGCATTTGGAATCCCGCCTCCGTGATCTCCCGCTGGAAATCCTCCCGCGTGAAGAAGACGACGTAAGGTTGCCGCTCCCACGCGAAGCGCACATTCGGCTTTCCGGCCACCCGCAGCAGCGGCAGATGATAGCGCGTCATCGCGTGCCATTCACCCTTCAGGACTTTGAAGGGCGCGGCGGCGGCGGCGATGAGCGGATTCACTGAGCGGCCCTCCCAGCTCAGCGCACTGAGATAGAAAAGTCCGCCCGGCGCGAGGATGCGATGGATGTGCGCGAGCGCGCGCTGCCGATCCTTCGCCCGCTCGACATGACAGAGGATCTGCGCGAGCCCCATCACGACGTCGAAGGAATGCTCGGGATAGGAGAGTTCGGTCACATCCTGCACCTCGAAGGTGATCCCCGCACCCATTTGTTCGGAGCGAGCGCGGCAGGTGGCGATGAGACGTTCGCTCAGATCGATCCCGGTGAGCCGATGATACCCGCGCGCTTTCAGACTAAAGAGCATCCGCCCGCCGCCCGTGCCCAGGTCGAGGATGCGCGTTTCGGGCGACTCCGGGAGCGGATGCTTGCGCAAGATGCTCTCCTCGTCGTCCAGCAATCCGGTGGCGTCCGACCAGGTGGTGAAATCCGCTTCGTTGTAAAACTTCCGCAGGTGCTCGTTCGTTTGCATTTGCCTTGGGTTAGCATGGGATTTGGCGCTGGCCTTTGGAAAGCCTTCCGCCGACAAAATCCGCGCCCCATGAAGCTCTCCCTCCTCCTCGCCGCACTCTGCGCATCCATCGTCGCTGCGCAGGCCGCTCCGCCGCTTGCGGTGGAGGTCGATGCCACGGAGATCTCCCGCGCTCTGCTGCACGCGAAGATCGAGATCCCCGCCGCACCGGGCGAACTCGCGGTGTGGTATCCGAAATGGATTCCCGGCGTCCACGCGCCCGCCGGGCCGGTGCAAAACATCGCGGGGCTGCGTTTCGAGACGACCAAGGGAGAAGTGCTGGTCTGGAAGCGTGACGATGAAGAGCTGAACCGTTTCCTCGTCACCGTGCCCGCCGGTGCGGACCGGGTGATCGCGAAGCTCGACTACATTTGCAACCAGCCGAGCGCGAATTCGAGCGGCGTGGACAGCTACGGCAACTCGCTGATCGGCGTCATCAATTGGAACACGGTGCTGCTTTATCCCGAGTCCGCGGCAATCGACACCGCGACGGCGAAGGTGCGGCTGAAGCTGCCCGCGGGCTGGAAATACGGCACTGCGCTGCGCACCGAGCAGCAGTCGCCCGAGGGCGTGACTTTCAAAGCCGGCACGCTCCGTTTCGTGGTCGATAGCCCGCTCATCTGTGGCGAAAATTTCCGCACCATCGAGCTCACGGGCAAAAACACGCCGCCCGCTTTCCTCCATCTCACGAGCGAAGCCGCGAGCGCGATCCAGATCGACGACAAGCTCATCGGCCAGTATCGCAAGCTGATCGCCGAGAGCCTGGCGCTCTTCGGCGGGGCGCGCTTTGAGGAGTACCACTTCCTCGTGACCTGCAGCGATCGGCTGCCGGGCAATGGGCTCGAGCATCTCGAGAGCAGCCTTAATGGCGTGGGCGAACGCGATCTCGTGGATGAAAAGAAACGTAAGTCATGGCCGGTCTATCTGCTCCCGCACGAGCTCGTGCATTCGTGGTGCGGAAAATTCCGCCGGCCCGCGCCGATGGTAACGACGAGCTTCCACCGGCCCGAGCGCACGCGGCTCCTCTGGGTCTATGAAGGGCTCACGCAGTATCTCGGCGAAGTCCTCGCCGTGCGCGCCGGCTTGCAGCCCATGGAGGACCACCTGCCCGCCTTTGCCAACAAGCTCAGCTACCTGATGCAGACCGCCGGACGCGCGTGGCGTCCGCTGGACGACACTGCCGCCGCGAGCTGGACCCTCCGCGCGCACAGCCCGGCGTGGTCGCAGCTCAGGCGCAGCCAGGACTACTACGACGAAGGGCTCGTCGTCTGGCTCGAGGCCGACGCGCTGATCCGCGAAAAAACCGGCGGACGAAAGAGCCTCGACGACTTCTGCAAAAAGTTCTTTGCCGCGGATCGCGCCGCCGATCCGACGGTGAAGCCCTACGAACTGAAAGAAGTGATCGGCATCCTCAAAGGGCTTGCCGATGAAGATTGGGACGCGTTCTTCAGCGAGCGCATCACCAAGCCGCGTCCCGCGCTGGGCCTCGACTTCCTCACCAAGACGCTGGGCTACCGCCTGCAATACAACGCCAAGCCTAGCGAGTACTTCACGGAGCGCGAGAAGGATCGAAAGGGCGTGAACGTCACCGACTCGATCGGCCTGAGCGCCGGGGACGATGGCAAGATCGGCGGCGTGGTCCCTGGCTCCTTCGCCGACAAGGCCGGGCTCGCGAGCGGCATGACCATCACCGGCGTGAATGGCCGCAAATATTCCGCGCAACGCCTCAAGGACGGCATCGCCGACAGCATCACCGCGCGGAAGATCGATCTGCTGGTGCTCGACGGCGACACCTTCCGCACCGTGACGCTGCCCTACGCGGACGGCCCCAAATACCTCGAACTCATCCGCACCAAGGACCACCTCGACACGCTCTCCGCCATCCTCGCCCCGGTGACGAAGGACGAAGGGCCGAAGAAATGATTGGAGCGTCGGTCTATGACCGTCGCTCGAATCGGGGCGCAGGCGGCAGGCTCCGCGCCACCTCCGCCCGCGGAAGTTGGCGACGGTCATAGACCGACGCTACAAACGCCTATGCTCATCGCCGTCCTCAATCCTGGCGGGAACGATCCCCAGCAGCACTTCCCGGATGGCGCAGGCGCGCCGGATTCTCAAGTCCATGCGCCGGTGAACTATCACGGCTTTGCGGCCTGCACGGGTGGATCGTTTCACCGAAAGGATCAGACGATCCCGGCGGAAACGAAGAGCGTCTTGCTCCTGCTCCGGCGCGATTTGAAGGTGTGCCGGCAGGCGATGATTGAGCTGAAGCGCGCGGGCAAGACGGTGGCGATCGCCTTCAAGGAGGCCGGCGCGGGCCAGATCGCCGAGCTGCTTGCGAAGCCCGCGCGGCTCTCGCTCTTCCACGAAATCTGCGCGCGTGCGGACGGAGCGATCGCCACCAGCCCGGATGCGGTGCCGCTCTTTCAGGGCGTGGGCGTGCGCGCGGTCGAATTCATCCCGACGCCGTATCCGGTGGAGGCCGCAGCTTGGGACTTCGCGGTCCCGGTCGAAGAGCGGCGCGGGATTTTCATCGGCACGCGTGAGTTCGACGTGCCGTCGCGCAATCACCTCGCCGCACTGCTCGGCATCAAGCTCATGGCCGAAGCGATGCAGGAGCCGGTCACCGTCTTCAATGTCGATGGCTGGTCCGGCCGACGAATGCTCGCGCGCCTGGGTTACAGCGACGGCATGCTGAGTGTCATCGAAGGGCGCATGCCGTATCCGCGCTACCTCCGCCTCGTCGCGAAACACAAACTCGTGCTGCAACTCGACGCCAGCGCCGTGCCCGGCCAGGTCGCTGGCGACGCGCTGCTTTGCCGCATCCCGTGCGTGGGTGGCAATGGCACCACCGAGCGCCTTGCCTTCCCGGACCTCTGCGGCCACGGGCGGACGCACGAACAGGTGATCGACCTCGCCGCGCGCCTGCTCGAGCACCCAGACGACACCGAGGCCGCGATGGAGGAAGCGCTACGGCTGGCGCGGGAGCGGCTCGGATTTGGGGCCGTCGCGAAGCGCGTCGAGGGGTTCTTCACGCAACTCGCGCGCTGAGATGCAGTCGGGCCTTGCCTCGCCTGCGCGCCAGTCCTACAACGCTGCGCCTCATGGTTCACCACGTCATGCTCTTCAAACTCAAGCCGGAGGTCACTCCGGCGAAGCTCGAGCAGATCATGATGAGCACGCGGATGAGTCTGCTGAAAATCCCGGAGATCCTCAGCGTGCGCTGCGGGAAGAATCTCGATGCGAAGAGTGAGTGGCCCTTCTTTATCGCGCTCGATTTTGAGTCCACGGAGAAGATGGCGATGGCGGAGGAAGACGCGCGGTACCTGAAGTTCACGGTCGATGTGCTGAAGCCGAACACCGGCGAGCGCATGGTGCTGAACTACGAGATGGAGCCGGGGAAGAGCGTGAAATACTCCTGACGCGACGAGGCTAAACGCCCGCCCGATCGAGAATCGACGCGACCACCTTCGTCGCTTCGAAATGCTCCG
>JANPIS010000486.1:0-8274 GCA_031425095.1 Chthoniobacteraceae bacterium
TTCCGGGTATCATGCGCGTCCCGCGTGTTGGTTTTCGCGTCTCGCGGAAACGAACTTCCCTGCGTATCCGGGAGGGCAAGAACTCCGCGCAGCAGAACCCGCCGGCATGTCTTCGTGCGCGGAGCTCTTGCCGGTTCGCGCGCAGAGGGAAGTTCGTTTCTGCGGGACGCCGAAACCAACACGCGGGACGCGTATGGTACCCAAACCCCGCCCGCACTTTGTTTTCAACGTCTGCCCCTGTGAACTGATCTCACCCTCCCATCCCGCGCCATGAACACAAACCTCCCACCCATTCTCGAAACGAAGCTGGCCGATTTCCGCCGCCGCGTCTGGGTCGTGAAACTTGCGGAGGGCTTGCTCGCGGCCCTCTTCGGCATCGCGCTTTCCTATCTGCTCGTCTTTGCGCTTGATCGTTTCTTCGAGACGCCGGGCTGGCTGCGCCTGAGTCTGCTCGTCGCCGGGGCGGCGGTGCTGGGGCTGGGCTTGCCGCTGAAGTGGCACGCGTGGGTCTGGCGGCAGCGGCGGCTCGAGGATGCCGCGCGACTCTTGCGCCGGACCTTTCCGCGGCTCGGCGATCAGCTCCTCGGCATCGTGGAGCTTTCGCGGATCGACCACGCGGCGGCAGGGCGCAGCGAGCGACTGGTGGAGGCGGCGATGGCGCAGGCCGCCGACGCGGTGAAGGACAAGGATTTCACCGATGCCGTGCCGGAAGCGCGGCATCGGCAGTGGGGCTGGGCGGCGGCGGGAACGTGCGCCGTGGCGGTGCTGGCCTTTGCCTTGGTGAATGATGCGGCGCGCAATGCCTTCGTTCGTTGGAGCACACCGTGGCGCGCGGTGGAGCGTTACACTTTTGCCAAGGTCGAGCCGCTGCCCGCGCGGCTGGTGGTGCCTTATGCGGAGGCCTTCGAGTTGCCCGTGCGACTCGCGGCGGATACGCGGCGCTCGCCGCAGCAAAGCACCGCGCGGATCAGTCAGCAGCCGACGGTGCGCGCGAAGCTCGACGCCGGCACTTATTCCCTCGCCTTTCCGCCGCAGAAGCAGGACGCCACGCTCGCGCTCGCGCTCGGCGATGTGCGGAAGTCCATACAGCTCCAGCCGCGGCCGCGCCCCGAGCTCACGGAACTCGCGGTGCGGCTGCGCCTGCCGGCATACCTCCAATACAAATCCGAGCAGCACCTCGAAGTGCGCGGCGGTGCGGTCAGCGTGCTCAAGGGCGCGGAGGCCGCGTTTGAAGCGAAGGCGAGCCGCGCGCTCGCGGCGGCGGAAATCGATGGCCTCGCGCAGAAAGTCGATGGCGAGAAGATCGTCACGGACTACGAGCCCGTGGGCGCAGATCGCGAAAGGAAGTTCACCTGGAAGGATCAGGACGGCCTCACCCCGCGCGATCCGCTCGTGCTCAAAGTGCGGGCGCTGGACGACGAGGCCCCGCGGATCATCGCGCGCCGCGAATCGCTCGAACAAGTCGTGCTCGATTCCGAAGTCGTCATCTTCGACCTCGCCGCGAGCGATGACTTCGGCGTGCAGCGCGTGGGGCTCGAATGGAGCGCTCAAGGAGGCGCGGCGCCCTTGCCCCGTGAAGCAACTCGGGGCGAGGGCGCCCCGGCTCCTTGGAAAATCGCCGCCGCGGGCGCACCCGAGAAACGGGAACTGGCGGCACGCGCGACTTTCTGCGCGACGCGCGAAGGGGTGGCGCCGCAGACCCTCGAAGTGCGGGCCTGGACCGACGACTATCTGCCGGGCCGGGAGCGCGCGAAGTCGGCGAGCTTCATCCTGCATGTGCTCGACAAGACGGACCACGCGCTCTGGCTCACGGAGCAATTCGGCAAATGGCTCGAAGTCGCCCGCGAAAGCTACGAGCGCGAGCAACAGCTCCACCAGACGAACAAGGAACTGCGCGCACTCGACGCCGCCGAACTCGATCGCCCGGAGAATCGCCGCAAAGTCTCACAACAGGCCTCCGCCGAAAACGCGAACGCCGCGCGCGTCGATAGCCTTACGAATTCCGGCCGCAGCCTCGTCGAGCAGGCCACGAAGAATCCGGAGTTCGATGCGAACCGGCTCGAATCGTGGGCGACGATGCTGAAGTCGCTGAAGGACATCGCCGCGAACCGGATGCCGAGCGTCTCCGATCTGCTCAAACAAACCGCCAGCGCCGCTGCCGGCAAACCTTCCAGCGGAAATCCGAACGCCGCGCCTCCACAGCAGTCGGAGGCCAAGCCTGGGCAACCTTCCGAAGCGAAGGATGCGAAGAGTGCCCCGAGCGTCGCCCAAGGCGCACCACTTCCCTCCGCCCCAGCCACGCCGCCGGCCACCGATCCGAACGCCGCGCCGAAACCCGCCGCGCCGAGCATCGCGGATCGCGAAGCTGGCTTCGGCAAACCACCGGAAGCAAAACCCGCCGATCCCAACGCGCCGCCGAAACCGCCGGGTGCCGGCAAGCTCGGCCTGCCCCAGACCACTCTCGCCACCGCGCCCGCGAAGAAGGACGACGACGCCCCGAAACCGCCGGAGTCGCCCGCGCAGGAGAAACTCGATTCCGCGATCACCGAGCAGAAGGATTTGCTCGCCGAGTTTGCCAAGGTCTCCGATCAGCTCGGCGAAATCCTCGCGAGCCTCGAAGCGAGCACCTTTGTGAAGCGCTTCAAAGCGGCGTCGCGCCAGCAGATGGCCATCGCCTCGGACATCAATCAGAAGACGCTCGACGCCTTCGGCATTGAGCGTGAGCCCGTGAAAGCCGCGGAGCCGATCGCCAAACACGCGAAATCACAGAGCGAGGTCGTGCGCGTGATCCAGAGTGATCTCGAAGCCTACTTCCAGCGCAAGCAGGACAGCCATTTTAAGAACATCCTCGATCAGATGAAGAAGACGGAAGTCGTCCGCGCGCTCGCCCGCGGCGGCGAAAAGGTGGCAATCAATCTCAGCGGCCAGGGGCTGATGGGTTCCGAGTATTGGGCGGACACGCTGGATCGCTGGTCGGAGGAACTCGTCGCCGCGAGCAACTGCAAGTCGTGCTCGAGTGGGAGCAGCGAAAGCCTGCCGCCCGAGATCGTGCTCAAGGTCATGCAAGCGCTGCGCGACGAGATGAAGCTGCGCGACGAAACGCGCGAGATGGAGAATGCGCGCGCCGCACTGGAGGAGGAGAAGTTTTCCGCCGACGCACGGATGCTCGGAGACAAGCAGTCGAGCATCGCGAAACAAACCGCGAGCGCGATCAGCGACATCCGCGCGCTGCCGGATGGCGCGGCGAAGTTTCCCAAAGAGTTGCAACTGCTCGGAGCAGTCGTCGCAGTGATGGACGAAGCGCAGGCGGTCCTTCTGCAACCCGACACGGGCGCGACCGCGATCGCTGCGGAAACGGAAGCGATCGAACTCCTGCTCCAGGCCAAACGCATGAGCCCGAATGGCGGCGGTGGCGGCGGCTCGAACCCGGGAGGAGGCGGCCGAGCCGCGACCGCATCCTCTGCCGCGCTCTCCGACCTCGGCCCCGGCTCCGACGCCAAGAGCACGGTCGCCGCGCGTCCGGTCGGGCAGGCGACGGGTCGCGCGGGCAAGGAATTCCCGGATGAATTCAAGCCCGGCCTCGACGCCTATTTCAGTCTGCTCGAGAGCCAGGCAGCGGGACGTTAGCCGCGATTTTCTGACCGTCATTCATGCGTGGGATCTTCATCACCAGTGCGCGCGCCGCGGGATTGGCGGCGAGGAACGCGCGCGCGCTGACCTTCGTGCTCGCCTGGCTCCCGTGCAGCTTCCTCGCCGCACAAACGCCGGCGCCTGATCAAGGGGCGGAGGCAAAGACCGAGGGCGCGTTGTCTCCAGAGTTGGAAGGCAAGGTCACCGAGTTCCTCAAAAAAATGCGCGAAGCGCGGCGCAAGGATTGGGAGGCGGAGATGAAGAAGCGCGTCAGCGATGTCGTGAAAGTCACCGGGCTCGATGCGACCGGTGTGAAGGCGTTGGAAGATTCCGCGGACCAGGCGGTCGACAGTGCGACGGACGATTGGGCGGCGAAGGTCGGCAAGATGTGGGGCGAGTGGGCGAAGAAGGCGACACCGGAAGAGATCGCGATGGCCGAACAAGCCATGAACCAGCCGGGGCAGGCCACCCAGTCCGACCCGTTCGATGGAGCTCTTCACCCAACCGATAAGCTCGAGTGGAAAGCTGGCTTGCAGGCGGCACTCTCGGCGGAGCAGTTCGCGAAGTGGGAACGTGCAGAGAAGGAGCAGCGTGACACTGCGCTGGGGGAAATCGGCGGGGCGGTCCGAACCGGTGGCGAACGCATCCGCGAGCAGCGCGAGACGGCACTGAAAGCCCAGGCGTCATCGATCAAGAACACGTTGCGCCTTTCCCAGCAGCGCGCCGAGCAACTCGACGGGCTCGCAGGAGAACTGGCCAAATCCCAAGCCGAAAAATGGAGGGAGCGATGCGAGCGCTTCCTTCTGGGATTGGACCCAGAGAATCGGCGCAACTCGATCAGGAACGGGCAGTTCTTCATTCCGCCCGTTTCGGAGGACGAGGAAGCCATGGAAACCGCATGGCAGGCAGGGATCGCGAAGCTTTTGTCACCGGAGGAGCTGGCCCGCCTGAAGGTCAGCAAGGACGAGCTCAAGCAGCGCCGGATCGCGGCGCTCGCGCAGATCCTCCTCTTGCAACTCGACGAACACGTGGCCTTCACCGCGGACCAGCGCGAGCGCCTGCGCGCGGTCGCGGAGCGCGTGGTGAAAGCGGACGCCTTGATGAGTGCGGAGCCGTCCGATGAAAACCACTTTCAGATCAGTGGACAAAGCCTCCTCGCAGCGGGCCGCGCTGCGACCGAGGCGGAGTTGAAACCCATCCTCGACGCAACCCAACTGCAGCACTGGCAGGATGCCTGCACGGGCGAGAACGTTCCTGCCCGGCGGCGCGGGATGCTGGCCCGCCCGGTGGTGGCCGCAGTGAAGACAGACGCGCCGACCCAGGCTTATGAGCCCGAGGATCTGGAAATCGCGATCTCCAATCACCTCCATGAAAAAGCGACCGAGGAGCGCAGGCGCCTCCTCGCGATTCAAATGCTGAAAGCGGAGGACGCCGCGCGGGTCACGAACCTCGCGCCAGCCGCAGCCCGGCGCCTCGCGATCGCCGCGCGCGGCACAGCCGAGGAGGAACTGGCGCTCTGGAAAGCGAACACCGAACAATCCATCCGCACGCAACTCCGCGACGTGACGCCGGAGAATGTGATGCAACGGCTGGCCGGCCTGGATCACTTTGGCTCCGGGCGCAGGACCAGCCCCAATCCCGACGTCGGTGCGATCTGGGAGAACTGCGTGAAAATGGAACTGAGCGATGCGCAGCGCGCGGCCTGGAAAAAGGAACTGCAAGCGCGCAGCACCTACGGGGAACGAGCGATCACCCACTTCATCCTGCTCGAGCTCGACCGGCGCGTTCCGCTCGCGTCCGAACAATGGCAGAAGCTGGAACCGCTCATCACGGCAGCGGTCCGGGATTACGGCCCGGATATCATGGGGATGTTTTCCTATGGGCCGAGTGATGCCTGGTATCTGCAGAGCCACAGCATGTTTCTGCCGGTCGCGGCCATCCCGGAGAAGCAGCTCAAGGAGATCTTCACCAAGGAACAGATGGAGCGTTGGACGACCGGAGAGGCGTTCGGGAATATCAGCAGCTACTGGGAGAACATTCAGCGACTCCACACCAATCGCATGAAGGAGCGGAAGCCATGAACACGGCACGGCACGGCCAGTTTGCGATCCTCGCCACGCTCCGGTGGATGCTCGTTGCGCCGCTGCTGCTCCTCACCGTGCAACGCGCGCCGGCTCAGGATCCGAACCTGCGGTTCGGGGGACAGATCCCGGCGGAAGTGGAAACGCTGTACGAGCGAGGGCTCACGTGGCTGGCGGCGGCTCAGGCGGAGAGCGGAACGTGGAAGGGTAACAACGAAGGCAGTGGTATCGATGGCATCTGCCTGATGGCCTTTCTCGCCAGCGGCGACGACCCGAACTACGGCCGCTATGCGCCGACGATTCGCCGGGCGATCCGCTCCATCATCCGCCAGCAGGACGGGGAGACTGGCTACCTGCCGAATAGCATGTATCACCACGGCTTCGGACTGCTGGCGCTGTGCGAGGCCTACGGCGCGGTCGATGAAGCGCTGCTCTGGGAGGGCGAAAAAAGCGTGCGTTCCATCGCGCAGGCCGTGGACCTCGCCATCCGCTGCGCCGCCGCTGCGCAGAAGAAGAATCGCTGGGGCGGCTGGCGCTACTCGCCGGATTCGACGGATGCAGACACTTCGGTGACCGGAGCGGTCTTGATGGGCCTGCTCGCCGCCCGCAACGCAGGTCTGGAAGTCGCGGACGAGACCGTGAATGCGGCGCTGGAATACATGCGCCGCAGCACGGGAAAGGATGGCTCCGTGGCTTACTCCGGTGGCTTCGGCGGGATGGGGGGCTCGATGAATCTCACGGCGATCGCCGCGCTCGTCGGCGCGATCTCGAAGACGAAAGAGACAGAGCAATACAAGGCGAGTCTCCAGCGGATCACGGAGAATCTCGAACAGCGTGAGACCAGCTACCCGGAGTACAACCGCTACTACATGGCGCAGGCTCTTTTTCAGGGCGACTACGCCGCATGGCAAAAGTGGAACGGCGCGAAGGTGCGTGAACTGCACGAGATGCAGCGCGAGGATGGAGCGATCGGCCAGGGAGCGTACGGCACGGGCATGTCGCTCCTCGCCATCGCGTTGAACTACCGCTTCCTGCCGATCTACGAACGATGAACGCAAGAGCCAGACTCTCCCGGGCGACTGGGCCACACGTTGTGCTCGTGCTTTGTGGACTGCTCGTGCTGCTGGGCACGAGTGGGACCTGCAACTCGGAACTTGTAGCAGCCCGCACCGAGCGCAAAACGACCGCTCCTACGACGCAGAATCCAGCGACTCTACGCTGGAACAACGGCGAGTCCATCACCGGCGAAGTTGTCGAAGCGACCGAGACCGAGCTGAGTTGGAAATCCGCGATCTTTGCAGAGCCGATGACCGTGAAGTGGGAGGCGCTGCGAAGGATCGATCGGGCACTCGAGCCGGTCGCAACCACCGAGCCGTTCAGCATCGTGTTGCGCGATGGGAGTCATCTTTTTGGCGATGTCGTGGCCGTAGCGGCGGACAGCATCACGATCCGCAGCGCGCGTCACGGGGAGGCAGTGCTGAAACGTTCGGAAGTTCTGAGCGCGCGGAGGATCACCGGTGAACGTGTGATTGCCGCCGGGCCGGCCGGCGAATCCCGCTGGCGGGTGATCGCCGACACGACCAGGAACCTCGCGGCGCTCGGCACCCCCGTTCCGTTGCTGAAGACTGGCTCGGGCGGCGCTCTTCTTTTTCCCTACTGGAATCGCGGAGCCGCGCTCGACGTCGAGATTCCGGACCTTGCGGAGATCGAGTTTCGCGTGCGTTCCGGGCAACGGCCCGACTTCCAACTGTCGCTCGGAGCGGGCGGCAAACACCGGCTGCGCGTCGAGACCTGGGACGATGAACTCGTGCTCACCGCAGGCCGTGCCTTTCACAGTATTCGCAAGCTCGGCGATGCGGATCGCGAAGTGGCTTTGCGAATCTTTTGGAATCGGGCTGCGCAAAAGTGCTCGGTCTACTCGCCGTCTGGCGAGTGGATCGCCGACTGGGACGTGCCGCCCGATGCGAGTAATGCAAACCGGCAAATCCTGCTGCATAACAAAGGCCGGGAGCTTTCGCTGGAACTGCTGCGCGTTCGGATGTGGGACGGGAATCCGCCTGCGGAGAGCAGCGGAAAGCTCCCGCGCGTGGAACTCGCGGGGGGCCAGACCATCGAAGGCGAGATCGGCGCGTCCGAGCTGGATGCGATCTCGGTCAAGACTGAAGGACAAGCCAACGCCGTGAGCCAACCGCTGAGCGCAGTCGAGGCGCTGGTTTTCTCGTCCGATCTCCCGCAGCCCGCAGAAGCAGAAGCAGTGCTCTCCTACGCCGATGGCACGCTGCTTTACGGAAGCGCGGTGGCGATCCGGGAAGGTCGCGCTTCGCTTCGCACTCGTTTCTCCGAGGCGCCGCTTCACGCGCAGATGGATGGCCTGCGTCAACTCCTCCACGGCTCGCGGAAACGTGCGTCAGAAATGCCCGAACCGCCGCTCGCCGAGTGGGACACGCTCGTCACCCCAAAGTTCACCCTGCACGGAAAACTGGCCGGCGGCGGAGATGGACGCCTGCGGTGGCTGCCGGTCGGCGGCGTCCGGCCGATCCTGCCTTCGCAGACGGATACGATC
>JANPIS010000487.1:0-16161 GCA_031425095.1 Chthoniobacteraceae bacterium
CAGTCGAATCGCGAAATCGCGAAGGAATTTCAGCTCCTCGGGGCGCAGGTCGCGATCCCGATTCTCGACCGCGAATCGTTGATCGGCGTCGCGGTCTTCGATGAGCGCCTGACCGGCGCTCCTTACACGAACGACGAACTCGGGATCATCTTCCACATGCTGGAGGAGGTCGGACTTGCGATCCGCAACTCCTGGACGCACGACCGGCTCATGGCGAACGAGGCGATGGTCACCGACATCCTCGGCCATCTGGGCAGCGGTTGCGTGGTGATCGGCGCGAATCTCAGCACCCTGCACGCGAACGCCGCAGCGAAGGCCATCTTCTTGAAGGATCGTCCCGGCAAGCAACAGCTCGAGTTTGCGGACCTCCCGCAGCAACTCGGGAGCGTGATCTTCACCGCCCTGAAGACCGGGGTCGGCTGCCCCCCGCTCCACTACCAGTTCCCGCATGCGCCGCTGCAGACCTTCACGATCGAAGTGCGGCCCTTTCGCGCCGCGGAAGCTGCTGGCGGCCAGGCGGCACTGGTGCGCATCGAGGACGTGACGGAACACGAGCGCGCGAAGAAGCTCGAAATCGAAGCGTCGAATCTGCGGCTCGTGAAGTCGATGGCGGAGCACCTCGCGCACGAGATCGGCAATTCCCTCGTCCCGCTCTCGACGCATCAGCAGTTGATCAAGGAGTCGATCGGGGATCCGGAGTTTCAGGAATCTCTCTCGAACGCGATGGCCGGCAGCGTGCGGCGGATCTCGCGACTCGCGAATCAAATGGCCTTCCTAGCGCGGGAGTGGCAGGCGGACTTCAATGATTCCGTGCTCGTGGCCGACCTCATCGTCGAGGCCTTCCACGACGCGCACACTTTCCATCCGGGGAAAAAGGTGGCTCAGCTCAGCTTCAACAAGGAAGTCGCGCCGTGGCGCATTCCGGGCGATCGCGCCGCGCTGAAGCATGCGTTCTCTGAGATCATCCTAAACGCGCTCCAAGCGAACCCGGACGATCCAAACGTTTCGGTGAAGCTGCGTGAGGAGAAGGGTGGCGAGCATCGCCTCGACGTGGAGGTGCGCGACACTGGAAAGGGGTTCAGCCCGGATGGCGCGCAGCGGGCGGCCGAGCCGTTCTACTCGACCCGGATGGTCGGTCTCGGCATCGGGCTGACGGTTTCCCGAAAGATCATCGAGAGCCACCACGGCACGATCGACATCGCGGCCTCGGAGTCGGGCGGGTCCGGGCTGGTGCGGGTGTCGCTGCCGCTTCCGAACTAGGCGTCGCCTGACCGTCGTTGGGTGCGACGGGATGATTGGCGCGAGACGTTGGCGGGCCGAATCGCGCGTGAATTCGGCGCACGGGCTTCCGACTGCTGGAACGAAAAGTCTTCTCATTCCCGCGAGAATTTCCGTCATGTAGTCCGAACTCTGACACGTCAATGACCCTTCGTCCTTCTGGAGGAGTATTTTTATTCTCGTCAAGGCTCGCCTTTTGCTCACACCTTCCGCGCCCATGAAAACTCTCACCGCCTTCGCCGCGGCGGCTGGCCTCGCGCCCGCGCTCGCCTTCGGACTCGGCGTCCGCATCCCCGACCAGAATCCGAAAGCGACCGCTCGCGGCAACGCCTTCGCCGCGACCGCCGACAACGCCTCGGCGATCTACTACAACCCCGCCGGAATCGCCGAGCTCGAAGGGACGAGCGTTCTCCTCGGCGGCTACGCCATCACGCTGGACGTGGACGTGACGCTCGACGCGCCTGGGAATCGCACCTTTGGAAACACGAACGACGAGCTGCAGCTGGCACCGCAGTTCTTCGCGTCGTGGAAGCTAAAGGACCTCCCCATCGCCATCGGCCTGGGCGTCTATGCGCCCTTCGGATTTGCGATGGAGTATCCGGACGACACGCCGTTCCGCACGCTCGCTCGCAAAGGCAAAATCGAGTACGTCACCTTCAATCCGGTGCTTGCGTGGAAGATTACTGACACGCTTTCCGTGGCGGTCGGCGCAAATTTCAACAGCGCCGAGACTACCCTCGAGCGCGGCGTGCTGGCACCTGGCGATTCGTTTCGCTTCAAGGGCGATGGCACGTCGGTCGGCTTCAATGCGGGCGTTTTATGGAAGCCGCATCGGATGCATTCCTTCGGCGTGAACTATCGCAGCGCTTCGAACATTGAGTTCGAGGGGCGCGCCCGGCTCCAATACGAAAGCTTCACCGTGCCGACGCCGTTCGGTTCCTTCCCCGTGCCCGGAGCTCGGAGCGAAGAAAACGCCAGCGTGGATTTTGATTTTCCGCAGAACGTCGTCATCGGCTACTCCTTCCGCCCAACCGAAGATTGGAACTTTGAAATCAACTGGGACTGGACGGACTGGAATACACTGAATGATGTCGTCCTGAGTCAGAAATCCGGAGACGTGATCCTGCCGTTCGGGTGGCAATCGAGCGCCTTCTGGGAGTTTGGTGCGACGAGAAAGTTCGGAAATGGCTTGCGAGCGAGCGTCGGCTACATCTACAGCGAGAACTCATCGCCAAACGCGACCTTCAATCCAATCGTGCCGGACTCCAACCGCCACATCTACAGCGTCGGGTTCGGGCAATCGCTCGAACACTTCAACTGGGACATCGCTTACCAATACGCGCATGGCCCGAAACGTAACATCGATAATGGAACCGCCGCCGATGGCACTTACCGCTTTGATAGCCACGCCTTCACCGTCAGCCTCGGGTTCAATTTCTGAGACGACGCCGGCTCCGCCGGTCGTCAAGCCCACGCTCCTCATCGTCGATGACGAGGAGGGTCCAAGGCAGTCTCTGAAAATCGTCTTCAAGAACGACTACCACGTTCTCACGGCGACGAATGGACTGGATGCCATTCAGCTCGCGCGGCAGCAGCGGATCGATGTGGCGGTGCTCGACATCATGATGATGGGCATGTCGGGCGTGGAACTTCTCAAAGAGCTGAAGGAAATCGATGCGACGATCGAGGTGGTGATGTTGACGGCCTTCGAGACGATTGAGACGGCGCGCCAGGCCCTGCGTCACGGGGCGAGCGACTACCTGAATAAGCCTTTCGACATTCAGTCGATGCGCGAGGCGGTCAACCGCGCAGCGAAGAAGCATGCAGCCGCTTTGGACTTTGAGCGGAGCAACGACCAGCTGCTCCAATTGCGCCGTGAGATCCAGGACCAGAGCGTGCGGGAGGAAATGGCGCGGACCAAAGGTGAGATCTACGCCAGCGTGCTCCATGACTTGAACAGCCCGCTCACCGTGATCAGCGGCTTCATCGAGATCATCACCCGAACCATCCAGAACACGCCAAAGGTCGAAGGCGAGCAACTCGAGTCGATCCGGGTTGATCTCAGCAAGCTTACCGGCCAGATCGGGCGATGCTTTGAGATTTCGCGGCGATACCTCGGCTTTCTCCATAGTGCTCCGTCGGAAAAAACGATGGTCGGTGCAAACCAGATCCTGGACGATCTCCGCGAACTCCTCGTCCGGCACCCGAGCGCGAAGGGGAATCAACTCACGGTGCACCGGCTCGAGCACGAGATCATCGCCGACATCAATGGAACGGATTTTCTCCAGATCCTCCTCAATCTAACGATCAACGCACTGCAAGCCTGCGAGACAGCTCACCGCGTCGATGTCCACTGCGCCGTGCATCCGAACCCGCTGGATTTGTCGGCGTATCCCGACAGCGCGACCGAGCGCTTCATCAATCGCGAAGAGTTTGCGAATCGCACTCCCCTGCTGGCGATCTCAATCATCGATGACGGGCCGGGCATCACTCCGCCGGTGCTGGCGAAAATGTTCGAGGAGCGCTTCACGACGAAATCGCCGGATCGAGGGACTGGCCTCGGCTTGTCCATCGTGAAGAGACTAGTCCGAGAAGCGCAAGGTGCCATCATGATCCGCACGCAGGTCGGAAAGGGCTCCACCTTTACCGTCCTCCTCCAGACCCAACCGGCGTAGTTGGACTGAAGAGTTTGCGGCGGTGGACTCTCGTTGGGGCGCATCGTCGATGACACACTCGCGGGTCATGGAAGTGTCACGTATGCGACGTTTGGTCGCGCAATTTGGGGAGGCGCGTCTGGAGGAGTTGATTCGGGCGCAGCGCCGGTTGCTAAACCTCACGAAATAAAAAAAGTATTGAACGCCTCACGTGCTGTTGCGTCCAAACCTCCGTAACAATCGAACCTATTATGAACTTGGCACACCGCGTGCTAAATCCTCAAGGGCAACTTCCTAACCAACTCCTCACAATGAAAAAGCCACTCAAGAAAGCCAGCCGCGCCAACTACAGCCTCGGAGACCTGATCCTCGCGGTCAGTTCCTACAGCCGGAACAGTCAGGAGACTGTCGCCGCCGTCGCCGACCTGCTCGATACCGGTCGGGTGCGGCTCGCCTCCCGCGGCCAGTCCGTCCGCGCTCGCGTTTGCTAGTCCTGACGACCGGCGCACGACGGGCGTCCCAGCAGTTTTTCCAACACCCCGTTCCGGGTTTCCAAACCCGGGCGGGGTAAGTTGTTTTTGAGCGCCTTCGTCGGTCCGGTCGGCGCGATCCGTCACCGCGGCACTTTCACCTTCTACTCCTCGGCGCAGCTAGGCAGGCTCCACGGCCTGTGATCGAACGTTACACCCTTCCCGAAATGGCGGCCATCTGGGCCGATCAACGCAAATATGAGATTTGGCTGGAGATCGAGACGCTCGCTTGCGAGGCGCAAGCCGAGATCGGGGTGATCCCAAAGGAGGATGCCGAGGCGATTCGGGCCAAGGCAAAGTTCGATCTTGGGGAGATCATGGAGATCGAGCGCCGGACGAACCATGACGTCATCGCGTTCCTCGAGAACGTGGCGAGCTACGTCGGCCCGGCCTGCCGTTGGATGCATCAAGGAATGACCAGCTCCGATGTGCTCGACACCACCCTCGCGGTGCAGACCGCCCAGGCGTCCGACATTCTTCTGAAAGACCTTCGCGATCTCCGCGAGGCGATTGCTCGCCGCGCGCGCGAGTTCAAGAACACGCCGATGATCGGCCGCAGCCACGGCATCCACGCGGAACCGATTACGTTCGGGCTGAAGCTCGCACTCATGCACGACGAGTTCGGCCGCGCGGTCCAGCGGCTCGAGGAAGTGCAGCCGCGGATTCGCGTCGGGAAGCTGAGCGGAGCCGTGGGGACCCACGCGCACCTCGATCCTCGAGTCGAAGAGCGTGTTTGCCAGCGGCTCGGTCTCGCACCGGCGGTGTTGAGCACGCAGGTTCTGCAGCGCGATCGGCACGCGGAATTTCACACCGTTCTCGCGGTCATTGCGTCGAGCATCGACCGGTGGGCCACCGAATTCCGGCATCTCCAGCGCACCGAGGTGCTCGAAGTGGAAGAGTATTTTTCGGCAGGGCAAAAGGGCAGCTCCGCGATGCCGCACAAGCGGAACCCCATCACCGGTGAAAAGCTCAGCGGCCTCGCTCGTCTCATTCGTGGGAATGCTCTCGCCGCGCTGGAGAATGTCGCCCTCTGGCACGAACGAGATATCAGCCACTCGTCGGTCGAACGCGTGATCTTCCCCGACTCCTGCATCTTGCTCGACTACATGCTCGTGCTCCTCCGAAAGCTCATCGACCGCCTGCTCGTCTATCCGGGGAACATGGAGCGCAATCTCCAACTCACAAAGGGCCTCTACCACTCGCAGACCATCCTCTTGAAACTCACGGAGCGTGGCTTGGAGCGTAAAGTCGCCTACGAAGCGGTCCAGCGTGCGGCGATGAAGACGTGGCAGGGCGACAAGTCGCTCCTAGAAAACCTCGTCGCCGAGCCGGAAATCACCGCGAGTATCCCGCCCGACGAGATCGCCCACCTTTGCTCGCTAGATCATCATTTCCGTCACGTGGACGAGACCTTCCGCAAGCTCGGCCTCGAATGATCAAAGCGCACGCGTAGGCGACAAACGCAGGAGCGGAGGAAAAACGCGTTGGACCTTCCCACCGCAGCCTCTACCTGTATTTTCACCGACCGTCCGTCACCGGACTCTTTTACTATGAATCGCAAAAACGCATTCGTCTTCGCTCTCGCCGCGCTCACCCTCACTGGCTGCGACAAAATCAAACTGCCTTTCCCGAGCAAGAAGGCTGAAGTCACTCCGACTCCTGCCCCTCTCGTGGCTGTGGCCACCCCCCCGCCCGCGACACCAGTCCCAGACCCATCGACACCGAAGCCGAAGCAGAAAGAACCCGAGGCACCCCCCAAACCGGTCATCGATCCGCACGCCCAAGTCGTCGTGGTTCTCTACCATCGCTTGGAGGGGAAGGCGGGCGGCTATCTCTCAATCGAGCCCGAGTTGTTCGAGAAGCAGATGCAGGAAATTAAGGACGCCGGCCTGACCGTTATCTCGATGCAGGACTTCCTCGCGTGGCGCCGCGGCGAAAAGAATATCCCGCCGAAGAGCGTCCTCATCACGATCGATGACGGTTACGTGTCCACCTACGACGACGCCTGGCCGATCCTCAAGAAATACGGCTACCCGTTTACCGTTTTTGTTTACTTGAACTACATCAACACGGGCGGGAAGGCGATCACGTGGGATCAACTTGCAGAGTTGCGCGATGCCGGCGTGGAAATCGGCAGCCACACTGTTTCGCACGCCGATCTGCGGAAGAAGCCCTCAAAGTTTGCAGGCAGCTACGACGACTGGCTAAAAGACGAACTCCAGCGGTCGAAGAAGACGATCGAGGAGCGGCTTGGCATTCGCTGCGCCGCCCTCGCCTACGTCGGTGGAAACACGAACGCGAAAATCCAGGAGGCTGCCCGCGCTGCCGGTTACGAGGTGGCCTTCACCGTCTATGGACAGCGTCTTGGGATGACAACCAACGCGATGACGCTCGGCCGCTATGATGTGAAGGCAAAAGACGCACAAGGCCGCGATGCATTTTCAGTCGCCATTTCCTTTCAGGGCATGATGGCTCCGAGCGGTGAGCCCGTGATGGCTCAGAATGCCGCGTCGATGATGATCACGCAGCCCATGAACAACGAGGTCATCAGCGACTCGAAGCCTGAGATTAAGGCCAACCTCTCCAGCTTGGGGAATTTTGAAGCGCCGACCGTCGAGATGCGTTTGAGCGGACTAGGCCTCGTACAGGCGAAGTATGACGACGAGTCGAAAAATGTCTCTTTCAAGCCCGCCTCTCCGCTACAGCCTGGAAACTATACCGTGATCGTCACCGCTAAGAACGGCGCACAAAAAGTAGAAACGCGCTGGAACTTTTCCTACGCCCCTTAGGCGCGGGCTTTCGGGCCCTATCGGATCACGCGGCCAGCGGGTGGCGTTTCGCGGGCAACACTGCCGGGCGGTTCAGTTCCGCGTGGATCTCGCGACCGAGGAAGTTGAGCAGCACTCGAACACGCTCACGCCCAGACAACATACTCGTCACTACCGCCTCGAGTCCGCGCAGACTTCCCTCGACGATCTTCACGCTGTCGCCAACGTTTATCTCGCAGTCGATGACAGCGATCTGCTCGCCATTCGTCGTCTCGCGCAGGTTCGCGATCACGGAATCCTCGATGGCCGCATAGTGCGTTCCGAAGCGGACGATGTTGCTGATGCCCATCGCATAACGCACCTCCTTGTGCCGCGCAGCGAAATGAAACCGGGAAAACAAATAGCCCGGAAACATCGCCTCCTCGAACCACTTGGGCCCACGCACAGTCGGACGTTTAAAGCGGAGGCGGGGACAGAAAACCTCGACCCCAGTCATCTGCCGAAGATGTGCCGCCGCGATGTGCTCGTGCTTCGGCTGGCTCTTGAGACAGAACCAACGAACTTTTTCCGCGTCATCAGGAGTCATAGGCGAGTCGAAATCGGCAAAAAAGTGGCTTCAGTAAAAAGTGTGCTGCAGGGACGGTGCCATTCTGATGGCCGTTCCGCACCGACCTCGCGATTCAATCACGGCCGCAGGCCGTTTCAAGCCGCGAGAATCTGAAACTCGATTCCTCACTCCCGATTGGAGAACGAAGCGCGTGCACAATGCGAGTTGAAATTCGGGATTACTCAGGCGCGATCGGCTTTCACAACTCTCGTCGATCCGCAGGGGCTCCCGTGATTTTCCAGCACTTCATCAAAGACTTCGCAAAATTCCCGAAGATCAAAGCAGCAACCGCCAGTCCAAAGCCGATCGCTCCCGGTTCTGGGATGTGATCGACGGCCGGAGCGGCGGGCGCCATCGCGCCTGGAGGAGGGACGTTTAGCACTGCAGCGACCGGCTTTGAGCCGAAGGTCGCGAGTTCTACGACGCCTTCGCGGGCCGGTTCAAAAGCCGACGCAGCAACGCTGGCAAGGTTCGCACGGATCGACTGTGCAGTCCCAACCGTGGCCAGTTGCCACTCTGGACCTTGGGCGGCGACTGCCGCCACCGATCGGTCAACGCTGGTTTCATTGGGAGCCGCGCCACGAACGGTGCTCATCGCGCCCGCCGCGAACAACAGCACTGCTGCTACTTGCCTCCGGCATCTTGTTCCCAAGGCGGCATCCCAAATGGAGTTCGGTTCGTTCATACTTTGTCGATTCCGCCGCTTCCACTTGGATCCAGCGTGCCGATTCTCGGAAAACGCCAGATGCAGGAAAAAGCGACAGGCAATGTTTGTAGCGAACCGGGTGCCGTATGAACAGATCCTTCGATCCGAAATTGCTATAGGGTTTGTTCCTACAGGTGTTTGGAGTTGAAAAAAACCCGCAAAACGCCGGAAATGCAGGGCGAGCGTCATCTGTTCTGTATGTTTGCGTCGGCCCGCCGAGTGGAGCGACAAGTTGTTGTGGGATGCGTGCCAAAAAGGCGACGATCGTTTTTTTGCTTGAGAGGCGCTTCCGATGGGAGCTTGCTCAATTTGATATCAGCGCGCGCAGCTCGCCACCTCCCTTGCATCATCGCGCGCGCTATGCCCAATGCGACTTATCATCCGTATTTCTTTGTATGCCTGCGCTCTCTTGGCGGGATTGGAACGCGCGTCGGCCCAGTCCCCAAGCAGTTCGGTCGCGGCGCAGCGCGCCATTGAGGCCAGACTGCCGCCCGGCGGTGAGCCAGGTGCTTCCAGTGAGGCCGACGTGGCGGCAGCAGTCGCAAAGGCGGTCGTCGATTTTCTCGATGTCGCGCTCCAGCCCGATCTGACGCCCGCCGATGTGGTGAGCGAAGCCGTGCGCAAGCACGCCGGCAACTTCGCTGCGGTTGAAAAGATCCTCTCCAGCGTGACGGAAGCCTTGCTCACCGTCGAACCCGACGGGGCCGTCCGCGCCGTGCTCGACGAAGCGACTACGGCGGCGTGTCTGGCCGTTAGTCCCCAAGACGTCGGCGAACTCGTGCGCAGCCAGATCGCCCTCCTCGCCACGAGCGCGACCGCCCAGACCCTCACGCCCAAAGGCGGGCGACCTCCCGACGAACTGCTCCCCGTGGAGGCATACGCCGAGCGCATCGTCGCCGCCGGGATCAAGGCCTTACGGAAAGTTCCGACCGCGAAGCTCGGCCGTCATATCGAGGACGTCGCCGCGAAAGCTCTGAGTGTCGCTCCGTCGCATCTCTTTGAAGAAATCGCCGCATCCGCGGCGCGGACCAGCAGCAGCGGCGCCGTCGTCCTGGCGCCGCTCACCGGTGGCGCGAGCAACTTGCTCAAGACTCTCCTCAGCGGCGTCCCCGACACCCGCGAGGATGTCGGCGCGATCGTCGCCGGCGTGCTGCGCGGCCGTGGGGAAACTGTGCTCGCCGCAGTGAAGGTGGAACTCGCCAACACCAAGCCCGCCTTCAGCGCCTACACCGATGCCGTGCTCGAGGGCTATCGCCGCTGCGCCACCGACCATGGTGAGTATCACTTCACCTATCTCCGCCAAGAAGGCGCCGGCTTCGACCGCGCCGGGTTGATCTCCGGCGCCGCCGCACGCTGGCCGGCTGAGGTGCAAAAGTTCACCCGCCTCGCGATGGAGCAGCCAGGCTCGAACTCCATCGTCGAAATCGCGCGTGCCGCTGGACGCGCCGTGCCGCTGCTGGCTCCACAGACGGCCGCATACTGCATCGGGATTCGGGACGTGAAGCCGGGCGACATTGCGCGGGGTTTCGTCGAAGGCGCGCACGTTGTCGTCACCGCCGCGATCGTCGCGCGACAGCTCTCGGCGATGGGTACGATCTCAGGCGCCGATGTCCGTGAAGTCTTTGCCGGCGGTGTGGCTGGCGCGATCGCCACGGGCAAGGAGCGCGAGGTGCCCACGCTTGCGTTCGAGGCAGCTCGCGCCAGCCGCTTTCCCGCAGACGTCGCCGAGCAAGGCATCGCCTCCGGCCCCCCCTCGCTCCGTCATCTTTGCGGTCTGGGAGCCCTCGCCGCCGATGTCGCGCCTCCCGAAGAACTCATCCAGCGCATCGGCCTTTTGCTCGCGGGTGATCCTGCCCAGAAGGCCGCCTTCGACGCCGGAGCCTCCGCGGTGACACGGACGCAATCGGACGTACGCAATTTCCTCAGTGCCTCGACCGAGGGGCTCGCTGCCGCCACCGACGACACCTCGCGCCTCGCTGTGATTCGCGGCGTGACACTCGTGAACCCGAGAGGCGCCGCGGTCATCGCAGCCGCGGGCATCGCGAAGACCGACGAAAAGCTATGGCCCGCCGTCACGGAAGCGGTCGTCCAATCCAGCCCGACAAAAGCCGCCAGTATCCAGCTCGCGGCGGCGGCCGCAGCAGGCATGCGCAAAAGTGGCGCGAAGGGACTCTCGGAGCACGTCCTCCGCGCTCTCTTTCTGCATCCCGAACGAGCGAGTGACATCGCCGCGGCGGCAGTCGTCGCCGACCCCGCCCACGCACCGCAGATCGCCCAAGCTGCCGCCATGCGCACCGGAGCGAGCACCGCGCGGATGGTTCCAGCTCTCCTGGCCTTTGCACAGACGCAGGCCGGCACGCCCACCAATGGCGCGGACGCGATCCGTGCGGGCGAGATCACTGCAGCGGTCGTCACCGGAATCCTCGAGGCGGGCCTGCGCGATGGCGAGACCGGCGCCATCACCTCCGCCGTCGATGCGGCGGTGCAATGGGCCTGCACCGTGGAAGCCGCCGCCGCCAGCGCGGGCTCCGGCGCTCCAGCGAAGACCGTGGCCTTGCTCGCCGCCCCGCAAGTTTCCCTCGCACCCGGTGGCATCGTGGAAAGTGTCATCAAGTCCGCGGTCGGGGCCTCGAAGAAACACGGAATCGCCATCGCCCGCGTCGCAGCAGAAACGCTCACCGGCTTCACCCTCGGACAATTCACGGGCGCGGACGGGCGGCTGGGCGCAATCGTGCGCGAGGCCGGTGCCCTCAACTTCTCCGGCAGCGCGGCGACCGAACTCGAAGTGCGCAATGCCATCGCCTTCGGCATCACCGCGCACAATGCGACGGAGGCTGGCGCCAGTGCTCTCGACACTATTAACTATTCCCGCGCCTCGGGCACCGGCCGGCCCGTTACTGCGTTCCGCGATGAGTGACGACCGGGCGGCGCGCAGCCCTATAGCGCCCCCACGCACTACCCCGAGCCTGAGCTAGAATCCCATTCGCTGGCCGGCCTCGGCGACGCTCCTCTCAACCCTTTGCAAAATCTCGCTCTCATCCTCGTCTGTGTGGGTCTCGGCGTGCTGCAGGCACTGATCGGCGGAGCCAGGCTCGTTTACGCCCTGCCCGGCTACGCGCTCATTGCCGTCGCCAGCCTCGCGATGGTTCGCGTCACCCCGGCGCGAGAAGCCCGTCATCCATCGATCTGGTGCCTCGGTTCGGCCTTTGCATTCGCCGCATATCTCGCCGCCCGCAGTCGCATGGTGAATGTGGAGTATCTTGCGCGCCCGGAGTTCTTCCTGATCCTCGCAGCGTTGCTCGTCTATCTGCTCGCGGCGGTGCACTTCGCGGTCGCCCGGGAACGTTACGCGGTCATCGCCGCGCTGCTTGGCTATGCGTTCTTCCATGTGGCCGTCGGCGCGGGTCAATTCCGCTCCGGCGAAGATTACATGCTGCTCCCGTGGATCGTTCGCCCGGAGCAGTACTACTCCCGCGCCAGCGGCTTTTACATCTCGCCCGATCACCTCGCCGGACTGCTCGAGATGCTCGCCGCGCTGTCGCTCGCCATCTTCTGCTGGACGCAATCGCGCTTTGCCACCTACCTGCTCGCACTCTACGGCGTCGCCGTGTGCCTCGTCGGCATCGCGATTTCCGGCAGCCCCGAGAGTAATCTCAGCGTGATCTTCGCCATCGCCATGGTCGCAGCGATCAGCATCTGGGCGGTCCGCCGACTCTTCCCCGAACGCGTCCTTCTCGCCGTCGCCGCATCGGTTGCGTGCATCGTGCTCCTCTCCATCAGTGCGACCAATTTTTTCCAAGGCGAAGAGCGGCTCAGCGCCCAATCCAACACGCCCGTCGAAAAGGCGGACTTCCGGCCGGCACTCCGCGGACTGGCCATGCAGATCCATCAAGATCACCCCATCGCCGGTGCCGGCAGCGGAAGTTTTCTTCACCACGCGCGGCAACTCCGACCGCCCGAGATGCAGGGCGAACCCGATCACGCCCACTCCGAGTATCTTGAGTTGCTCGCAGAGTATGGTTACGTCGGCGCAGCACTCGCGGCGTTGTTCCTCGGCACCCACCTCTTCGTCGGCATTTCCGGGCTCATCCGCATCGTCCGCGAAAGGGCGAAGGCCACGAAAACAAAACGCTCGCGCGAACTCGCACTGTCAATCGGCTCCCTCGGTGCGGTCGCGGCAATGCTCATCCACGCGGCGACGGACTTCAGCCTGCACATTCCCGCGAATGCCCTGCTCGCTGCCTTCATCTTTGGCATCCTCGCCAATCCCGGGCGCTCACAGACGAAACGCTCGTCCGAGGAGGCCAGCGTTCCCCTGCACCTCTGGCTGCGGCTCCCGACTCCGATCCTCGGCGCCGCGCTGCTGGTCCTCAGCGTTCCGCTCGTCCGCGGAGAATTCTACGGCGAACGCGCGCGCCTCGCCCTGCGCGACCAACAATATTTTCGCGCCAAAGACAGCGCCCTGTTCGCACTGCGGTCCGAGAAAAAGAATCCCGATCTCTACTACTACCTCGGGGAAGCGAGCCACTACCTCGGCCTCGAGCAAACCGATAGCGACACGCGCTTCCAGCAATACACCGAAGCGGCGCACGCCTTCGAAGCGGGCCTCAAGCTCTTCCCGCAAGACACTCGTCTGCTGCTGAAACTCGGCCGCACACTCGACAATCTCGGCCGGTTCGACGAGGCGGCGCCCTACTTCGAACGTGCGCTCCAAGCGGATCCCAACCTCGGTTACGCGCACGCTTGCTACGCCGTTCATCTCCAGATGCGAGGCGACGTGGAGAAAGCTCGCGAATCCTATGGAACGGCGAAGAAACTCGGAGAGACGGCGGTCGTCACTGCCGGAGTTGCGGATTTGGAGAAACTCCGCGAGCGCCCGTTTCAGCGAGCAAAACGTCGCGACATCCTCGCCGATTTCATCACCGAACCCGAGGTGATAACCGAAGACCCCGCGCCCGCAAAAGCGACCGCCAACTGAGGTGCCCCAGATCGCCCGCGCGGCGACTTTTCTCGATAAGGAATCGCCGCCCCACGAATCTCCCTCCGCACGCATGAAACTCACCTTTGCCCTTCTGCTCGCCGCCCTTGGAATCGCCCGTGCGGAGAGCGATTGGCCGCAATTCCGCGGGCCGACCGGCCAGGGCATCTCCACCGCAAAGGGGCTGCCGATCGAGTGGAGCGCGGAGAAAAATGTCGTCTGGAAGGTGGCGGTCGCGGGCAGCGGATGGTCGTCGCCGGTATTGGCGAAAGGGCGCATCTATCTCACCGCGGCAGTGCCCGTCGAAGGCGGCACCGATCCCACCCTGCGCGCGCTCTGCTTCGACGCCGCGAATGGGTCGGTCGTGTGGGACACCGAAGTCTTCCGCCCCGATCCCGGCAGCGCGACGACGATGCACAAGAAGAATACCGCCGCGAGTCCGACGCCGATCGTCACCGCGGACCGGCTCTACGTCCACTTTGGCCACATGGGCACCGCTGCGCTCGATCTCGCGGGGAAAGTTACGTGGAAACAGGAGGATCTGAAGTATCCGCCCGTCCACGGCACCGGCGGTTCACCGATCCTCGTCGATGGGGCGCTGGTCTTCAGTTGCGATGGGAAAGCGGACCCTTTCATCGTTGCCCTCGACGCCGCGACCGGCGCGATCCGCTGGAAGACCCCGCGCAACACGACCGCGAAGAAACCGTTCTCCTTTTCCACGCCGCTCGCGATCACGCTCGATGGCGCCACGCAGATCATCAGCCCCGGCAGCGGCTTCGTCGGCGCCTACGATTTGAGAGACGGCCACGAACGCTGGCGCGTCGGCTACGGCGAAGGTTACTCCGTCGTCCCCCGCCCCGTGTATGCGCACGACCTCCTCTTTCTCAGCTCCAGCTTCGACAAGCCCGTCTTCCACGCCATCAAACCCGCCGGCGCGAATGGCGACGCCACCGCGACCAACATCGCCTGGACGATCCCCAAAGGTGCCCCACACACCGCCTCCGCCGTGGTCGTCGGCGATGAAGTCTTCTTCGTGTCAGACGCCGGCATCGCCACCTGCGCCGACGCGAAAAACGGCACCATCCACTGGACCGAACGTCTCGGCGGCAACTTCTCCGCCTCCCCGATTGTCGCGGAGGGCCGCATCTATTTCCAAAACGAGGAAGGCATCGGCTACGTCGTGCAAGCCGCGAAGACCTACGAACTCCTCGCCACCAACGACCTCGCCGAACGCACCCTCGCTTCTCCCGCCGCCATCGACGGCGCGCTCTTCCTCCGCTCCGAAGGCCACCTCTGGCGGATCGGAAAGTAAAGGGGCGCTTCGGTGGATGCCGCGCTCCGAGCGGCATGAGAATACTACCGCGCGCAGCGCCTCGATAGTTTGGCCTCCGGCATTTTCTCGCCATGCCGCTCGGAGCGCAGCATCCACCGGATCAACCGCACCATCCACCGACACTCTCACCCAAAGATGCGACTGACCGGCGCGATCTTGATGGTAGTCTCTTCCCTACGATGCGTTTCCGCTCCGCACTCCTCAACCTCCTCGCGTTCCTGAGCATCACTCAGGCTGGGACACTCGTGGCGCACGCCGCGACGGCGCCGGATTTCCAGCGCGAGATCCGGCCGATCCTTTCGAACAACTGCTTCCACTGCCACGGGCCGGATCAGGATGAGCGCAAAGGCGGGAAGGACAGCTCGGGCGGGCTGCGGCTTGATACGGAGGAAGGGGCGCGCGCGGCGCTCGACGATGGCTTTTCCATCGTGCCGGGTGATCCGGAGAAGAGCGCGGTGATCCAGCGGATCGTGACGGAGGACCGGGACGATCTGATGCCGCCGAAGAAGACGGGCAAGAAGCTCACGGCGCGCGAGGTAGATCTGCTCAAACGCTGGATCGCGAGCGGCGCGAAGTACGCGCAGCACTGGTCTTACGAAAAGCCGAAGCGGCATCCGGTGCCGGAGATTTCCGATGCGGGCTACCAACTGCCGATCACGTGGGGGAACCCAATCGACGCGTTCCTTTTTCAGCGCCTGGAGCGGGAACACCTCACTCCAGCCCCGGAAGCGGATCGCGCCACGCTCCTTCGCCGGGTCTCGCTCGATCTCACGGGTCTGCCGCCGACCTTGGAAGAAGCGGACACTTTCCTCGCGGATACGGCGCCGGATGCGTACGAGCGGCTCGTGGATCGCCTGCTGGCGTCGCCAGCGTATGGCGAGCACTGGGGCCGGATGTGGCTGGATCTCGCGCGCTATGCGGACTCCGCGGGCTACGCCGATGACCCGCCGCGGATCATCTGGGCGTATCGCGACTACGTCATCAATGCCTTCAATCGCAACCTGCCCTTCGATCAATTCACGATCGAGCAACTCGCCGGCGATCTGCTTCCCAATCCCGCCGAGGAACAGCTCATCGCGACGGCCTTTCATCGCAACACGATGACGAACAACGAGGGCGGCACGCAGGACGAGGAATTCCGCAACGCCGCGATCGTCGATCGCACGAACACCACGATGGCGGTGTGGATGGGCACTTCCTATGCCTGCGCACAGTGCCACACGCACAAGTACGATCCGATTACGCAGCACGAGTACTACAAGCTCTTTGCCTTCCTGAATAATACCGCCGACGCCGACAAGAAGGAT
>JANPIS010000488.1:0-8113 GCA_031425095.1 Chthoniobacteraceae bacterium
TTGATCCGCGAGTTCCTTCCGGAGTGCCTCTTCGCGGATTTGGTTTTCGATCACGAGGCGATCGCGTTCGGTCCGGAGCGTTAGGGAAGCGAGCGAATCCGGTGCTTCTGAATGGCCACTGGGTGGCCCGTTTTGCGCAGCATCTTGCGCAAAGATCGCCGATTGGAGTGAGGCCACGACGGCCACGATCAGAGTGAAGGCGGTGGAG
The DNA here is from genome assembly GCA_031425095.1 of Chthoniobacteraceae bacterium. Taxonomy (GTDB): domain Bacteria; phylum Verrucomicrobiota; class Verrucomicrobiia; order Chthoniobacterales; family Chthoniobacteraceae; genus JANNXQ01. The sequence goes on from JANPIS010000488.1 coordinate 209, forward strand.
CGGAGCATATAGCAAGAGCGTTGCCACGCCACGGGCGAGGTTTCGCGGCGATCCGATTGATCCCTCCCGCCTCAGGTCGTGGCGGCGGGGGTGTGCGTTCATCCGCGGCCCGGAAAAAAGAAAAGGATTTCGGCTTCGGTCGCGTCGTTGTACGCCTTTCCCCCACCTATGAAGTCCCTCCTCGCCCTTCTCACCAGCGCCACCCTCGCCATTCACGCCTTCGCCGCTCCACCGACCTGGAGCACCGATGTCAGCAAAGCGATCAGCCAGGCCAGCAAAGAAAATAAACTTGGCTTCATCCTGATGGGCCGCGAAGCGTGCGGCAATTGTCAGGCCACGAAGAAGCTCATCAACGAAGGCAAGATCGCGGTCACCGCCGAGACCTTCGTCGTCGCCGACATCAATATCGACGACGCCCGCTCGTCCGGGGAGTTCCAGCGGAAATTCAAGAAGGAGAAGTTCGGCAATACGCTCCCGTTCGTCGTCATCACCGACGCGAAAGGGAAGCCGCTCGCCAGCTACAGTGGCTACAAGAGCGCCGACGAACTCGGTGCCTTAATCGAGGAAGCGAAGTCCAAAGCCACCGCAAAGAAATAGCACCCAACGGCCGCGGCGTCGGCGGGGTGGTGGCTGGGGCCGGAATCGAACCGGCGACACGAGGATTTTCAGTCCTCTGCTCTACCAACTGAGCTACCCAGCCATTTCCCGACGGGGCGCGCACTATGGCCAACGCGATTTCCAAAGCAAGTGTGATTTGGAAGGACGTCGCATTCGGCTCTCGCTCCGCTCTGTCGCGTCCGAGGGCCTACGGTGCGGCGATCAGTTCGATCTCCATTTTCAGGAACCGCGCGAGGCCGGTCGTGAGATCGCGGATTCGCACCTGCTCGGTCCAATCGCCCGTGCTGACGGCGGTCACAGTCTCGGTCGCCGCCGGTGTCCAATCCCAGGTGCCGGGTTCGCTCGCGACGCCGATCCGGTAGCTCAGGCGGGTGCTGTTTTTCACGCGCACAAAGTCCACCGCCATCCGTCCGTCGCCGTCGCGCAGGATGACGGGTGTCGCGATGAAAAGTTGGAGCGCTTCGAACCAGCGACGGGCCATTTTCTCCTCGCCGGCGGTTGAGGGATGCACGCCGTCGTAGGTGTCGCCGCCATTCGGGGCGGGCAGGACGTGGTTGGCGAAGAAACCGGTGTTGTGATCGACGACGATGACGCGGGCCTCGGGCTTGCCGGGCGGACAGTCCGTCGCGGCGGCGATGCCGTCGATCTGGGCGTTGATGAGGTTCACGTTGGAGTTGGCCCCCTGGTTCGAGTCGAGTGGGTTGTATATGGGAATGATTTTCGCGAGGAGCACTTTTACCTGCGGATTGCGCGCCTGCAGGGAGGTGATGAGGCTCGTGAGATTGGCCACGGCATTGGCGGTGGGCTGGGCGAGCAGGGCGTCATTGGTGCCGGCGTGGACGAGGGCGATATCGGGCATGTAACCGCCGCTGCCATTGTGGCCCTCGAGCAGCCAGCGCGGCAGGTTTCCGGCGAGCTGGTTGGTTTGGTAAAAGACGTGTCCTTCATGGTCGAAATCGAAGGGGTGCCCGCGGTACGGGTCGATGGTCGGATTGACGGGGTCGTAAAAGTTGATCGAGCCGACGAAGTCGAAGTCCACGCCGGCATCGATGAGCATTTTCCAGAGCGGGTAGCGGTAAGTGAGGTGGACTGGCTGCCCCTGGGTGATGGAATCGCCGATGGGTACGATCCGCCAAGGGCGCGGTCGGCCCAGTGGAATGGGCGCTGCGGCCGCCATGAGTGCGGCGCCGAGAACGAAGACCGCGAGCGTCGCAATGAGCCCGCGATACCCGGCGCGGCGGGCGCCAATACTTGTCGATCGGAGTGAGCTGGGAGCCAGCATTACGACACTGAGGGTTTCAGAAATACCCGGAACTTCACAGCGACATTGCTGTCGCCCGGTGGCTGAGGTTGGGGTTGATAATTGGCGCTCGTCTGGAACACTTGCGCCCCCTGTTTACGCTGGGCGGGGTGAATCCACTGGACGCGCGGCACGACGCGTGTTGAGGAGGTTCCTGGTCCTTGAGAGTACACAGCTTGCCGTCTCAATTTTAAGTCATGGGTAAATCAGAATCGCGGTCGAAAAATAAATCAGACGTCTCGCTCACCTGGCGGCAATGGCTGCAGATCGGGGTGGTCGTGCTGCTCGTGCTGGGCGGTGCGGGCTATGGGGGGTGGCGCTGGCTCCAGAACTGGCGCTACGACAAGGCCATCCGCGACACCCAGGATTTCATGCGGCTCGGCGATCCGCGGAGTGCGGCATTTGCCGCCAAGCGCGCCGCGCATGTGCGCGACGACTCAGTGGAAGCGGCGCGCATGCTCGCCGAGGCGCTGGAGCAGATGGGGTCCGTCGAGGCGGTCGCCTGGCGGCGAAAGGTCGTCCAGCTCGCGCCCTCCGATTGGAAGGATCATATCGCCTTCGCGGCGTCGGCGATGCGCTTTCGCGATCCGAAGCTCGCGCGGACCGCGCTCGAGAAGGTGGACGCCGCCGGCCGGGAGCACATCGAGTATCTCCACACCGCGGCGGATGTGGCCACCGCGCTGCGCGACAATGATGTGGCCGAGACTCTCCTCACCGAGATCGTCCGGCTCAACCCCTACGACAGCGATCGCCGGATGCGCCTGGCGATGCTGCAACTCGCTTCCAAGGATCCCGAAAAGGCCGCGAAAGCGCGTACCGCGATCGAGGAGTTGAAGGATGATCCACAGCTCCGGCTCACGGCCCTGCGGGTCCTGGTCAATGACGCGACGAGGGAGAATACGCGCCCCTCTTTGCGCCTCGCGCTCTCCGCCACGGCCCCGGTGACGCAGTCTCAGCTCACCGACGACCCGCGGCTGGCGCGGCTCGTGGAGGAGCTGCTCGCGGAGGAAAATGCCACGCTCGATGACTGTGTGATGTGCTTTGAAGTGCTCCGGCAGATGCGTGGCTCGGGCGTCGTCGAAAAACTCGATCGCCTCGAGACCGCGAAGTTCCAGACGCCGGCGGACGTGGGCGACGCGATGCTCTGGTTGAGCGGCCGTGGTGTGCCGGATCGCGCGGTGCAGTGGGCGGAGAAGCTCGACGACAAATTGCGCGACACGCCGGAAGTGCAGTTGGCCATCGCGGATGCGTGGATCGCCCAGAAGGAGTGGGGGCTCGTCCAGGCGGTGGTCGAGGAGACGGATTGGGCTGACTTCGAAGCCGAGCGGCTGGCCATCAGCGCGATCGCGTGGCGCCTCGCCCGTGATGCACAGCGGTCGGATTCGAGTTGGAATCTGGCGGAGTTACGGCTGAAGGAAGATGCGTTGCGCATCCGCCGGCTGGCGGATCTCTGCGCGCGTTGGGGCGCCGAGCCCGAGAAGGAGAAGCTCTGGTGGAAGCTCGCCGCGTGCAGCGGAGACCAGACGAATGTTTTGCAGCGCCTCTTCACGCTTTCCATCCAGCGCAAAGACAGCGCCGGGCTCCAGCGCGCCGTGAAAGGCCTCTATCTGGCCAAGCCCGACGATCTGCCGTCGATCAATAACTACGCGTGGATTTCGCTGCTTCGGAACGAAGATCTCGAGACGGCGCACCAGCTCGCGGATCGCGTGTATGCGGCCGATCCGAAGGTGGGCGCGTATGCCTCGACCTACGCGTATTCGATGCATCTGCGCGGAAAGACGGCCGAGGGCCTCCGTGCGCTCGAAGCCGCGCCCGCCGCCGCCTTGAACGATCCGACGGTGGCCGGTTGCTACGGCTACATGCTCGCCGCCGCCGGCCAGAAGGAAAAGGCGGAGGCGATGCTGGGCGTCGCGCGTCGCAGCCCCGATCTCCTCCCGGACGAAGCGCGCCTCTTTCTGGGGTCGCGCGATCGCATCGATCGCTCGCTCGAGGTGCCCGAGCTCCAGATCTTTTCCGAGCATCCATGACCGCTGCGACCGCTCCCATTCAGTCGCCGGAAGTGCCGATGGCGCCCTCGGCCTCGGCGCATGTCGCCGCGTGGGCATGGGCAGTCGCGCTGGGGGCGATGTGGATCTGGACCTGGCTCCACCTGTCGCTCGCGTGGCGATCTTTCCCGAACTACGAGTACGGCTTCGCGGTCCCTGTTCTCGCGCTCTACCTCGCGCGCCAGCGTCTCACCGCGCATCCGGACGCGGTCGGTTCGCCGGGCCTCGGCGGCTGGCTCCTGGCCCTCATCGCGTTCGGCGCATGGGCAGCCTTTATGTTGGGCGAACTGCTGCGCTCGATCGATCCGGTGTGGCGTCCCAGCGGCATTCTCCTAGCCGCCGCCTGCACCGTTCTGACCGCGGCCTGGCTGGTGCGCCTCGGCGGCTGGCGATTGCTCTGGGTCCTCGCGTTTCCGCTGGCCTTCACTTGGGTCGCGGTGCCTTGGCCGACGTTCGTTGAGTCGTTCGTCACCAAAGGGCTCAAACACTTTGTCACCGCAGTGAATGTGGAGGCGCTGAACATGACCGGAGTGGCGGCGATCCAGAAGGGGAACGTGATCGATCTGGTTGGCGGGACGGTCGTCGTCGATGGCGCGTGCAGCGGAGTGAATTCGCTCCAGTCGAGCCTCATGATCGCGCTCTTTCTCGGAGAACTTTTTCGCTTCACCGTGCTCCGCCGCGTGGTGCTCATCGGCCTCGCCGTGGTCATCGCGATCTGCGGGAATATCGCCCGCACCTTCACCCTCGCGCGCCTCGTTCACTCGCTCGGCGAAGGCGCCATCGACACCTATCACGACACGCTCGGCATGATCGCGATCATTGCGATCTATGCCGCGATCATCGTGATCGGCTGGTGGCTGGCTTCGGAGTCCGGATTGCCGTCGGGCAAGTTTGGCTGGTCCGCCGGTGGGTATGTGCGGGCGGCGACCCGGTTCTCGCCGCTGGGTGCGGCCATCGCCGCGCTGGCCTTTCTCGCGCCGCCGTTGCTGGCTCAGGTCTGGTTTGCGGTCAGCCCTGGAGGTGAGATCCGCAAGCAGCACAGCGCACTCTTTTTCCTCCGCGACCATCCCGTGCCGCCGCGTTGGAAGGTCGAGCCGCTGAAATTTTCGAAGACCGAAAACGACGCGCTCGGGTTCACCGAAGGCGAGGCCCTGCGCGTGACGACGCCGGGCGGCGCCGAGGGCACGATGTACCATTTTTTCTGGTCGCCCACCGCCACCCACGCGACGCTCTTCTACGAGCACACGCCGGACGTGTGCATGCCGGGCGCCGGATGGCAGCTCACGGAGCCGCCCACGGTGGTGAAACTCAGGGTGGCGGGTTCGGAGGTGGCGGCGCGGCTCTTTCGCTTTGAACGCGACGGCGGGCAGACTGCCGCGATCCAGACGATCTGGCATGGCGGCGAATCCGCGGTGATCGGCAAGATGGGCAATACCGAAGCGCGGCTCGGCCGCCTCGCGCTGCTCTGGGATGGCCCACGCCGGCACGGCATGGAGGTGATCTCCGTCTTCGTCGCTGGCCGCGCGGATGAAGCGCGCTATGTGCGCGAGGCCGAGTCGATGCTTGCCGCCTTCCTCGAGCCGAATCCGACGCCGGACGTGCGCTAGTCGACGGCGCCGCGAGGGAGAAGGCGGCGCAACTTATGCAGGGGGGGAGGGTTGTCCGAACCACGCCCGTCTCGGCTATTTCCCATACAAGCCTCACCGTTCCAGCCATGCTTTCCGTTTCTCTACTCCGATTTGGATTCTTCTCTGCCATCGCCGGCCTGCAATGCCTCACCGCGGCTGTGACCGCGGATGCGACGGCCAAGCCCGGCACGCCACTGACCGCCTCGCAGACGGAGTTTTTCGAAAAGCGGATCCGCCCGGTGCTCGCGGAGAAGTGCTACAAATGCCACTCGGCGGATGCGGAGAAAGTGAAGGGCGGGCTGCTCCTCGACACTCGCGAGGGCATCCGCGAGGGCGGCGAATCCGGCCACGCGGTGGTGCCGGGCGATCTCAAGGAAAGCCTGCTCATTTCGGCGCTCAAGTGGGAGGACAAGGACATGCGGATGCCGCCGGAGAAGGATGGCGGGAAGCTCTCGGAGACCGTCATCGCGGATTTTGAGAAGTGGGTGCAGATGGGCGCTCCGGATCCGCGCGAAGGCAAAGCGGTAAAGGTCGCGAAGAAGGAATGGGACATCGCAAAGGGAAAGGAGTTCTGGGCCTTCCAGGCGCCGAAAGCGGCACCTGCGCCAGCGGTGAAAGATGCCGCCTGGCCGCGCACGGTGGTGGATCGATTCGTCCGCGCCGCGCAGGAGGCGAAGGGGCTCAAGCCAGTCGCGGATGCGGACGCGCAGACTCTCGTGCGGCGCATCTACTTCGACCTCATCGGACTCCCGCCGACTCCGGAGCAGGTGCAGGCCTTTACTCAATCCGCAATCCGCAATCCGCAATCCGCAGTCGAAAAGCTCGTCGATCAGCTCCTCGCTTCGCCGCAGTTTGGCGAGCGTTGGGGGCGGCACTGGCTGGACGTCGCCCGCTATGCGGAGAGCACGGGCCGCGAGCGCAATTTCACTTTCCCCGAAGCCTACCGGTATCGCGACTACGTGATCGCGGCGCTGAATGCGGACAAGCCTTACGATCAATTCATCCGCGAGCAGGTGGCGGGTGATCTTCTCCCGCACACCGACGACGCCCAACGCAATGAACACACCATCGCCACCGGCTTCCTCGCCCTCGGCACGAAGGGGCTGAATGAAAAGAATCGCGAGCAGTTCCGCATGGATGTGATCGACGAGCAGATCGATACCACGACGCGCGCGGTCCTCGGCGTCACGGTGGCCTGCGCGCGTTGCCACGATCACAAATTCGACCCGATCCCGCAGCAGGATTACTACGCCGTCGCGGGTATCTTCCGCAGCACGGACACACTTTTCGGAACCGCCAGCACGACCTACGGCAAGGCCGCGAACAAGAACAAGAATGGCACGTCGCTCCTGCCGCTGATCTCGAAGGATCAGCCGCCAGCGGCCACACCCGCAACGGCTGCGCCGGAAGCTCCTGCGCTCGCGGCACGATCCGCGAACGTGGATGAAATGCTCGAGCGCATGGCCGCCCGTGATCCGAAGGTGGCCGAGCGACTCAAGAATTTGTCGGACTCGCAGAAGCAGGCCTTTGCCGCGCGGTTTGCCGGGAAAGGTTCAGCGCCAGCCGCTGCGCCAGCCGCGCCTGCGGACTACGCTCAATTGCTCAAGCGGATCGCCGAGCGTGATCCGAAGAAGGCGAAGCAATTCGAGAATCTGCCTGAAGCGAAGAAGGCGGAGTTTGCCGCGAAAATCGCCGAGCGCTTCGGCATCGCCGGAGCCGCGCCGGACAAGAAGGGCAAGAAGCGTGGCGACGGCGCAATGCAGAGCGAAAACCCGCCGCCGACCGGCCCGCTGGCGATGGGCGTGAAGGATGGACGTCCGAGCGATGCCCGCGTGCTCGTGCGCGGCGAACTCGAGCAGCCCGCCGAGAGCGTGCCGCGCGGTTTTGTGCAGGTGATCACGCAGGGCTCGGCGCCGGCGATCCCGAGCGAGGCCAGCGGACGCTTGGAACTCGCCCAGTGGCTCACGGCCCCCACGAATCCGCTCACCGCCCGCGTTGCGGTCAATCGTGTGTGGCTGCACCTCTTTGGCGAAGGACTCGTGCGGACGCCGGATAATTTCGGCGCGACGGGCGAGCGGCCGACGAATCCCGAGTTGCTCGACGCGCTCGCCGTTCAGTTCATGCACGACGGCTGGAGCGTGAAGAAGCTCGTGCGCTCGTTCATGCTCAGCCGCACCTACCAGCTCAGCAGTGCCGTCGATCGCACCGCGATGGCCGCCGATCCCGACAACCGCCTGCTCTGGCACGCCAGCCCGCGCCGCCTCGACGCCGAGGCACTCCGCGACGCCATGCTCGCCGCGAGCGGCAATCTCGA
>JANPIS010000489.1:0-2238 GCA_031425095.1 Chthoniobacteraceae bacterium
TATTTTTTTTGTTTTGCGGGTTTATTTTTGAGCCCCGCGGGTTTACTTTGCGGGGCGCGCCTATTCGACGGGGTGCGGCACTCAACTCTCAACCAACAACTCTCAACCTTCCCATGCCCTCCTTCGACATCGTCTCCGAGATCGACGTGCAAGAGATCGACAACGCCATCAATCAGGCGCGCAAGGAACTCGCCACCCGCTTCGACTTCGAAGGCTCCACCGCGACGATCGATTGGAAGGAGAAGGAGTCGAAGATCGAACTGAAGGCCGAGGACGCCTCGCGGCTGAAGAGCCTGCACGACATCGTGACCGGCAAGCTCGCGAAGCGGAATGTCGATCTCCGCAATGTGGAGCGAAAGGATCCGGCCATCTCGCCACTGGGCCATGCCACGCAGGATTTCGTGATCAAGCAAGGGCTCGACGGCGAGAAGGCCAAGGAGATTGTGAAGGCGATCAAGGGCCGCGAATTCAAGGTGCAGAGCGCGCTGCAGGAGCGGCAGATCCGCGTGACCGGAAAGAAGCGCGACGACTTGCAGGAAGTGATCGCCTTCTGCCGCAGCCAGGACTTCGAGGTCGCGCTCGCGTTTAAGAATTTCCGGGACTGAAAGTCCGCGCCGTTTGGGTCACCGCGCCAGCAGGCTATGGAACCTTTCCATGATGAGCCGGGACGTAGCGGCGTCCAATTGTCCCACGGCTCGCAGCGCCGTGCGGCGAATCGGGCGCGTGAGATCGGTACAAGCGACGAGCGCCTCATCGTGGCAGTTCACCTCGACCCGAAACGGGGTCAGCACGATGCCGGCTTTCAGTGGGCAGACCAGGACTGTGGGCAGGGTAGAAAAAGCGTCGTCCTGCAATCCGACGAGGTTGGGAGAGCTTCCGCGGGACGTGGAATTGTAGAGGACCAGCCTCACGATTCGTGGACGGGAAACTCGTCGTTCAAGGCCAGGGTCTGGCGGCACACGGCGGGCGTATATTGCTCGCGGACCAACGCGACGAACTGCTCGCGATCCCGGCGCTCTTCTTCTTGATCGATCAGCTCCTGCACCCACGCGGAGCGCGAAGCGTCCCCGCGGAGCTTGTCGATCTTGGTGTAGGTCTCGGCGTTGAGGGTGAGGGTCGCCCTCGAAGGCGCGGCAGTGCTGCGTTTGCGAAGCGTTTTTCCGGCGACTTTCATGCACGCAGAATGGCGACTTCATACGTCGCCGTCAAGAAGCTGGGGCGGCGCGCGCACAACTCGGGACGCAACCCGCCTATTCCTTCAGCAGTGCTTCCGCGGCCTGGGCCACGTCCTTGTCGCCGCGGCCAGAGAGGTTCGCGATGAGGAGCTGGTCGGGCGACATTTGCGGCGCGACCTTTAGGATGTGCGCGATGGCGTGGGCGGTCTCGAGGGCGGGGATGATGCCTTCGAGCTGCGAGAGTTTCACAAATGCGTCGAGCGCTTCCGTGTCGGTGGCGAAGTCGTAGTCGATGCGGCCCTGGTCGCGCAGATAGGCGTGCTCGGGCCCGATGGCGGCGTAGTCGAGACCGGCGCTGACGCTGTGGGTGAGCTGGATCTGGCCATCGTCGTCGGAAAGCAGGTAGGTCTTGGTGCCTTGCAGCACGCCGAGTTTGCCGCCTTGGAAACGCGCGGCGTGATCACCGTCGTGGATGCCGCGGCCGCCGGCTTCGACGCCGGTCATTTTCACGCCCGCGTCATTCAGGAAGGGCCAGAAGAGGCCGATCGCATTCGAGCCGCCGCCGACGCACGCGACGAGCAGGTCGGGCAGGCGCTTTTCGCGTTCGAGAATTTGCGCGCGCGTTTCGTCGCCGATGACGCGGTGGAAGTCGCGGACCATCATCGGATACGGATGTGAGCCGAGCGCGCTGCCGAGGATGTAGTGCGTCGTGCGGACATTCGTGACCCAGTCGCGCATCGCTTCGTTGATGGCCTCCTTGAGCGTGGCCTGCCCGGCCGTGACACCGACCACCTTTGCTCCGAGGAATTTCATCCGCGCGACATTCAGCGCCTGCCGCTCCATATCCACGGCACCCATGTAGATGATGCACTCGAGACCCTCCCGCGCGGCGACGGTGGCGGTGGCGACGCCGTGCTGGCCAGCACCGGTCTCGGCGATGATCCGCTTTTTTCCCATGCGCCGCGCGAGCAGGATCTGGCCGAGGGCGTTGTTGATCTTGTGCGCGCCGGTGTGCAGCAGGTCCTCGCGCTTCAGGTAAATCTTCGCGCCGCCGCAGTGCTTC
>JANPIS010000490.1:0-1898 GCA_031425095.1 Chthoniobacteraceae bacterium
CTGCTCATCTGCGCGACCGAGGAAATCGAGGGTGCCCTCCGGCCTCCAGCGTGCGAGATCGCGGGTCCGGTAGAGGCGTCCGAAGCGCGTCTCGACAAATCTTTCCGCCGTGAGCTCCGGGGCGCCGTGGTAACCGAGCGCGAGCCCCGGTCCGCCGATGTAGATTTCGCCAGTGACGCCGATCGGCACGGGCTGCCGCGCCGGGTCGAGCACGTAGATGTGCGTGTTGGCGATCGGCCGGCCGATCGGCACGGTTGGGCCGTCGAGTCGCTCGATATTCTGGCAGACGGCGAAAGTCGCGGCTTCGGTCGGGCCGTAACCATTCACGAGTCGTCGCGGCTTTCCGTGCTTCAGGACGAGTCCCACGCTGCTCGCGTCCGCAGCCTCGCCGCCGAAGACGACGTGCCGCAGCCGTCGGAACATCGCCGGAGACTCGTGGGCGAGGCGGTTGAAGAGCGAGGTAGTGAGGAAGAGCACCGTCACGTTGTGGTTCGTGAGATGAGTCTCGAGCGCGGCGGGGGAAAGGAGCACGTCGTGCGGGACGACCACCAGCGTGCCGCCGTAGAGCAGCGCGCCCCAGATCTCAAAATTCGCCGCGTCGAAACAGGCATTCGCCGCAAAGGCGACGACATCGGTCGCTGCGAACGGCGCGTAATCGTTGTTCATCACGAGGCGGACGATCGCGCGGTGGGGCACGACGACGCCTTTCGGCACACCTGTCGATCCGGAGGTGAAGAACATGCACGCGGGACTGCCCGCGCCTGCTGCGGTTTGCGGATCCGTTGCGGATCGACCTTCCGGGAGCGACGCGTAGTCGATCGTGGTCTCACATTGCGAGATCATGCGCCCGAGTCGTTCCGGCGGTTCCGAGGAGTCGAGCGGCACGTAAGTTCCGCCCGCCTTCAACACACCCAGCAGACTCGCGAGAAAACGCGCGCTTCGTTCCGCAGGCACGCCGACGAGGATGCCCGAGCCGACGCCGCGACTCTGCAGTTCCGCGGCGATGGCATTCGCACGTTCGTTCAGCTCGCAGTAGCTCACGTGCTCCGTGCCATCCACGATCGCGGTTGCCGACGGATGACGCGCTGCACATTCCTCGAAAAGGGACGGCAGCGTGCGTTCGCTCGGATAGGCGCGGTCGGTCTCGTTCCACTCGACGAGGATCTGCTGCTCTTCCGCGGGCGGCAGCAGGGGCAGGCGCGACAGCGGGGTGCGCACATCCGCGACGGTGCCGGCGAGCAGGGTCTCGAAGCTCGCGAGCATTCTTTGCGCAGTCGCTGCGGCGAAGAGATCCGTGGAATACTCGAGCGTCGCGATGAATTGCGTGCCCTCTTCACGGAGGAAAAGTGTGAGATCGAACTTCGCCGTCGTCACCGGCAGCGCGAGCTTCGAGATGCTTGTGCCGGGCAGCGTCAGCGTCGCGCCATCCGGCGGCTCGAGAACGAAACCGACTTGGAACAGCGGATGGTGACTGAGATCGCGGATGGGCTGCACCTCCTCCACGATGCGCTCGAACGGCGCGTCCTGGTGGCGGTAGCCGTCGAAGACCGTGGTGCGCACGCGTCCCAGCAGGGCGCGGAAACTCGGATCGCCGGACAGATCGGTCCGCAGCGCGAGCATGTTCAGGAAAAAGCCGATGAGCTGCTCGCATTCGACCCGGGAGCGCTGGGCGATGGGCGAGCCGATGCAGAGATCGTGTTCACCCGTGTAGCGCGCGAGTAGCGCCTTGAACGCGGCGAGGAGAAAGACGAACGGTGGCACACCTTCCTGACGGGCGAGACTTCGCACGTGCGCGCAGAGCTCCGACGGCAGTTCGCGCGTGAGCGCCGCGCCGCGGTGGGTGATCTTCGCGGGCCGCGGACGGTCGCAGGGAAGAGCGAGCGGCGGGCGGTGGCCAC
>JANPIS010000491.1:0-8483 GCA_031425095.1 Chthoniobacteraceae bacterium
GCGCCAGACTTAGGATCTGGTTCCGCAAGGAGTAGGGGTTCGAGTCCCCTCCTCGGCACTTGCTTGCTCGGTCAGATCGAGTTCAGGAAGTCGAAAAGGGCCTGGCGCTGGCCGGGGCTAAGCGTCTGGTAACGTTCCCGAGAGTTCCGCGCTTCACCGTCATGGGCGCGGATGGCGTCATCGAGCGTCGCGGCGCGGCCGTCGTGGAGATAGGGAGCGCTCACGCGCAGGCCCCAGAGCGGAGCAGTGCGCATGTCGCGCGGGCCGGCGGCGCCTTGCGCGATGCCGTCGCCGAGCGAGCCCATGTCGTGGAGGAGCAGGTCGGAGTACAGTGCGACCGGTTTCTGGCTCAGCGCGGCGATGGCGTTTGGTCCGGTGAACATGACGGGCTGATGGCAGGCGACGCAGTTCAGCTGCTGGAAGACTTGGCGACCGGCATTCGCGGAGGGCGAAAGCGGGACGGTCGGCGGTGGCGCGAGGAAGCGCATGAAGTCGGCAGCGGCGTCGATGTCGCCCTTGCCGGTGAGCGGATCGGGCTCGTCCTCGGGGTCGAGGAGGTTGTCGACGGCGGCGAGTTTTGCGGTGTCGCCATTGGGGGCATTTTCCTCCGGGAAAAAGCGGCTCGTGATGCCCATCTCGTTCAGGTAGGCGTCGCCGGCGAACGCGAGGACGGATGAGAGCTGGGCCTTCCAGCCGAAGCGGCCGACGCGCATTTCGCCGCTCACGACATCCTGCACCATGGCGGCGCGACCCCGGATGCCGTCGCCTTGCGGACGCTGGGCATTGCGCTGGATGTCGCGATCGGGGATGGCCTCGATGAGGCCGAGGCCAAAGAGTGGGGTGGACTGCCGATGCGCGATGATACTGGCTTCCGTCGGGACATTCTCCAGCGCATCCACGGCGATGGCGCGCTGTTGGAGGAGCGTCCCGCCGTGCAGCTCCATGGCATCGAAGGCTCCATCCACGCGGCGCGCAAAGCGCGTGACCGTGACCGCGCCGCCGCCGCCGACGCCCCCGCTGGCGTGGCAGGAGACACAGGAGACGCCATTGAAAATGGGCCCGAGGCCGCCGGCCGCATCTTCGACGTTCTCAAACTCCTCCTGGCCCGCGCCGAAGTCGGCCAGTTCTGCCGCCGTCAGCCCGGGGAGGGGATCACCGAATTGCCCCGGACCGGTCGGGGCCGGGAATGGTCGTGGGCGGGCGGTGTGACGATCGGCGCGCTGCTTGGGGGAGCCTTGGGGGATCTGCGACTGTGCGAACTCGGGTATCAGGGCGATGCTCGTAATGGCCAGGAAGGCGGGGAGAAGTTTTGCTTTCATGCGCCCACGGTGCCCGGACGAACCTTAAGCGGACGTGAAAGCCGAAAATAATTTCACCTCTTTTGCAGGAGCATGCATCGACGCTCCACATCTCCTCCACGATTCGGGGGGTGAAGGCGAAACCTAGAACGCCCACTTCACCGCGAATGCACCGAAGGGCGCAGTCTCGAGGTCGGTATCTTCCAAGACGCGCTCTTGCGAGTCCCGCAGTTCGAGTTCGCCGCCGAAGGCGACGCCGACGCGCGCGCTGAAACGCCAATGCGGTCCCACTTTCCGCTCCACGCTCACAGCGGCGCGCCACAGGCTGAGATCGACCTGGCGCACGGTATCGTCGGACCCACCGACTTCCCACTGGCCTCCAGACGGATAGCTCACGATGCCGAAGGTCCAGTCGGCGGTCGGGCGCCAGCCGATGGCGACGATCGGCGGGGTGGCTTGGATGATCCATTGGTCGTTCGGCCGCCAGATGATGCCGATCGCGCCGATGGCGCTAACGTCCTGCAGGGCGTAGCTCGCGTACACGCCTACGGCGAGGTCGAGGCGTGAGTTCCAGCGGTAACCGATGAGCCCCAGGGCGGACGCGGTGAAGCCGTCGGAGGTGAGATCTTCAAAGTCCGTCGCGATGCCAGGCTTCACGAATCCGAGCAGCCACCACGGAGAATTGCGGGGCTGATAGGCAGCAAAGATCTGGGCGGCGACCGTCTGCATTTCCTTGGTCCCGAGCCCAAGTCGCGAGCCGAAGTCGGCGTGAGTCCACGAGTAGTTCAGCGTCGCGCCGAGGGTCCAGTCGCCGGACCCCCACTTCGCGAGTGGGGCGATGAGGCGCAACTCCACGGTATCGAGGCCGCCCCGGCCATCGTCGTAGTCGAGGGTGTCCTGAAAGGTGGTATCGAGGGTGAAGGCGGGGACGCCGAAGCCGAGGGCGGCGGGGTCGATCAATTCGAGGGTGGGCGCGGGATCATCCGTCGAGGACGTTCCGGCCAGCGCTGGGCAAGCCAGTGCGACGAGGAAAGTGGAAAGGACGAGCGGGCGGAAGGGGTGGTGCGTGAGCATAAGCATGAATGCGCATCATCCTGACGCGTCGATGTCACTTGTCGCGCAAAACTCGCAACTTTTGCGCGGCTTTCCAATCGGCATCAGTGCGCGCAGAGACAGGCCCGTGGCTCAGTGGGTGGGTTCAATCGCCGTGGCTTGCTCCGCGACGTGGAGACGCTCTCGTCCCGCACCAAGAGCGCGGTAAAGCGGATGGGTTCGTGAGACTCTATAAATTCTCTGCCGGGCTCGCGGTCAGACTTTCGGCTCTTCGTTGTTGCGTGGAGCTTACGGCAGTTTGGCCGGCGTAATTTCCGCTCCGGCAGGCAGGCGCACGGTGAAGATGCTGCCGTTGCCTTCCTGGCTTGCGACTTCGAGCGTTCCGTGATGCGCGTCGGCGATGGATTTGCAGATGGCGAGTCCGAGTCCGGCGCCGCCGGTGCGGCGGTTGCGCGATTCTTCCGCGCGATAGAAGCGGTCGAAGATGCGCGGCAGATGCTCCGCGGCGATGCCCGGGCCGGTGTCCGCCACGGACACGGCGGCGGTGGTGCCATCGGTCGCGGTGCGCAGGGTGATGCGGCCTCCAGAGGGTGTGTGATCAATGGCGTTGGTGAGCAGATTCAGCAGCACCTGTGCGATGCGATCGGGATCGGCACTGCACGGGGCGGGCGCGAGATCCTGCTCCAGCGTGAGGCCGCGCTCGCCAAGGATCGGCTGGAGCAGGGCGGCCGTCTCGCGAGCGATGGTGGCGAGGTCGCAGGGCTGCCGCTCCAGCGGTATCGCGTCCGCGTCGTGGCGCGCGAGTTCGAGCAGCGATTGCGTGAGCTTTTGCATCCGGCGTGCGGCCCGGAGGCACGCGTCGAGCATCTCGCGATATTCGCCCGAGGAACGCTCTCCGCGCAGGCCGAGCTGGGCCTGCGAAATGATGATGCTCACCGGCGTGCGGAGCTCGTGCGCGGCGTCGGCGGTGAAGCGCGCCTGCTGATCGAATACCGTCTCGAGCCGTGCGAAGGTGGAGTTCAGCACGCCCGCGAGCTGGCCGAGTTCGCTGTCCGTTTCCTCCACGGCGATGCGCTCGTTCAGCCGGCCGTCCGCGATGTGCACAGCGGTCGCGGTGATCGCATCGAGCGGCCGAATTGCCCGCGACGCCAGCAACCAGCCGCCGCCGAGTCCGGCCACGAGCACACCGCAACCGATGCCGCCCAGCCAGCGCGCATATTTCCGCAGCGCGGCGAGCTCGGGCTCGATCGAACGTCCGACAAGGATCGTCTCGCCGGGCGGAGTGATGATGAACACTTCGCGCAGGAAACCACGCGAACGATCCACCGATGCGAGCGCGCCAGCGGGCGAGCGCTCTGGGCGTGGTGCGTCGGCGGGAGCGCCGGCCGAGCGGGTCCATTCGCTGCCATCGCGCCACCAGAGGACATAGTAAGACGAGTGGGGCAGCTTCGGGTCGAAGAGCGCGGCCTGCTCGGGCGTCAGGCGAAACTGAGGTCGTGGCGGTCGGCGGTCTCTTGGTCCGGGAGGGCCCGGACGGCCAGGTCCATCCAGCGGCGCGAAGGGAGAGTCGTCACGCGGCGGAGGCCGTTGCGGGCGCCCGCCATCACCCGGCAGGGCGTCGGCGAGGATCGCGACGCGCTGACGGAGTTCAAGGTCGATGCGGTGGAGTTCGCTCGTGCGCTGGTAATGATAAGCCGCCACGCCCAGTCCGCTGAGCACGACGACGAGCAGAGTGCCGTGCCAGAGCTGGATCCGCCAGCGCAGGGAATGCGTGGGATTCATTCGATGCAGTAACCGTGGCCGCGACGGGTGGTGATGAAATCGTGCCCGAGCTTCTTCCGCAGATTCGAGACGTGGACGTCGAGGAGGTTGGAAAGGGTGTCGTCGTTTTCGTCGAAGAGATGCTCGTAGAGCTCGGTGCGCGAGACGACCCGGCCGCGATGTTGCGCGAGGAATTCCACGAGTCCGTACTCCCGGGCCGTGAGCACGATCTCCGTGCCGTCGCGGCACACGCGGCGTGCCGCCAGGTCGAGGAGGATCGGGCCGATAGTGATCGAGCTTGCCGCGTGTCCAGCCGCGCGACGGATCAAGGCGCGGAGGCGGGCGCAGAGTTCATCCAGATCGAAAGGCTTCGCGAGGTAATCGTCCGCGCCGGAGTCGAGACCGCGGATGCGATCGGGAAGCTCCGCGCGCGCTGTGAGCATCAGCACCGGCGTGCTTTTCGTGTATCGCAATTCCCGCAGCACCGCGAAGCCGTCCTTCACCGGCAACATCACGTCCAGCACGATGGCGTCGTAGCTTGAGTCCTGCGCCTTTTGCAGGCCCTCGGCGCCATCTTCCGCACAGTCCACGGCGTAACCCTCCTCGCGCAGGGTCTTGGCGAGGCCGTGCAAGAGATCGGGTTCGTCTTCGACGATGAGGATGCGCATGCAGTGGAGAGAAGCTCGGGCAGAAAGTGGGCGCTGATCCTTCCATGGCCAACCTTAAAGGGCGATGAAGACGCTCGGACAAAGCGCGAAGGACCGGGTGGCGTGGCCAAGGTCGGTGCGCGGACACAAAGCACCTAATCTGACTCCAGCGGCGCGGTCTTGCAGGAGGCCGCATCCCCACAGCCTCATCATGAAAGTTCCATCTCTCCTCAGCGCCATTGCTATCACTTTGCTCCTCGCGAGCCCGCACCAAGCGGCTGATCCGGCCCCGGATGCCAAGTGGAAGCCGCACGATATGAACCGGCCGCGTCCGCGCGTGATGACGCCGCCCGGCTTCAGCTCCCAGGAAAAAGCGGGCGCCCCGCCCTCGGATGCAATCGTGCTCTTCGACGGCACGAATCTCGACAAATGGAAACGCGACGCGCGCAAGGAAGACGCCGAGGGCGCGGACGACAAGGTGCTGTGGAAGGTGGAGAACGGATACTTTGAGATCGTGCCGAAAACGGGCTCAATCCGGACCCGCGAGAAGTTCGCGGGAGACACGCAATGGCACATCGAATGGGCCACGCCGGTGGAGGTGAAGGGGAACAGCCAGGGCCGGGGAAACAGTGGCGTCTTCATCGGTGGCTTCCCCGAGGTGCAGGTGCTCGACTCGTATGAAAACGACACGTATCCCGACGGCCAGGCGGCGGGACTCTACGGACACTTCCCGCCGATGGTGAACGCCTCGCGCAAGCCTGGCGAGTGGCAGACCTACGACATCATCGTCGAGCGTCAGCGCAAGGACGCGAGCGGTGCGGTGGTGAAAAAGGCGCGGCTCACCGTGATCCACAATGGCGTGGTGGTTCAGTGGGCGCGGGAGTTTGATTCGCCAGCGCAGGAAGGGGACCTCGGGCTCCAGGATCACAACAATCCCGGACGCTACCGTAATATCTGGGTGCGTCCGCTGAACCTCACCGACTCGGATAGTGAGGGCACCCCAGCACCAAAGAAGCAGTGAAAAAATTCCAAGGACGAATCGCATCCCGGAGAACTCCCGTTTAGAAAGCGGGCGTCTGGATTTTGGAGCTTAAATGGAACTTGGAACTTTGAAACTTGCTGCTTCCCTTCGCCCTCTCATGACTCGCCCGCTCGCCCTCCTTTTCACCGCCCTGCTCGGCCTGCCCAGCTTCGCCGCCGAACCCCAGATCATCCGCATGAAGACGCTCCAGGCGCAGATGCGCTACGACGTCACGGAGTTCACCGTCCTGCCCGGCGCGGAAGTGAAAATCATCCTCGAGAACGTGGACGACATGCCGCACAACCTCGTGCTTTTCCAGGCCGGCACGGATGTGGTCGCGGCGGCGCTGAAAAATCTCGAAAAGCCTGAGGAGGCGCTGAAGCGCGACTGGCTGCCGGACGATCCGCGGATGTTCGCGCACTCGAAGATGGTGCAGCCGAAAGCCACCGATGAGTTCGTCTTCAAGGCACCGGAGAAGGTCGGTGTGTATCCCTACGTCTGCACCTTTCCCGGCCACGCGCTGACCATGCAGGGGAAAATGCGCGTCTCCGCGCCAGCGCCGAAGATGACGTCGCTCAACTTTGCCGTCTATCTCGGCGACTGGCAGAAGCTCCCGGATTTCTCCGAGTTGAAGCCGCATCGCGTCGGCGAGATTCCCGACGGCCTCGTGGAGCTGAATTTCGACGACTACAAGAATCAATACGGCATCGTCTTCACCGGCCAACTCGCGGCCCCGCGGGATGCGGAATACACCTTCATGGTTTCGTCGGATGACGGGAGCCGCATCCTCATCGACGGAAAGGAAGTCGTGGAGCACGACGGTATCCATCCAGCGGGAGGCATCCACGAGGGCAAGGTGAAGCTGACGAAGGGGGCTCACGAATTCCGGCTCGAGTATTTCCAGCAGGCCAACCACGCACAGCTCTTCGCCGCGTGGGAAGGCGGCGGCTTCAGCGCCACGCCGCTCTCGAAGTGGATGCCCGAATCCTTCAAGGCCGGCTCGAAGACGCAGAAGAAGAAGAAGGAAGAGATTCCGTCCATTCCGATCACCGTCGGCAAGGAGCCCGTGATTTATCGGAACTTCATCGCCGGGGCCGGCACGCGCGGCTTTGGCGTCGGTTATCCTGGTGGCTTCAATGTCGCGTGGAGCGCCGCCCACATGAATCTCGCGCTGGTCTGGCGCGGTGCCTTCATGGACGCGGGTCGGCACTGGACCGGTCGCGGCGGCGGCGCGCAGGCACCGCTGGGCTTCGATGTCTTCCGCCCCGCCCCCGAGCTCACGGCCCCGCTCGCGGTGCTCGCCTCGACTTCCGAAGAGTGGCCGACGCTCGGCGACAAGGAACGGGTCGAGGGCTTCGCGTGGAAGGGCTACACCCTCGATGCGCAGCGCTTCCCGACCTTTTTCTATGAATGGAACGGCGTGAAAGTCTCAGACCGCATCGACGTGCAGGGCGACGCGCTCAAGGACGGCGGCCAGCTCGTCCGCACGCTCAAGCTCACCGGCACGATCCCGCCGAACACGTTCCTCCGCGCCGCGAGTGGCGCGAACATCCAGCCCGCCGACGGTGGCTTCCTCGTGAACGACGGCCCGCTCACGCTCGAAGGCCGCGGCTTTGAAAACACCTTCCGCATCGTCGCCGATGGCGCGCAACTCGCCGGCAAGAACCTGCTCATCCCCGCGCGTGCGGAGATCAAGATCACCTATTCGTGGCCGACCAGCCACGCACACCACGCGCACTGAAACCCGACGCGCCACTTCTTCTCCGTCACGCCATGAAAGCCCTTTCCATCCTCTGCGGCCTCCTCTTCACCACTGCACTCACTCGCGCCGCCGACCCGCAGGAGTCCGACTACTACAAGATCACCACCTTCACCACGCCGGAGACCACCGCGCTGGAAGTCAGCTCCATCGAGCTCCTCCCCGGCGGCAAGCTCGCCCTCGGCACGCGCCGCGGCGAAATCTGGACGGTGACCGGCGCGCAGGGCGATCCTGCGCAAGTGCGCTACCAGCTCTTCGCCAGTGGCCAGCATGAAGTGATGGGTCTCGCTTGGAAGGATGGCTCGCTCTTCATCACGAACCGCTACGAAGTCGCGAAGCTCACCGACACCGACGGCGACGGACGCGCCGATGAATTCAAGACCGTCTCCGACTTCTGGGGCGTGAGCGGCGACTACCACGAGTACACCTTTGGCTCGCGCTTCGACAAAGCCGGTGACCTCTGGCTGGTCCTCTGTCTCACCGGTTCCTTCAGCAGCAAGACGGAATTTCGCGGCTGGGCGCTGCGCGTGAAACCGGATGGCACCACCGTCCCGACCTGCAGCGGCATCCGCTCGCCCGGCGGCATCAGCTTCGACGCGGATGGCGAAGTCTATTACACCGACAACCAAGGCCCATGGCATGGCTCGTGTACCTTGCAGCACTTGATCCCAGGCTCCTTCCAGGGTCACCCGGGCGGCAACGACTGGTACGAAAAAGCGCCGAACATGGGTCCGCGTCCGATCGACCCAGTGCCCGAAGCCTTCCAGGGCGCCACCAAGAAAGGGAAACAAAACGCCGAGGGCGACACCGACCGGATGGTGACGGAACGCGCGCGCATCAAGGAACTCGTCCCGCCCGCCGTGTATCTCGTGCATGGCAAGATCGGCAACTCCTCCAGCGCCATCATCTGCGATCTCAGCGCGGGAAAATTCGGCCCCTTCAGC
>JANPIS010000492.1:0-8971 GCA_031425095.1 Chthoniobacteraceae bacterium
AGTTGGCCTGGGCCAACATCGCGGTGCTCGACTGCACCAGGATGCTGTTCCGCGCCAGCTTCGTGGATTCGTAAGCGACATCCACATCGACGATGCGGCTGTTGGCCGCTTCGATGTTCGTGCGGTTGATCGCCAACAGGCCGCCAGCGAAGCCGAGGCGGCTCTGCTCCGCGCCGTTCTGGGCGCGGGAGGTGGCCACGTTTTCAATCGCCGTGGTGATCTGCGCCGTGGTGATGGCCGCGAGGTTCGCCGCGCCGGTGACCGTCGTCACGTTCGTCGCGAGGTTCGACTTGGTGATGTTCAACGACTGAGCGCCGTCTTCGGAGGTCGCCACCGAGAGCGTGGCACCGCCAAAGAGCGTCACCCCATTGAAGCTGCCGGCCGCCGTGGCGGTCAATTCGGCCTTCAAGGCAGTGAACTCTGTGTCGTAGTTGGCCACGTCGGTCGCGCTCTTCGTAACGTCGCTGGCGAGCGTTTTCAGCTCCGCGATGCGCTCGAGCACTTTACCGGCGCTCTTCAGCGAGCCGTCCTGCGTTTGCAGGAAGCTGGTGGCGTTGGCCACATTGTTGGAGACGGCATCGGTGCGCTTCAGCGCGGCTTCCAACTTCATGGAGACCGCGAGGCCACCGGCGTCGTCGGCCGGGGTCACGATCTTCGAGCCGCTCGAGAGCCTCGCGAGGCTCTTCTGCAGCATGGAGTTGTTCGCGTTCAGGTTCATGGACGCGACCGAAGCCGAGGTGTTCGTGTTGATGACTAGTGACATGTGTCTTTGCTTTCTTTCTTGAATGACTGCTGCGACGTCCGTGTCGCGACGGGCCACTGGGGTGCAGTGTATGGCCTCACCGGCCGGCAAACTGATGCCGACGGGTGGTGATCGGCGGAACGTGGACGGGCTTTAGTCTTATTATGGAAATTA
This sequence comes from Chthoniobacteraceae bacterium, assembly GCA_031425095.1. Lineage (GTDB taxonomy): Bacteria > Verrucomicrobiota > Verrucomicrobiia > Chthoniobacterales > Chthoniobacteraceae > JANNXQ01. The sequence continues at coordinate 917 of JANPIS010000492.1, forward strand.
TCGCCACGGCCGCGCACGGGACCTGATGGAGCTGTGAATGCCCCATGGAGATTACCCATCGCAAGTCGCCCGGAAACCGCGTCCGCCACGCCGCATCACGCGCGGTCCTGGGCGCGCTCCTCATCGCCTCCCTGGCCAGCCGCGCGTGCGCGGAGTGTCCGATGCGCCCACCCTTCGGTCTGGAATGGGACAAACCTGCGATCGAGCTCGAAGAAGCATTACTCGGCGGCAGTGGCCGGATCGTCGAACGCAAGCGCCTCGCTGGCGGAGGCGAGACCTGGCAGGTCGAGGGTCTGCCGCAGCCAGCCCTCCAGCGCGCGGTCTTTCATCTTCCGAAACACAAGCTCGCCGCCGTGGAACTCCAATACGGGAAGGAAGACTGGACGCCCGAAAACTACGACGCGCTCATGCAGACCGTGAAGACACAGCTCGAAGCGAAGCACGGCCCCGGCGTGCTCATCGCGCGCAAGCAGGAGACCGAGCGCGGGCTGCTGCAGACGCTGCTCGGCTATCGCTGGAAAACCGCGTCCGGCTCGATCGAGCTCGTCTATTTCGCAGCGCAGAATCCGAACAACCTGTACCGCGCCGTGAGCGTCCACTACATCGCCCCGATGCCTGAGCCATCGCCGAATCCTCCGGGACCCCAATCGAGCACGGTGCCCTCACCGGGCCAGACGTCCGTGGCCTCGAAGGATCTCGCTCAGCCTCCGCTGCCCCCGCTGCCGGAGAAGTGAGCGCCCATCCATCCATGCGATGCACCCGCGCTTTCCGTGCCACCCACGACGGTGGACAACTCGCCCAGCGCTGCCTAGCTTCGCGGCCTCCGAATGCTGACTTCGCTTGGGCGTGGCGCCCTCTCCTTCATCCGATATCTCGGCGAACTCGCCATGCTGGCCGTGGACACGGTGACCTCCATCGTCGTGGCGCCCTTCCGCTGGCGGCTGCTCGTGCAACAGCTCGCAGAGATTGGTTTCCGCTCGCAGACGGTGGTCATAGTCACGGGGATGTTCACCGGCGCAGTGCTGACGGCGCAGACGTACTTTCAGTTTTCCAAGCTCGGCATGGCCACGGCCGTGGGCTCGGTGGTCTCCGTCTCCCTCTTCCGCGAACTTGGGCCAACGCTGACCGGCCTGATGGTCGCGGGCCGGGCCGGCGCGGCGATCGCGGCGGAGATCGGCACGATGAAAGTCACCGAGCAGATCGATGCCCTGCGCGCGCTCGGGGTGCATCCCACCGACTACCTCGTCGTGCCGCGAGTGCTTGCGCTGCTCATCTCGATGCCACTCCTGGTGGCGGAATGCGTGGCGCTGGGCATCGTGGCGAGCTACTTCGTCGGCACCCAGGTGCTCGGGATCAGTGGCCCGTATTTTCTTACGAATATCGTCCGCTACACCGGGGCACGGGACATCAAGATGGCGCTCACGAAAGGCTTCGTCTTTGCGATCATCATCGCGATCGTGAGCTGCCATCAGGGGCTCAACGCCAAGGAGGGTGCCGTGGGCGTCGGCCGCGCTCCCACCGAGGCGATCGTCATCTCTTCGCTCTCGATCCTGATCGTGAACTTCTTCCTGACCTTTGCCCTCAACATGATCTTTCCCGCCGGATGATCGCCGTCCGTGACTTGCACAAGACGCTCGGGACACAGGAAGTCCTCCGCGGCGTCGATCTCGAGATCAACAAAGGCGAGACCTGTGTCATCATGGGCCGCTCGGGGTGCGGAAAAAGCGTGCTGCTCAAGCACTTCATCGGCCTGCTCCAGCCCACCTCCGGCCAGGTGCTGGTGGACGGCGAAGACATCGCCGGCCTGCCTGAGCGAAAGCTCGGGACGGTGCGGAAGAAGGTCGGGATGCTTTTTCAAAGCGGCGCGCTTTTCGACTCGATGAGCGTGGAGCAGAACATCGCGTTTCCTCTGCGCGAGATTGGGATTCGTGATCGCAAGACCATCACCGAGCGCGTGCACGAGGCGCTCGACATGGTCGACCTCCTCGGCGCGGAAAAAAAGATGCCGGAGAATCTGAGCGGCGGGATGCGCAAGCGTGTGGGGCTCGCGCGAACGATCGTTTCGCGCCCTGCGAGCATCCTGTACGATGAACCCACGACCGGTCTCGACCCGATCACTTCCGACTCCATCAACCACTTGATTCGTCGCTTGCAAAGGCGCCTTCAAGTGACTTCCGTGGTCGTCACTCACGATATGCATACCGCCTTCCACACCGCCGACCGGATCGCCTTCCTCCACGAAGGACGCATCTACTTCATTGGCACCGTGGATGAGTTGCGGAACTCTTCGGATACCGTGGTTCAGGATTTCATCCAGGGCCGATCCGGCGATTGCGACTGACTGATGAGTACGGAAAAAAAAGGTGCCGAATTCCTCGTCGGGCTGTTCCTCTTTGCAGGGCTGGCGGCAATCGCCGTACTGGTGGTGATGTTTGGTCGGCTCGGCCGAGCGCTGGAGGATTCCTACGAGATCACCGTCCAGTTTCCAAATGCGAGCGGCATCGTGAAAGGCTCTGAAGTGCTGCTCTCCGGCGCCAGCGTCGGCAATGTCGCCGCACTGCCGGAACTCGCGAGCGGGAGCTACGCGGTCAAGGTGCGGCTGACCATCCGCTCCGACGTGAAGATCCCGCGCACCTCGTACTTTCAGATCCGCACCAGTGGCTTGCTCGGTGACTCCTACGTGGACGTGGTGACACCGGTGAAATACACGGAGAACGATTACGCCCAGCCGGGCGAGCAGATCGAGGGCACTCGCACTTCCGGCTTTGACGACCTCACCAGCAAGGGCACGCAGATGATGGACACACTCAATCGCGACATTTTGAAGAAGGTCAGCGAAGAGCTCGACGCGCTGAAACTCGCGACGCAAAACGTCAACGAACGCCTGCTCACCGAGAAGAACCTCAAGAACATCGAAACCACCTTCGAAAATCTGAGCACGACCTCCAAGGAGTTCGCGGCCACCGCCAAACAGCTCGATTCCATCGTCGCCAAAGCGGACACCGCGGTGGCCTCGGCGAACGGAACGATGAAGACGATCGACAACACCGCCAATGACCTCAAGGGCGCGATCGGCGATTTCCGCAAGATGGCCGATTCCGCCACCAAGACGGTGGACTCTGCCAAAACCGTGATGCAACGCATCGAACGCGGCGATGGTGCTCTCGGCATGCTCCTCTCGGATCGCCAGACGGCCGAGAACCTCCGCACGCTCATCGCAAATCTGCGACGCTCGGGTGTTCTCTTCTACAAAGATCGCCCGGTCGAAACACCGGCTCCGTCCGTTCCGGCCAAGCGGAAGTCGAGGTAAGGTAGGGGATCGCTCGCCGCTCCACGTCTCCAGGCCCCCAAAGCACCAGTGGCCAACCACCGCCGGGCTGTGGTTCGCCCCTTGCTACTCCCATTGCCGATCGGTGGGGACTTTTGGCCCCGTCCGATGCCTGCATGACTCCAAGCCTGACGCTCAATCTGCTGCGCGCACTGTTCGTCGCGTTCACAACCTGCGTCGGCGTGATGCTCAGCGACGAAATCCTGCAGAGCGCCACCGTCGGTGCCGCAGCGGGCGCCGCCTTCGGTCTCCTGATCGTGCTCTTCGATCTGCTGCTCAACGGGATCTCCCTGCGGGTTTTTTCCTCCGCGACCTTTGGCCTGCTGATCGGCTTCCTCTTTTCCCAGCTCCTGCTTGCGTCCAATCTCCTCGCCGCCGTCGCGACTCAATGGCAGTGGATCATCGCCCTGTGCGTGTACTCCACGTTTGGCTACCTCGGCATGATGCTCGCGATCCGCAGCAATCGCGACGAATTCGCCCTCATCATCCCCTACGTGCGATTCCGGCGCGGCACGGTGCAGGACACCCCTTTGCTCATCGACACGAACATCGTCATCGATGGCCGCATCGCCGACGTTTGCGCTTCCGGATTCCTCAGCACTTCGCTGGTCGTGCCGCGCTTTGTCATCGCGGAATTGCACCGCCTCTCCGAATCGAACGACGCCCAGAAACGCGAGCGTGGCCGCACCGGGCTCGACCGACTCGCGCGGCTGCAGGCGGATCCCAAGCTCAGCGTCACCATCCACGAGACGGAGACCGACGCGACCACGCCGGTGGACATCCAGCTCGTAAAACTCTCGACGCTGCTCGAAGCGCGACTGCTCACCAACGACGCCACAATTTGCCAGATCGCCCGAATGCAAAACGTCCCGGTGCTCAATCTCCACGACCTGACCAAAGCCCTCCGCCCGCAACTTGCCGCAGGCGATGAACTCCAGCTCTCTCTGGTGAAAGAGGGACGCGATGCCCACCAAGCGGTCGGTTATCTTTCCGACGGCACCATGGTGATCGTGAATCACGGACGGCCACACCTCGGTCGCACCGTGCCGGTGACCATCGCGAGCGCGCTCCAGACGAGCGGCGGCCGACTCTTCTTCGCCGAACTGCGCGCCGCCTAGCTACGGCAGCACCAGCTCTGCGCGGCTATAAAGCGCGCAACGACCGCCGATCCCGACGCGTTCACCACGATCTTCGCAGAAGAGTTCGCCTCCACGCGCGGAGAGCTGTCGCGCGCGCAACTTCGTCTTCCCGAGGCGCCGGCTCCAATAGGGAATCAGGGTGCAATGTGCCGATCCGGTGACTGGATCCTCCGGGATGCCCGCGCCCGGCGCGAAGAAGCGCGAGACGAAATCACAGTCGCGCCCCGGTGCCGTCGCGATGAGGCCGAGACAATCGAGCCGTGCAAGTTGCGCCATGTCCGGAGCAAGCCCCGCAACCTCGTCTGCATCGGTAAAGACCGCGAGGTAGTCGCGCGTTTTGTGCACGTCCCGCGGAATCCAGCCAAGCCCGTCAGCGAGGGCTGCCGGGACGCCGGTCGGCTCCGCTTTCCACGCGGGAAAATCCAACACCACGACTTCACCGTCTCGCCTCGCCCCAAGCGCGCCTACTTGAGTGTGAAAGCGGAGCTCCGGCGCCGCGATCTTCCGTTCTTCAAAAAGCACAAACGCCGAGGCCAGCGTCGCGTGCCCGCAGAGATCAACTTCCCGCGTCGGTGTGAACCATCGGAGATCGAAGTCCTCGCCACGCGGTTCTACGAAGGCCGTCTCCGAGAGATTATTCTCTGCCGCGATCTGCTTCAGCACCTCATCCGGCAGCCAGCTCTCAAGCAGGCAAACTCCGGCCGGATTACCGCCGAAGACACGGCTGGAGAATGCATCGATCTGAAAGTAGGAAACTCGCATGGCCACGACTGTGGCCGCACGCTCAGGCGAAAGTGAAGGTGGAAAGTCGCTAGCGGCTTGGCGCCCTCAAGTCTGGCCGCCGCCAGCCGATCCCCTTTCCGCCTTCACCATCCCGTCAATACTCGCACTCGATCTCGATCTTCTCGCAGCAAGTGCAGGTCACCACGATGCGCCGCACCTTTCCTCCGTCCTCGATGATCTCCACCTGCGGTGCCTCCAGGCGCTCAGGAGCGGCCGCGCTCCCGCCGGCAGCAGGCGCCGTGAGTTGCCCTATCCGCGACGGCGTGAGTGGTTGAAACTCCGAGCTGCCGCGCATCAGCGCCGGTGCCGCGCTGCTGTCCGTGGTGAGTCCTGGCCGGCCGGTGAGAAAATCTTGAAGCATGAGTTTAGCGATTGGGTGAGAGACTGATGGTGATGCGTTCGTTTCCGGGAGAACTACCGGCGCTCTTCGGCACGGGCTTGGTGTCGCCAAAGCCGCTCACGCGCTCGATCATCTTGGGATCGACAGCATACTTCACGAGCAGGCGCCGCGCCGCATTCGCACGATCTGCGGTCAGTTCCCACGGGCCGTAATTCCCGTCGCCATCGCCGGGCAGGCTTTGCGTCGCCGCGTGTCCATCGAGAAAGATCTTCAACTTGTTCCGTTCGATGGTCCACGCGAGGTTCTGCATCACGAGGCGGCCCCATTCGGTGACTTCCGCAGAACCCGGCTTGAAGATCGCGTGTTTGGTTCGGTCGTAGAGCGTGATTTTCAGAGCGTCAGACGTCACGTGGATTTCCACGGCTTTCTCCTCCATCACGTCCTTTACGTTGATGAGCCGACTCAGTTCGTTGGCGAGCGACTGGAGGAATGCGAGTGATGCCGCCGACACCGTCTCGCTCGTGTCGGTCTTCACCTGCGAGCTGCCCTCCTTGCCGTCGAGCACTCCGACACTGCGATCGGGAATGACCGCATTGAAGGGCTGTTTAAAGTACTTCGATGTGGCGAGCAGGATTTTTTTGTCCTGCGCACAAATCCACAAGACCATGAAGAGCGCCATCATCGCTGTGACGAAGTCCGCATACGCGACCTTCCAGGCTCCTCCGTGGTGGGCTTCCGCCTTTTTCTTGGCCATCGCTATTTCGCGTTGAGGGTCTTGAGCATCTCTTCCAGCTCATCGGCTCCGGGCTGGACGCTATGATCTAGCGATCGCCGGGCCACTTCCACGGCCATCAGCGGAGCCATGCCATTCGCAAAGCCGGCGACACCTTTGAGGATCGCGGTGTAATACAAGATCTCGACGCCGTTATTCACCTTGATGCGCGCAGCCGTCGGATTGATGAAGCCGTAGGCACCAAAGATTCCAAGGAATGTTCCGGTGAGCGCAGCGGCGACCTTTTCACCGACGACCTCGGGACCGTCGGCGATGGCACCCATGGTATTGATGATGCCAAGCACCGCGGCGACAATCCCGATTCCCGGAAGCGAATCACCGACAAGCTGGAGAACGTGGATGGGATGTCCGGCCTCTTCTTCCTTAGCTTCGACCTCCTGCTCGAGGAGCGCGCCGATCTGCTCCGGCTTGATGCGCCCATCGATCAGCGGCTTCAGACCGTTGCAGAGAAACTCCGTCTTGTGATGATCCTTCAGGAACGAAGGATACTTGCTCAAGATCGGGCTCTTGGCCGGATCCATGACGTGGTCTTCGAGGGCGATCAGTCCGTTGCGCCGGGCCACAACGAAAAGCTCATAAAGCAGCTTCAGGAGATCGATGTAGTCGGACTTCTTGCCACCGGCACCCGAGATCGCACCCATGACCTTTTTCATGGTTTGCGTCAGCGTGGACATCGGGCTGGCAATGACCACGACGCCAAGCGCCATGCCACCGATAGTCACGAATTCGGAAACGTGGAGAAGGACTGCAGGCTGTCCGCCTGCGATCATGAAGCCACCCAGTGTGGCGCCGAAGACGATGAGAAACCCTATAAGTAGAAGCATGGGACGGTGGGTATGGAGTTCCCAAAGCAATCGGCAATCCGTGCCTTCGCTTTAGCCGAGTTTTCCGAAAATATGGAATTTCTCTGACAAGAATTCTTCCTCACGAAGACAGAGCGAGATCAGATCCCCGTGAAGCGCACCCACTCTGTGCGAACGCATCCGTGCGCGGTCCGAACCGAGCGAGACCACTAAGCCGCTTCCTGACGTTTCAAATACGTCCGCAAACCAATCACGGCCTGGGTATGTATCTGCGAGATACGCCCTTCCGTGACACCGAAGACCGCCGCTATTTCCGCCAGGCGCATCTCTTCAAAGTAGTACATCGCGAGCACCTTCTTCTGCATGTCGGGAAGCTGCTGCAGTCGCGCGATCATCAGCTGCACGAGCTCCTTCTTCTGCAACGCATCGCGACCCGTCGTCTGCGTGTCATCCCTGATGATGTCATGCAGTGCGACGTTATCGGAGTCCTCGCTGTAGGCTTCGCCATCGAGCGGCAGAAAGCTCGCGGGTTTGATTTCGTCGAGGAGTGCCTCATAGTCCGCGCTGCTCAGGGAAAGTTCCCGGCGGATATCTGCTTCGCTCGGCGCGCGTCCGAGCCGCTGCTCGAGCGCCGAGATGCTTTCGGCATACTTCTTAGCCTTGTCTCGAATCGCTCGAGGCATCCAGTCCATGCGACGCAGTTCATCATGCACCGCGCCGCGAATGTGCATCGTCGCGAAGGCTGCAAACGGCACTCCCTGCGCAGGATCGAAGCGACGCGCAGCAGCCGCGAGTCCCGTGAAGCCGACACTGTAGAGATCATCCATCTCCAGCGACGCGGGGAGGTAGATGCGCATCCGATCGACGAT
>JANPIS010000493.1:0-38505 GCA_031425095.1 Chthoniobacteraceae bacterium
CTCCGCCTCGAGAAACCCCGCATCCGGCAATTCCGGATCCACCCACGCACTCACCTCCGCCCCCACCGGATACGACGCCAGCACCGCCGCCGCCGCTTCCCGCGAGGCATACCCCGTCACGATGATATTCGGCCGGAGCAACTCACTCTCATGTGGCGCCCCATTCACCTCATAGCGGAAGCGTACCTCCGGCCGATGCGTCGTCGTGCTCGTGCTCCGCTGCAGCCGCGGATCCGTATCCGCGGAAGTGCTCGAAAACACCTCCGACTTCAGGATCGTCGCCCGCACCGGCACCGCCCGCCGTAGCAACCGCCTCTGCTGGAAATACTGCGTCACCCCGACGTAAAACATCCCGACCCCAAACCCGCCGAAGATGAGAAAGACAATGATCTGAGCCATGGAAAATCGCGGATCGGAACGTCCGCATGATCCCTGCTCTAGCTGGATTGTGAAGCCATGGGGAGTCCCCTTCTCTGCGCGCCAGCAGCAGCGAGCACCGCTCCCTCGGCAGCGGGCACCCGATTCACCCATCAATTCCCTTTTCCGTGCGCAAGAATTCCGGTCTTTCGCCCGCGATGGCAGGTTCGATCTCATTTTTGTTTCCATCTCGAATGTCTTCGCCGAATCCGTGCGCCCCGTTTGAGCGGAGTGCTTTAGAGTGCTTCGGCCCGGCGGCGTGCTCCTCGCCGCATTCCTGAACCCGCTCTTCTTCTTCTTCGACCACGAAGCCGCGCGAGCCGGCGCCCCGTTCGTCGTCATACACCCGCTCCTCGACTCCGATCCCACCGATCCCGACCCGCCGCCCGCGAGCGCTGGCGGCAAAGCGGCCTCGCCCCGCTGAACCGCTACACCCCGATGCATCTCCAAATGGAATGAGCCTGTTCTGGTTAGGTGGAAGAGGATTGGGACGGGAGGGCAGAATCAAGCGACCTTCATGGCGCAGGTGAGTAAAGACTATGTGCGAGTCACCGGCCGTGCTTGCAGCCGCCGCCAGCGACGGTGACCACTTATCCGCGGACTGTCACTGCAACGGCAACGGAAGCACGCGGAAAAATTGCTCGCTCGCGCCCCCGACGAAGACTGTCCTGGTAGTCGTGGTGCCGCCGGCGGGCACATTGGCTAGAAGGTCGATCCATTCCGGATCGGAGAGACGGTCTTTGCGTTGCAGCCGGTAGCTCCGACCCGGCTGCGAGGTCCAGGTCAAATAGATGTATCCGGGGCCTCCGCGCTCGATGGAGATGATGCGCAGATCGAGCGCCGCCGTGCCGCTCATCTCGACGCGCAGGCCGGAGGGATTGAGCTGGGTGCCGCCGTTGGACACGATGAAGGTGAGCGAATTCGAGTCGGGGAGGAACCCGGTTGTGATCTGAAACGGGGTGAACTCGCCGAAGCCCGCAATCGTGGGTTGTGGGATGCTGAAGTTGTTGATGTGGATGCCCAGGCCTTGGTCGTCGGCGGCCCAGCGCCCGGTGATTTGCGCGGTGGCAAGGTCCAGCCCCCGCATGTCGAAGAAGGTCCGGTAGAAATACGGGTTTGGGGCGGCGTCCGTGTTGGCTTCTGGCGCGACCCAACGGGAAAGCCCATTGTCCCCGAGCCACGGCGGAATCGGAAAGCCAATGGCAGAGGTGACTGCGTACGGGGCGCCTACACCTTCCAAGTTGTAGTGGAAGTCAAAGGAGCCATTGGGCAGCGGCTCGCCCGCATTATTCACGCCGGTATTATAGAGGCCGGGGATGGCGACGGTAAAATACGGACCGCTCTGGTAGCCCGCCACCGTTTCGACCATGCCGGAGGAGCCATTGTAATCCCCCGCGGTGGTGATGCCGCGCGCGCGCAGAAAGTAACTCGCGGGCAGCGCCTGCCGGATCACCGTGGCCCTCCAATCGGGCGTAGTGCCGATGCGCGTCGCGGCGCCGAGCGAAGACCAGCTCGCGCCGCCGTCGGCGCTCAGATCGAAGGTCACGCGAGAGACTTCGGGCCCGCCACCGGAGCGATGCCACGTGAGGTCGCGGAAAATGCTCGGCACCCCCGGCGTGATGGTGAGGCTCTGGGCGGCGGCGTAGCCCTCGACCCGGGCAAAGCGGTTGCGCACGGTGGGCGTGGTCGCACCATTGGGCTGGAGCGCGGTGAATTCACCGCAGATCAGCACTCCGCCATCGGCTTGCACGGCGACGCTGCGGACCACGTCGTTCGCGTTCGGTCGGAACGCGTCGATCGTGCCGTCCGCCCGGACGCGGGCGATGCGCGGGCGTATGGTGGCAAAGGGCGAGCCGTTGGGCTGGAAATATTCAAGAAACCCCGACACGTACGCCGCGCCATCGGTGCTCACCGCGATGCTGCGCACCTGGCCTCCGGGCGATGGGTCATAGCCCGCATCCACGGTCCCGTCGGGATTCAGGCGCGCCATTCCTCTGCGAGCCACAGTCGCGCCGCCATTCGGTCGGAGCGTGCTGAATGAACCGGCCACCAGAATCTTGCCGTCGGCCTGCAGCGCGGTGGCATAGGGCCAGAGATCCGGCCGGGGATCGAAGCCCGTGTCAATCGTGCCATCCGCATTGAGCCGCGCCAGGTAGTCCCGCGTCGTGGGAGAGGCTGCGCCATTGGGCTGGAGGGCGCGGAAGTAACCGCCGATGATGATTTTCCCATCCGGCTGCAAGGTCGCGCTGAAAACCGCGTCATCGGCGTTAGGATCGAAGCCCGTATCGAGCGAGCCATTGGCGTTCACCCGCGCGATGCGGTTGCGCGTCGCCGGCGTCCCGCTTCCATCGTGCAGGATATAAGTGAACGACCCCGCGAGGATGATTTTTCCATCCGGCTGACAGACGATGCTCGTCACGCTAGGCGCGCGCGCATCGAAGGTATCCAGAGTGCCATCGGGACGGACGCGTGCCACCCAGAAACGCGACAAGGGAGAACCACCATTCGGCGAGAGATTTTGGAAATTACCGGCCAGCAGAATATTGCCATCCGCCTGCACGGCGATGCAGTAGATGGGGCCATCTGGCCTCGGATCAAATCCCGGGTCGAGCGTGCCATCGGCATTCAGCCGCGCCAAGTTTAGCCGCGTCACTCCGAGCACCGAACTGAAACTGCCGGCGATGATGATCTTCCCGTCCGGCTGCACCGCGGTGGCATAGACGCCCGAGCCGACAATGTTTGCATTGAGCGGATCGAGGTCGCCCGGCGCGGCGTGGAGCCCAGTAATGAATGCGCCGGCGAGGAAGGTGCGAACGAGACGAGCGGTAGTTTTCATCATGGAGAGCGGGGTAATTCGATGAGCGACGCCGGGTTCCGCAGCCGAAGCCAACCGAAACCTACTGAAGTTTGGCCTCCCGAGGTCAGATGTATGCACATTCCCAGATCCATCGCGTTGAAGGCTCTAACGCGGCGCGAGCGGTGGCAAGCGAAAACCCAGGCGTGCGAACGCCGCGCGACGGCTCCTGTCTTCCAGCACTTCATTGCGAATGGCCGATTCCGCCCAAGTTGCGGCGAATACCGCAGAGACTACTTTCACTGCCATCGGGCAGCCGGAAGCGGCCTGCGCAGAGCACAGGCCGCCGGAGCCATCGTTGAGTTGCAGACTTATAAAGGCGGTCACGGTCGGCGAAGGAATCTCTTCAGCGACATTCGCAATTGAATGGATTGGCACGAGCGGTAAGCCGCAAGCGGTCGGCGAAGGAACCGGCAAACCTCTGGCGCTAGCCTTCCGAGAGGAAGACAGCGGATCGAGTTTCCTGCGCGTGCTGCTGAGAGGCTGTTAAATCGTGTTGGAACGAGGTTTTTCACCAACCACGCCCGCCTGGCAGGTGACCGATTTCCAATAAAAAATGTCCGAGGGTGGCACTCGCGGATTTGCAAGCGAGCGAGTCTCTTCCAAACTGCCCCCCACCTCTACTCCGACCCGCTATGAAGAAACTCCTCTCTCTCCTGCTCCTGCTCGCGCTTTGTGTCTCTGGCTTCGCAGGGCCGCGTCCGATTCGGGTGCTTTTCCTCGGGCATGAATCGGAGCATCACCCGAGCGGGACTTATCTGCCGTATCTCATGGAGGCGAATGGGCGCGAGGCGATCTACTTCGACTACTTCACGAAGCCGGACTGCCTGAATCCCGAGACGCTCGCGCACTACGATGCGGTGATGCTTTACGCGAATCACGGCACGATGAAGCCGGAGCAATTCGACGCGCTGAATGCCTTTGTGGAAAGCGGGCGCGGTTTCCTGCCGATCCACTGCGCGAGTGCGTGCTTCGGCAATGAGCCGCGCTTCATCGCGCTGGTCGGCGGCCGCTTCAAGTCGCACAAGACGGCTACCTTCAAGACCGTCTTCCTCGATAAGTCACACCCGATCCTGGAGGGCGTGAATGAATACGAGACGTGGGATGAGACTTACGTGCACGACCAGATCAACACGCAGGGCCGCAAGCTGCTCGCCGAACGCATGGAGGGCGAACATCGCGAGCCGTGGACGTGGGTGCGCGAGCAGGGCAAAGGTCGGGTCTTCTACACGGCGAGCGGTCACGACGAGCGCACGTGGAAGAACCCGGACTTTCAGCGCATGCTGCGCAACGCGATCGTCTGGAGCGTGGGCGATACGGTGCGGGGTGAGTGGGAGAAATTCCTGAGCTCACGCGAGCCGGAGCAGCGGGAGAAGAATCCGAATGTCGCGAACTACGAGAAGCGCGCGGAGCCGATCACCTATCAGCATCCCTTCAGCGCAAAGGGTGCGATGGAACGCACGCAGGTGCCGGCGGATTGCCGGCTGGAGCTCTTTGCCAGCGAGCCGGACATCACAAAGCCGATCGCCTTTGCCTGGGATGAACGCGGGCGCCTGTGGGTGGCGGAGACGCGCGACTACCCGCACGGCGTGGTGGAGAACGGTGAAGGGAATGACGACATCAAGATCTGCGAAGATACGGACGGCGACGGGCGCGCGGATAAGTTCACGATCTTTGCCGACAAGCTGAACATCCCGACGGGCATCGTGTTTGCGCGCGGTGGAGTGATTGTGTCGCAGCCGCCGCGGTTCGTTTTCCTCAAGGACTCGAATGGCGACGACAAGGCGGACTCGCGCGAGGTGCTCATCGATGCGTGGGGCGTGAAGGACACGCACGCGCAGGCGAGCAATCTCCACTACGGCTACGATAACTGGCTGTATGGGTGCGTGGGTTACTCGGGCTTTGAGCGCAAGGTGAATGGGGTGAAGCAGAAATTTGCAATGGGCACCTATCGCTTCAAGGCGGATGGATCGGCGTTGGAGTTCCTCCATCAGTTTTCCAACAACTCCTGGGCGCACAGTGCGAATGATGCGGGCGATCAATTCGGTGGCACGGCGAATGGCGCGCCGATCTTCTTCGGCGGCATTCCGAAGACGGCGGTGCCGGCGGGCGTGAACATCATGACGGCGAAGAAGATCAACGTCGTGGATGCGGCGCACGCGATCACACCGAACTTCCGGCAGGTGGATGTCTTCGGCGGCTACACCGCGGCGGCGAATTCGACCTTCATCTACTCGAAGAACCTGCCTGCGCGCATGCAAGGGATGGCGATGGTCTGCGAGCCGACGATGAAGCTCGTGGCGCTGATGGACGTGCGCCCGGACGGCGCCGGATACGTGGCGAAGGATGGTATGAATCTTTTCGCCAGCAGCGATGAATGGACGTCGCCGGTCTATGCGGAGGTCGGCCCGGATGGCGCGGTGTGGATCGCGGACTGGCAGAATTTCATCATCCAGCACAACCCGACGCCGAGCCCGGAGCGCGGTGGTTACAAGGCGGAGACGGGCGTGGGCGGCGCGCACATCAATGACCTGCGCGATCATGCGCGGGGCCGAATCTATCGGGTGATCGCGAAGGACGCGAAGCCGGCGAAGAAGTCGCTCGGCGGCGCGAAGGGTCCAGAGCTCGTGGCGGCGCTGAATGACGACACCCAATACTGGCGCTTGCTCGCGCAAAAGAATCTCGTGGAAGGCCGTATGACCGACGCGACCGATGCGCTGAAAAAGCTCGTGACCGCAAATGACGGTGCGGTCGGTGCCATCCACGCGCTCTGGGCGCTGCACGGCCTCGGCGCGCTCGATGAGGCGACGCATAAGGCGGCGCTGCTCGCAAAGGACGCGCGCCTCCGCCGCAACGCGATTCGCGCGCTCGGCTCCGATGCCGCGGCGCAGGCGCAATACTTCGGCGCGGGTGTCTTTGCCGATCCGGATCTGAACACGCGCCTCGCGGCCTTTGTGAAGCTAGCCGACTTCTCCACCACGCCGGAGATCCAGACTCTGATCGGCAAGCTGGGCATGGATACCGCCGTGCGCAAAGACGAGTGGCTTTCCGATGCAGCACGCCTGCTCGGCAAGAAACATGGCGCGAGCACTCTCAAGGAAGGGCCGAACTTACTCACGAACGCCGGACTCGAGGAAGTCGGTCCGGACGGACTACCGGTCGGCTGGAAGCGCCGCGACTACGGCAGCGAACCGAAGAAGAAAGGCAACGCGGGCGCCGAGTGGAAGATCGTGACCGGCCAGGGCAACACTCACAGCGGGCAGAATGCGCTCCGCTGCATCACGCGCGATGACGCGGATACGAGCTTCTACCAGGATGTCGCGATCAAGCCGAACACAACTTACCGCCTGAGCGGATGGGTGAAGACCCACGCGCTCAAGGGCAAGGTGAGTTACAACGATCACCTCGGCCGCGCCGAGACGGAGAAGCTATCCGCGCGCGAATCAGACTGGGTAGAGGTCGAGCAGATCTTCGACAGCAAGGAGAAGACGAAGGCCAGCATCAACATCCTGCACGTGGCGAAGGGCGACGGTTACTTCGACGACGTGAAGCTTGCTGAACTCCTGGCCACCGACACCCAGCCCGAGCAGGCGCTGACCGGCCTCGCCAAACGCGGCGAAGAGATCTTCTGGACGCATCCTGTCGCCGCTTGCTTCAACTGCCACATGCTCGGCGGCAAAGGCAGCACCGTCGGCCCACCGCTCGACGGCATCGCCAGCCGCAAGGACGCCACTTACCTCATCCAGTCGCTACTCGAGCCGAATGCCAAGCTCGCCGAAGGCTTCGAGAAGCTCGGTGTCTCCCCGATGCCCCCGATGAACCTTATCCTCAAGCCGCAGGAGCTCGCCGACGTGCAAGCCTTCATCCTGGGCCTGAAGTAGTTTGTAGCGTCGGTCTATGACCGTCGCACGAATCCGTGGGCGAGAAAGAGGCGGTGCGGAGCATCGGTGGCGCGCCGGACTCCGCACCGCCTCCGCCCGCGGAAGTAAGCGACGGTCACAGACCGACGCTACAATCGCTCCGCGTCACTTCGCGCCCACGTGCCCGCGGAGAATGCGGCGCAGCTCGTCGATCGTCTGCGGCAGTTCGTAGGAACTGTGCGGACCAGGGACGATGAGTTCGGATATTGCGCCACCCAAATGCGCGCTCGAGTAAGGGATGATGCCGTCGGAGCTTTGCAGGGTGTTCCCTTTTCCGCGATCGCCGATGATGGAGTGATACGGGGCGCGGATGGGGAGCTTGTCCATGGCGATGAGCGTGGGATTTCGCGGCGAGAGGCTGGTGATGCTGTTCGGGACGACCGGGCGGCCGCCGACCACGTTCAGCACGTCGCCGAGGGAATCGGTGAAGGTGGCGATGAGGTCGGTGGGAAGCTGAATGAGCTTCATGGCGAGAGTGGCGATCGAGCCGAGGGCCAGTTCGCTGCCACGGTGCGGTGTGCAGATGAAAACGATGCGCCGCACCTGAGGATTCGCCTCAAAGAGAAGCACGCGCTTCACGAGATGGTCGGAAGGCAGTTTCGCAAACTTCCGGTCGGCCTGTTTCCCGAGATGCGCATCCCAGATGGCGCGCTCCGCATTCGTGGCCTGCATCCGCGCGATGAGCCCGCCCATGCTGTGGCCGATCATGATGAAGCCGCGGGGCATGGGGTAGCGGCGCTCGATGCGCGCGAGCTCTTCGCGGCAACGCATGGCGGAGTAGGTGAGCGAGTTTCCGCTGGGATAGCGGAAGACCCAGTATTGATACCGGCCGCGCAGGGCGGGGTCGGCTTCCATTTCATTGATCGTGTTCACCCACATCTGCGGCGTGGAGACGAGACCATGGACGAAGATCACGGGGATACGATCGGGATCGTAGGGCTGGATCATGTAGAGGCCCGTGCCGCGGAGATACTCCTCCACTTTGATCATCGCCATGAGCCCGGCCCAGAGTTCATTGCGCATCGGATGAAAGGCATAAGGCGCGCTGAAGTCGGCGGCGAGTGGACGCTCGGTGCCGCCGACGCGCACTTTGGTGCGTTCGTGGGGATCGTGCAGCGCGAGGGTGACGTCGTGCTGGCGGAAATCGAGCGTGGCCGTGACCGGAGCGACGAAACCGCCCTTCGGCTGGAAGTTGGCGGGATCGCCGGGGATGATGCCGGGCGTTTTCTTGATGCCCACCAGGGTGCCGCCGAAACCCTCCTCGGTCACGGATTGCCGCAGATGCTTGCGGTGCACTTTGCTCGCGAGTTTGAAGTCCGTGAAGTAGTCCGGCTCCCACGTGCCATCGCGCGCGCCGGTCTGGAAGCGCAACTGGTAGCTCGCGCCGCCGCCGGCGACTGAGAGCGGACGATTCCACAGGCGTCCGCCGTCGGCGCTACGCAGGAGATCGGTCAACTCCGCCGCGGCTTGATTGTAGATCTCGCGCGCCTTGAGTTCAGCGGCGGGCGTCGCGAATCCTGCATTCACGGTGGAAGCAGCTTCGAGATAGTAGGCGGCTCGATCTTCGGTGGAACGGGAGCGCGTGCGCGCGAGCTTCAAGCTTTCCGTCGCGGTGCGGAGCGCGACCTTGTCCTGACGCGGCACGGTGCTGCAACCGGCGCCAGCGAGGGCAACTGCGAAGAGGATGGAAACATGGGTCAGGGAGCGCATGCGCAGGCGCCGAACGAAATACTGACCGCCAGCGAATCGGAAGCCTGGAGTTCTCCGCCAGGGCATCGACGCGGTCGTCACGCGACCGCGGTGGATGGCGCGCTCCGCAGCGCCATGGCAATCACCCGCCGCAGGCCCAGGTTCAGTGCGGCGCTTTCGCGCGGAGCGTTGTCATGGCGCCACCAGGCGAATTGTGATCGGCGGACCTTACGCGAGATCGAAGCGGTCAAGGTTCATGACCTTGTTCCAGGCAGCCACGAAGTCCTGGATGAACTTCGTCTGCGCATCCGCGCAGCCATAGACTTCGGCGAAGGCTCGGAGCTGGGAGTTGGAACCGAAGACGAGATCGACGCGCGTGCCGGTCCACTTGACTGCACCCGTCTTGCGATCGCGCCCCTCAAAGATGGCGGCGTCTTGCGAGACCGGCTTCCACTCCGTGGCCATGTCGAGCAGGTTCACGAAAAAGTCGTTGGTCAGCGCTTCGGGACGCGTGGTGAAGACACCGTGCGAGGTGCCTCCGGCATTCGTCTTCAGGACGCGCATCCCACCCACGAGCACGGTCAATTCCGGTCCGGTAAGGGTCAGCAGTTGCGCCTTGTCGATCAGCAGTGCTTCGGCGGGCACGGTGTATCTGCCTTTGAGGTAATTGCGGAAGCCGTCGGCGATCGGCTCGAGCACGGCGAAGGATTCCACATCGGTCTGCTCCTGCGAGGCATCCATGCGTCCCGGAGTAAAAGGCACCGTCACGGTGTGGCCGGCATTCTTCGCCGCTTGCTCGACGCCGGCGCAACCGGCAAGGACGATCAAGTCTGCGAGCGAGACCTTCTTGCCGCCAGCCGCCGCGCCATTAAACGCGCTCGCAATGGCTTCCAGCATATCGATCACCTTGCCGAGTGGGGCGGATTGGTTGACGGCCCAGAACTTCTGCGGAGCCAGCCGAAGCCGCGCGCCATTCGCACCGCCGCGCTTGTCGGAGCCACGGAAAGTGGACGCCGACGCCCAGGCAGTGGAAATCAGCTCCGAGACTGTCAGACCGGATGCGAGGATCTTGCTCTTCAGCGCAGCGATGTCCTGCGCGTCGATCAGAGGGTGATTTACCGCCGGGATCGGGTCCTGCCAGATGAGTTCCTCTGCAGGCACCTCCGGCCCGAGATAGCGACCGCGCGGTCCCATGTCGCGGTGCGTGAGCTTGAACCAGGCGCGGGCAAAGGCGTCGGCGAGTTGGTCGGGACTCTCCAGAAAACGCCGCGAGACTTTTTCGTAAGCCGGGTCCACCCGCAGGGCGATGTCGGTGGTCAGCATGGACGGTGCGATCCGCTTCGCGGGGTCGTGTGCATGCGGCACGGTGCCAGCGCCGGCGCCATTTTTCGGCCTCCACTGATTCGCTCCGGCGGGGCTCTTTGTAAGCTCCCATTCGTAACCAAAGAGGTGCTTGAAGTAATCGTTGCTCCACCGCGTCGGCGTGGTGGTCCAGGTCACCTCCAGGCCGCTGGTGATCGCGTCACCGTTTTTGCCCGTGCCAAAGCTGCTCCGCCAGCCCATCCCCTGCTCCTCGATCCCGGCCGCCTCGGGATCAGGCCCCACATGGGACGCCGGGCCCGCGCCGTGAGTCTTGCCAAAGCTGTGGCCGCCGGCGATGAGCGCCACGGTCTCCTCGTCGTTCATCGCCATGCGGGCAAAGGTCTCGCGAATATCCCGCGCCGAGGCCAGCGGATCGGGATTGCCGTTCGGGCCTTCCGGATTCACGTAAATCAGCCCCATCTGCACGGCCGCGAGCGGGTTTTCGAGATCGCGTTCCGGCGTGTAGCGCTGGTCATCCAGCCAAGTCGTTTCCCGGCCCCAATAAACATCCTGATCCGGCTCCCAGACATCCTCGCGGCCGCCCCCGAAACCAAACGTCTTAAAGCCCATCGTCTCCAGCGCGACGTTGCCGGTGAGGATCATCAGATCAGCCCAGGAAATCTTCCGCCCATACTTCTGTTTGATCGGCCAGAGGAGGAGGCGCGCCTTGTCCAGATTGGCGTTATCCGGCCAGCTATTGAGCGGCGCAAACCGCTGCTGACCCCGGCCTCCGCCGCCGCGGCCATCCCCGGTCCGGTAAGTGCCGGCGGCGTGCCACGCCATGCGGACGAAGAGCCCGCCGTAGTGGCCGAAGTCCGCCGGCCACCAGTCCTGCGAGTCGGTCATCAGCGCCGCGAGATCCTGCTTCAGCGCGGCGAAGTCGAGGCTCTTGAACTCCGTCGCGTAATCAAAGCTTTCCCCCATCGGATCGGACTTCGCGGAATGCTGATGCAGCAGTTCGACCTTCAGCCGATTCGGCCACCAGTCGCGGTTCGTCGTGCCGCCACCAGCGGTGTGATGGAAGGGGCACTTGGCTGAGGAATCTCCGGCGGTCGGGGCAACGGCGGATTGATCAGTGGCGGATAGTGGGGTTTCAGCAGGCATGATACGGGATGGTTGAGCGACGCAGGGGATGGTTGAGCGACGCAGCGTGCGCCGGCAGTAAAGAAGACCTTGTATCGGGTTTCGTGGCGATAGTTGAAATACTTCCTCCCTACTGACACGATAGGCATTCCCTATGGAGATGCACCAGCTCCGCTACACCGTCGCCGTCGCCCGCGTGGGGAATTTTTCCCGCGCCGCCGAGCAGTGCCGCGTTGCCCAGCCTTCGCTCAGCCAGCAGATCCAGAAGCTCGAGGAGGAGCTCGGCGAGCGCCTCTTCGACCGGCTCAAGACTGGCGTGAAGCTCACTCCCGCGGGTGAACTTTTCCTCCAGCGCGCCGTGCGCATCCTCGAAGAAGTCGATGCCGCCAAACGTGAGGCCACCGATGCCAAGGAACTCCTCCGCGGCGGCGTCACCATTGGCGTGCTGCCCACCATCGCTCCCTATCTACTCCCGCAGATTCTCCCGGCCTTCATGGAGAAATTTCCCGGCGTCGAGATCACCGTCCAGGAGGATACCACCGCGCGTCTCCTCAAACTCGCGCTCGCCTACGAGATCGACTTCGCACTGGCCAGCCATCCGATTCAGGATGACCGCCTCGAAATTCGCGAACTCTTCGCCGAAGAACTTCTCCTCGCCCTCCCCCCGAATCATCCCCTCGCCCGCAAACGCACCCTCACCGCGACCGACCTGGAAAACGAGCGTTTGATCGTGATGCAGGAAGGCCACTGCCTCGGCGATCAAGTGCTGCGCTTCTGCGACCGCCGCGAATTGCACGCCCGTGTCTCCTTCCGCAGCGCACAAGTGCAGACCATCCAATCCCTCGTTGCCGCCGGCCTCGGCATCTCGCTCATCCCCACCATGGCCGTCCCCACCTCAGGCACCGATACCCCGATCTACCGTTCGCTCGCCGCGCCAAAACCACAGCGCGAGATCATCGCCCTTTGGCCCAAACAGCGCCCTCCCGGTCGGGCGGCGGCCGAGTTGCTGAAGTTGGTGAGCAAGCGTTTCATCAAGTCGCAGCGACGGAGTGCGTGATTCGCTTCGAGAGCCCTTCCCTCAAACGGCGCATCATCTTTCAGCCAAGAGTCGGAGCAAAGCTCGCCCTCGTTCCCAAACTCTGTTTGGGAATGTTCGTGCGGGCGAAACTCCGTTTCGTGGCGGTTCGCCCCCCGGGCAACGGAGTTGCGAAGACAGGCGCGTTCCCAAACGGAGTTTGGGAAAGAGGGGAAAAAACGGGAACGGAGCGCACCCTCAAGTTTGAGGATGCGCTCCGTGAAGAGTTGCACTTTTCCACCAGCGAGAGACCAGCGATCGGGCTCGCCTCTCGTGCTGGGACTTATGCCTTATCGGTGGCCATGAAGCGGTAGATGACCGCGCCAAGGATGGCGCCGACGATCGGCGCGACCCAGAAGAGCCAGAGCTGGCTGGTCGCCCAACCGCCGACGAAGACCGCGACACCCGTGCTGCGCGCGGGGTTCACGGAGGTATTTGTGATTGGGATGCTGATGAGATGAATCAGGGTGAGACCGAGGCCGATCGGGATCGGGGCGAAACCGGCGGGTGCCTTCTTGTCCGTGGCTCCGAGGATGATGATGAGGAAGAAGGCCGTCATCACGATCTCCGTGATCAGCGCGGCCATCATCGTGTACTTGCCGGGTGAATGTTCACCGTAGCCATTCGACGCAAAGCCGCCGGCGGTGCTGAAGCCTTCCTTGCCGGAGGCGATCATGTACAAGATGCCGGCGCCGGCGATGGCCCCGAGGACCTGGGCGATGATGTAAGGCCCGAGCTTGCCGGCCGAGAAGCGGCCGCCGACGCAGAGGCCGATGGAAACCGCGGGATTCAGATGACAGCCCGAGATGTGGCCGATGGCATACGCCATCGTCAGCACGGTGAGACCGAAGGCGAGGGACACGCCATGCAGACCGATGCCGACTTCCGGGAATGCGGCGGCGAGGACTGCGCTGCCGCAGCCACCGAGGACCAACCAAAATGTTCCGAAGAACTCTGCCGTGTATTGTTTCATGGGTGGGTGTTTTCGTCAGGGCGCATGCCCAATTGTGGGTAGTTTTGGTCTACCTTCCGACGCCGCGCATGACCAGCAAGCCATACAGGGGATGTCGCTCGGACCAGACTTTTACGTCTTCTGTCCCCTTCGATTCCCGTTAGCAATGGGAAACTCGCGGCAGGTGTCTCACCGCCGGCCTCCAAATCGTTCGCATCCCCAATCTAGTTGCCACCCTGCACCAGCTTCTCATCGTCCAGCTTGTTGTGATTCCAGTAGTCGAGCTTCAGGCTCTTCCGTAGCTTCAGCCGACCGCCATCCGCCTGTTGCCATTCGCGCAGAAGATGTGGCGCTTTCATCTCCAGGGTGAAGCGATCGGTGCCCGCGGCGTGCACCACTTCCACGTCGATCGTCTGCGCGCCGGCCAACCACTTCACGGTCGCGGGTGAAAATTTCACGACTCCCTTCTTCGAACTGATGATCGTCGGCGCGAGCGGCACCGCGAATTCCCCACTCCCCTTTGTGAAGTCGATCGTCCGCACCCGCACCGGCAGCTCGTCGTAGAAGATCGCATCCTTCCCACCCCTCACCATCTCGTCCCCTGCCGACATCCCCTCCCAATAAGTCCGCCACTCATAGCGCCAGCCCGTGCCGAGCCATGCCGCCGGTCCCGCGAGCGCGTGGAATTCCTTGTACGTATTCCCGCATGAATCATTGCTCGTCAGCGTCGCCTTCACTAGTCGCCCCGAATCTGCGCGCCAGAAGGCGGAGTGCATTTGCTGGTAAACATAGACACCCGTCGGGATGCGCAGGATCTGGTTCAGCTTGATCACCGGATAACTCCCGCCCGCGCTCCCCGGCTCCGCTTTCACCACGTCGCGGTTCGAGAAAGGCTCGCGCACGAGGATGTGCAGCACCTCACTCGTCCGCGCCTGCCCGTAGCGCACCTGCTGCGCATCGAAGGTCGAGAACTCCGCTTTCCCATCACCCCAGTAGGTTTCGTCTTGGAAAAACTCTGCACGGAACTGCGCCGCACCCGTCGAGACCACGGCGAGGAAGACAAAAGCGGCAGTGGGAATGAGCTTGGCTGGCATGACTCCCAGCTTACGTCCCATCCGCCGCGATCAAAGCCAGAAGCTGAAACTTACGGCGCGACCGACCAGACTTTCACATCGTCGATCAGGAGCGATTCGCCGGCCGTCACAAAACGGTAACCCGTTTTATCCACATCGAGACCGGCGTCACTCGCGGAAAGCTTCACGCCATTGTCGGTCTGGACGGCCACGCTGGCGCCCTTCATCTCGAGGAGCACCGTGTGCCATTTCCCATCATTGAATTTCGCGTCCGCCTTGCCGAGCGCGACGGTCTTCGACTGCGGGTCCTTCTTGTCCTTGTCTTTGTTAATGACCAGCGATTCGGGCGCGATGCTGACGCGGAAAAGGTGCCCGCCTTTGGTGGAGTTCAGGCTCAGGCTCATGGACTTCGCGCCGTCGAGTTTGAAGGCGAAGCGAATGATCGAGTCGCGATTGGGCTGTCCGAGCGCGAGCACGGCGGCATGCTTGTCCTCCTTCTTTTCCTTCCCCACCAGCGTGCCATCCCGCGGCTGCCAGTCACCCTTCGCCGCGCTCCAGAGCTTGCCCAGCGCGGGTGCGTCAAAGCTCTCCTCGACGGTGAGTTTGCCGGCCTTGGTGAGCATGGGCTTCAGATCAGCAGCCTGCTCGGCGAAGACGGGCGAGGTAGCGGCGGCGATGACGGTAAGGAGAATGAGGCGAGGATTCATGGAGGTAGGGAGATGGGGATATCAGGGAATAGAAGGACGCGGCGCTTTTGCCCCTACAAACTTCCGAAGCTAGGGGAAAATACTCCACCCTGCCCGATGCCTCGGAGGGGAAAATGGTGGCGGTGGCGGGACTCGAACCCGCACGGGAGGAACCTCCCAGCGGATTTTAAGTCCGCTATGTCTGCCATTTCATCACACCGCCGCGCGCGGGAGAGCGTTACCGTGGCCCGGGGAAAACCACAATGGCGGAACGTTCTGTGGCAGTCGTCGCTCGACAGGCGCGCGGGGCGAATCGAGATTCCGCGTGCATGAAAACCCGTATCGAGGCGCTCGTCTCCCAAGTCAGCGAAATCCTGCTCGGCAAGGAGGAAGCCGTCCGGCTGGCGGTCGCCTGCCTGCTCGCGCGCGGGCATCTGCTCATCGAAGACGTGCCCGGCGTGGGCAAGACGACGCTCGCGCAGGCGCTGGCCCGGTCGATCGGGCTGGAGTTTCGCCGCGTGCAATTCACGAGCGATCTCCTGCCGGCCGATATCGTCGGCAATTCGATCTTCAATCGGGACGAGCAGCGCTTCGTCTTCCACGCCGGGCCGATCTTTTCCCAAGTGGTCTTGATCGATGAAATCAATCGCGCGACGCCGAAGACGCAGAGCGCGCTGCTCGAGGCGATGGAGGAAGGCAACGTGACGATCGATGGCACGACGCACGCGCTGCCCGCGCCGTTTTTCGTCATCGCGACGCAGAATCCGCAGCGGCAGGTGGGCACCTTTCCTCTGCCGGAGTCGCAACTCGATCGCTTTCTCATGCGCCTCGAGCTGGGAATTCCGGACCGCGCAGCCGAGCGGGCGATGTTGCTGGGCGTGGAAAGGCGGGAGCTGCTGCGCGAAGTGAAACCGGTGCTCGGCGCGGAGTCGCTGCGAGACATTCAGAAGAGCGTGCGCGAGGTCCACGCGTCGGCGGCGCTGCTCGACTATTTGCAGGATCTGCTCGGCGCGAGCCGCGACCGACATCGCACTGGGTTAAGCCCGCGCGCGGGGCTGGCTCTGCTGCACGCGGCGCAAGCATGGGCGCTGATGCAGGGCCGGGAGATGGTGCTGCCGGAGGATGTGCAGGCGGTGAGCCCGGCGGTGATGGGGCACCGCCTCGGAAGTGATCTCGACAGCGGCGGTGACTCGGGCCGGACGCTCGCGCAGGCACTGGTGCGGGAGGTCGCGGTGAAGTGAGCACGAACAGCGGGGCGGCTGCGCTCATCTTCTAGCCGATGGCCTCCCCCACCTCACGCTCGCGCACAACGGTCCTGCCCGGAAGGAACACCGTCGGGCTCGTCGCAGTATTGGTGGCGATGTGGTACGCGGGCGTCGCACAAAGCAATGGCGCGGCCCATCTGCTGTGCTTTCTGCTCGCGGCGCTGGCCATGGTCTCGACGATTCACGCCTGGAGCAATCTGCGCGGCGTGCGGATGCGGGTCGGGAAGATCGCGCCGGCCTTCGTCGGTGAGCGCGTGATGGTGCCGCTCACCGCCGACGCGGCACCCGGCACGGCACCGGCCTCGGTTGAGGTTCATGCGGGCAATCCGGAGCACTCCGCACTTTTCGACGGATTGGCGCCGGAGCATGGACAGCGAGCAATGGTGAGTCTGGCGGCTTCGCAGCGCGGGCGGTTTGAGCGGGTGCGGCTGATCCTGCTGAGTCGCTATCCGCTTGGCTTCTTCACCGCGCGGCGGCGGCTCGTGGTGGAGCAGCGGTTCTACGTGTATCCCCGGCCGCACGGAACGGCACCCATTCCGCGCGCTCCGGCGGCATCGCGTGAGAGCCTCGAGGGCACGCGCATCGAAGGCGATGACTTCGCCGGCGTGCGGACTTGGCTGCAGGGCGAATCGCAGCGACACATCGACTGGAAAGCGGCGGCCCGCGGCCAGCCTTTGCTCTCGAAGCAATGGGCCGGCGACACCGGCGAGACCGTGCAACTCGACTGGCACGACACGCCGCCGGGCGACACCGAAGCGCGCCTCGGCCAGCTCGCACAGTGGATCGTGACCGCCGAGCGATCGGGCAAAAACTACGGGCTCTCGATCCCCGGGCGAAAGATCCCGCCGGCCCGTGGCGAGGCACATTTCCACGCCTGCCTCGAGTCACTCGCCACCTTCACGGCGGAGGGAGACGCCGTATGAATGCGAAGCCTGCCCGAGTCCGGATCGTACCGCTGGCCGGCGTCTCTCTCGCGCTCGCGCTCGCCGCGCTGCCGCTGGCGGGAAAGGTCGTCGGCTGGGTGATCGCCGGCCTCTTTGCGGCACTCGTCACGCGGTTGGTTTTGCACCATCGCTCCGCGAAATCTCCCTCCGTCTTCCTCAAGCTCGTGCTGCTCGCCGCTGGCGTGGGCGGCGTCGCCGCGAGTTTCGGAACGCTGTTTGGACCCGAAGCCGGGCTGAGCGCGCTCCTCGTACTCGTCGCGTTGAAGGTCCTCGAGTCCGAGTCGCCGCGGGATCTCCAGGTGCTCGCGCTGGTCGGCTATTTTCTCTGCCTGTGCGGGCTCTTCTTTTCGCAGGAGCTGCTGCTCTGGATCTACGTCGCGAGCATCGTCGTCCTGCTCACCGCGACGCTCGTCCTCTTCCATCGCGGCGCGGAGCGCGGGAGTGTGTGGCGCTCGGTGCGGCTCGCCGGAACGCTCGTCGCGCAGGCTCTCCCGCTCGCCGTCCTGCTCTTCCTCATCTTCCCGCGCAGCAGTGGCGGATTCCGGTTTCAATTCGGCAAGGCGATCCTCGGCAATCAGGGCATCTCGGATCGTCTCGAGCCGGGCTCCGTGGCGGGCCTGGCCCAGAGCGATACCGTCGTGCTGCGCGCGGAATTCCCCGACGGCACCATCCCCTCGGCGGAAGACATGTACTGGCGCGGCGCAGTGCTCTGGTATTCCGGCGGCATGAGCTGGTCGCGCGGGCCGCGACTCTCGCAGGAATTTGGCCGGCAGCTCAGCGGGCCGGCGATCAAGCAACGCATCAGCCTGCAGCCACACGGCGAGCGCTGGGTCTTTGCGCTCGATCGACCGAGTGAGGAGCCGCCGCGGACGACGATCCAGCCGGGTGGATTTCTGCAGAGCGATCGCCCGATCTCCAACGCCTTTCACTACACTGTGAGCTCGCGGCCGGAGAATCGCGAGGTGCGGCTCCCGCTGGATCACACCGAGGCTGCACTCGCCCTCCCGCCGACGATCTCCACCGCCGTCCGCGCGCTCGCCGCGTCGTGGACGGCCAATGCCACGAGCGGACGTGAGATCGTGAACGCTGCGCTCCGCCATTTTCGCACCGAGCGCTTCACCTACACCCTCGATCCCGGCACCTATGGCGAGGACGCACTCGACGAGTTCCTTTTCACGAGGCGCGCGGGCTTCTGCGAACACTACGCAGCGGCCTTCGCCACACTCATGCGCGCCGCCGGACTGCCCGCGCGGATCGTCGTGGGTTATCATGGCGGCCAGTACAACGCGGTCGGGCATTACATCACCGTCCGGCAATATCACGCTCACGCCTGGTGCGAAGTCTTCCTGCAAGGCACGGGCTGGCTGCGGGTGGATCCGACCGATGCCATCGCTCCCGAGCGCGTGAGTTCCGCCCTGAGCGCAGGTCGCGGCTACTCTGCCGACGAGCGGCGATTCGCGGGTGACGCCGGCGGCGGCGCCTCTTGGGGGCGGCTGGCACGAGCGCAGATAATTCTCGCATGGGACAGCATCAACTACCGGTGGGACCTCCACGTGCAGAGTTACAACGACGAGCAGCAACGCACGTGGCTCGCGGTCCTCGGCTTTCCTCACATTTCCGGGCGTGGATTGCTCCTCTGGAGCGGGGTCGGGATCGTCATCTGCCTGGCGCTCACTGCCCTCTGGTCTCGCTGGCCCGTCGGCGCCCGGCGCGATCCAGCAACGCGCGACTACGAACGCCTATGCCGGCGTCTCGCCGCGGCCGGTGTCGCCCGCGCGTCATGGGAAGGCCCCATCGCTTTTACGCAGCGCGCGGCGCAGGCCTTCCCGACCCATGCGGTTTTCCTCCGCCGCTGTGGGGAACTTTACGCGCATCTCCGCTACGGACGAAATCCCCGCTCTGTGAGGGACTTCACCGACGCCATCCGCGATTTCCCGCGCTTGTCGCCCGTCGCCTCGCCCGCTTCAATGTCCGTCCCACGATGACTCGCGGCCCCCTCTCCTTCCTTTCGATCCTAATCGCGCTGGCTTGCAGTAGTTGCGTCACCTTCAAGGAACAGGAGATGGAAACGATTCGCGCCTGTCGCGTCTCACCCGCCGTCTATCGCAAGCTCGTGGAGCGGCAGGTGGTGACGCCATTCGACATCGCGGAGCTCTGGCAGAAGCGCGTGCCCTCGGCGCTGATCGAAAAGCAGCTCGACAAGGTCGGCGTCGATTACGCGCTGCGGCAGTCGGACGTCTCGCTGCTCGAAGCGGCCGGCGTCGGCGACGGCGTGATGGACGCCTTGCGCGCGGCTTCGGAACGCTACGTGGCGCGCTATGCGCCGCCGGAGTTTGTGGAGGCTTCGGCGACGGGCTCCGATGAATATCTGGGAGCGGCACCGATTCGCGCCAGCGGTGGCCTGCTCTATGGACGTGACATTCTGCAACGCTAGAAAATCGCCCGCCGTGCCTCTCGACGTTTGACTTGTCCCCACTAACTCACAACTCCTGACCAGATGCCTACGATCGCGATTCTCGGAACCATGGATACCAAAGGCGACGAGCACGCCTACGTTGCCGACCTGATCCGCGCTCGGGGGCATCAGACGCTGATCATCGACGTCGGCACGGCCGGTCCACCGACTTTGAAGCCCGATGTCACACGCGAAGAGGTCGTCGCCATGGCGGGTGCGGACCTCGACGAGATCATGGCGCGCAATGATCGCGGCGTTGCGGTGGCCGCGATGACCCGCGCCGCACCGATCGCACTCGCGAAGCTGCAGGAATCCGGACGTATCGAAGCCGTCATCTCCCTCGGTGGGGGTGGCGGAACGGCCATCGGCACGGCTGCGATGCGGGTGCTGCCGCTCGGATTTCCGAAACTCATGGTCTCGACGCTGGCGAGCGGCAACACCGCGCAATATGTCGGCGTGAAAGACATCGTGATGATGCCGAGCGTCGTCGATGTCGCCGGCCTGAACCGCGTCTCCCGCCTCATCCTCGCCCGCGCCGCTGGCGCCATCTGCGGCATGGTCGAAACGACTCCGCCACCTGCGCAGGACAAGCCGATCGTCGTCGCCTCGATGTTTGGCAACACCACCAAATGTGTGGACCAGGCGCGCGTGATCCTCGAAGCCGCTGGCTACGAAGTGCTCGTCTTTCACGCGACGGGCGCCGGGGGCCGGAGCATGGAATCGCTCATCGAGAGCGGGCTCGTCGCCGGCGTGCTCGACATCACCACCACCGAGTGGGCGGCCGAACTCGTCGGTGGTTTCCTGACCGCCGGCCCGCACCGACTCGAGGCCGCGGCCCGCGCCGGCGTCCCGGCCATCGTCGCACCCGGTTGCCTCGACATGGTGAACTTCTTCGGCCCGGAGACCGTGCCCGCCAAATTCGCCGGTCGCATCCTTTACCACCACAACCCGCAGGCCACACTGATGCGCACCAACGCCGAAGAGTGCGCGCAACTCGGGCGAATTCTCGGGGTGAAGCTGAACATCTCAACCGGCCCCGTCGCAGTTTTGATCCCGACCAAAGCGATCAGCGTGATCAGCGCCCCCGGTCAGCCCTTCTACGACCCATCCGCCGATCAGGCGCTCTTCGACGAGATCCGCGCGAACCTGCGCAAGGACATCGAAGTCCAGGAACTCGACTGCGAAATCAACGACGATGCTTTCGCGGAAGCCTGCGCCCGCACGCTGCTCCGGCTGATGGCGGTGGAAGCGAACGCGTAGCCCGCTACTCGAAAATCTCCGCCCGCAGCAGCGTCGAGGCGCCGTGCGGCTCCTCCCACACCGCGACGAAGCCGCGGCCCAGTGGTGCGACGGACGCCATGCGTGCCGACTGAGCCAGCACTCGCGCCGCACCCGCGTCCACGCGCACCGAGAGCGCGCCGCCTTGCTCCCAGAGCATTGCCACCTTCGCCGCATTGCTCGCCACGACCGGCTGCGCGGCCCCCGCGGCAAGTTCGACTTCCGGCCCGGTGGCTTTGGATGCGAAGACCGTGCCTTCGCGCCGCCACGTCGTGCTCGGCGCACCATTGGCAAACGCGAGGCCGCCGCCATCCATCGGACACGCGTTCAGCTTCCACGTCCCCTCGCCGAGCTTCCGCGCCGCGCCGAAAGTCTGGCCGCCATCGGAGCTCGAAGCCATCCACATGTCGCGCGCGCCGCCGAGCGCATTGCGCCACATCGCCACGATCTCGCCGCGCGGCCCGACCGCCACACTCGGCACGCAGCACGTGCAGACCGCGCCGTCGGGCGACGCATACACGCGCACCTCCGGTTCCCACGTCACCCCGCCATCGCGCGAGACACGGCTCCACACCTCCATGCCCCCGCCACGCAGATCGAGCCACACACAGGTCACGAGCCCGCGCCCGTCTCCCGCCATCGCGTGCAGACCTTCGCGCGCGGAGTTCGCGATCGTGTTGATGCGCTCACCGCTGCGCCACGTTTTTCCCGCGTCGTCGGAGAGCCACGAATGCACATTGCCGTCCCCATGCGAGATCGCCGTGACCACGAGCCTGCCGTCCGCGGCGACGATGCGCGGCCCACGGCGCATCCCGAGCGCGAGTTTGGCCGGAACCTCCGCGACTTTGACGATCGGTCCGAACTCGAGATCCGCCGCATCTCCACTCGTGACGAAGATGGCATCCCCATCGCCGAAAACAACATGCACGCGCCGCGCAGCATCGACCGCCACCTGCGGCTGACGCGGCGACCGCAGGTCTCCACTGGGAAGCACCACCGCGATGCCGTGCCATGGGACGAGGACTGCCAGCAGGAGCAAGAGAAAGACGGGGAGACGCATGGCGGCAACCATGCAACTCCAGCACGGTCTGGCAATCACCGGCTCTCCGCGCCGGCTACTTCTTCTTCGCCTTATCTTCGCTGCACTTGCAAAGCCATTCCTCGGCTTTGCATTCGCCGCACTTCGTCGTGTCGTACTGCAGCCGCGCGGTGATGGCCTTCGCTTTCGCGTTCTCCTTGAATTGCACGATCAGCCAATCGCCGGACTTCACGATCGGCATCACGAACGCGTTGCCGGATTTTTCGACGACGAGCTTCTCCGCCTTGCCAGTGGGTCCACCGTTTGCGGTGAGAGCCTGCTCGGTGAGCGCGACGGGATTCATGTCCTTGTCGAGCACGGCGATCTGGAATTTGCCGTCCTTTACCGTCACTTCGCCGTGCATGGTTTCGTTCTTGGAGAACTCGAGGATGCGTCCGCCATTCGGACCTACTTCGACTTCGCCGTGCGCGAAAGCGGCGGCGGAAATTGCGAGACTGCTGAGCAGCGTGAGGAGTTGTTTTTTCATGGGTGCGTTTGTTTTGGTGTTTGCGGTTTTGGGTTAGTGCGAAGCGGGAGCGTCCTGTGCGATGGCCTTCTCCGCGGCCTTGCGGCCAAAGGTGTAGAAGACCGTCGGCGTGACGCCCAAGCCGAGCAAAGTGGAGGTGATGAGTCCGCCGACGATCACGACGGCGACGGGATGCAGGATTTCTTTCCCCGGTTGATCCCCCGCAAGGACGAGCGGGAGCAGGCCGATGCCGGCGGCGAGCGCGGTCATGAGCACGGGGACGAGCCGTTCCTTCGTGCCGCGGATGACCATCGCCTTGGTGAAACCTTCGCCCTCGTGCTGCATGAGGTGCAGGTAGTGGGAGAGGAGCATGATGCTATTCCGCGCGGCGACACCCGCAACGGCGATGAAGCCGACGAGGGTGGCGATGGAGATGTTGTTCAGTTTGAAGAAGGTGAAGACCAGTCCGCCGACTAGCGCGAGCGGGATGTCGCACAAAACCTGAAAGGCGAAGAACGGCGTGCGGAAGTAGCCGTAGAGCAGGAAGGCGATGATCACGAAAACCACGCCGCTGAGCGCGGCGATGCGGCGCGAGGCTTCACGCTGCGCGACGAATTCGCCCTCGTAGGAAATGAAGTAGCCCTCGGGAAGCTTCACGCGTTCAGCGACTCGCTTTTGCAGATCGACGACCAGCGTGCTCACGTCGCGCACGGTCGGTTTGATCGCGAGGGCAAAGCGGCGCTGGGCGTTTTCGCGGAAGATGACATTCGGGCCTTTCGCCTCGCGCACGTCGGCGATGAGCGAGAGCGGAATGCGCTGCACGTGACCTTCGCTATCGTGAACTTCGATCGGCAGTGCAGCGAGTTTGTCCGGCGTCTCGCGCCACTCCAGCGGCAGGCGGATGGCAAGGTCGATCTCGCGCTGGCCTTCGCGCAGCGCGGCGACGTTTTCACCGCCGAGGAGCGTGGAGAGCGTGGCGTTGAGTTTGCCGGGGGTGATGCCGTAGGCGGCGCAACGCTCGCGGTTCGCCTCGATGCGGAGCTGCGGGATCACGGATTGCTGATCGAGCTTGCAGTCGGAGAAGCCGGGGATCGTCTTCGCGACACCCTGCACCGCGATCCCGAGCTGCCGCAGCTTGTCGAGATCGGGACCGAAGATCTTGATCGCAACCGGCGCGGAGACGCCGCTGAGCATGTGGCCGATGCGATCCGCGAGTGGTCCCATGACCACGCTGAAGGTGCCGGGCACGCTCTGCACTTTCTTCCGCACGTCGGCGAGGATCTCGGCGCGGGTGCGCGTGCTTTTCTCATCGCGGAAATCCACGTCGAACTCCGCGGTCGAAACCGGCACGACGTGGTCTCCGCGCTCGGCGCGTCCGAGGCGACGACCGACTTTGCGGACTTCGGGAATCGTCAGTAGTTGCTGCTCGATGACGTCGGCGATGTTGTTTGTCTCCTCGAGCGAAGTGCCGGGCGCGGCGGTCGTCGAGACAAGCGCCGTCTCCTCTTTGAACGCGGGCAGGAAGTCCTTCCCCATTTGCGGATAGAGCAGGAACGCGCCGACGACCATCATGCCGACGATGCCGAGCAGGAGGAAAGGTTGCGAAAGGCCGAAGCGCAGCAGCGTGTGTTCGAGCAGCGCCTTCATCGCGCGGGTGACGAAGCCATCCTTGTGCGCATCACCCTCTTTCGGTCGCAGTAGGAAGGAGCAGAGCACGGGGATCGTGGTCAGCGAGACGACGAACGATGCGATCATCGAGATGATCGTGGCGATGGCGATGGGCGAGAAGAGCCGGCCTTCCACACCGGTCAGGCCGAGCAGCGGGAGGAAGACGAGGATGATCAGCAGCGTGGCGTAGAGGATCGAGTTCCGCACTTCGCCGGAAGCGCGCGCGATCACGTCGAGGCGTGGGTGCGGCTTGGCGAGCGCGGCGTTTTCGCGCAGGCGGCGGAAGACGTTTTCCACATCCACGATGGCGTCATCGACGACCATGCCGATGGCCACCGCGAGCCCGCCGAGGGTCATCGAGTTCACCGAAATATCGAACCACTTGAAGACGAGCATCGTGATGGCGAACGAGAGCGGCATCGCCATGAGCGTGATGAACGTGGTGCGGAAATTCAGCAGGAAGAGGAAGATGACGATCGTGACCATCACCGCGCCTTCCGCGATCGCGCTCTTGAGATTGCCGATGGCGTTTTCGATGAAGTCGCCCTGACGGAAAAGCACCGTGGCTTCGACGCCCGCGGGCAGCGTCTTTTGCAGCTCGACGATGGCCTCCTCGATCTTCGCCGTCAGCCCGAGCGTGTCGAAGCCCGGCGCTTTCGTGATGCTCATCACCACGCCGCGCTTGCCGTTCACACTACCGTCACCGCGCATTGGCTCGACGCCCCACTCGACACGCGCGACGTCCGCAATGGTGATCGCGCGGTCGCCGACTTTCTTCACCACGGTGCGCGCGATGTCTTCGAGTTGCACGGTCATCGCGAGATTGCGCACCATGATTTCCGTGGTGCCGCTGTTGATGAATCCGCCCGTGGAATTCGACGATGCTTCCCGCGTGGCGGTTTCGAGTTCCTCGAAGGTCACCTCGTGCGCCGCCATGCGGTTCGGCTCCGGCATCACCTGCACCTGCTTGATGCCGCCGCCCATGTTCAGCACCTCGGCGATGCCGGGGATGCTTTGCAGCCGCGGGCGGATGGTCCAGTCGGCGATGCTGCGCACCTCGCGTGGCAGCGTTTGGTCGTCGCGGCTACTCACGCCGATGAGCAGGATTTCTCCCATCAGCGAAGCCGCCGGGGTGAGGAATGGCTCCACGCCCGCGGGCAGCGTCCCGCGCACTCCGGCGAGCCGCTCCTGCACAAATTGCCGCGCCTTGTAGAGATCCGTGCCCCAGCCGAATTCCGCATACACGAGCGAGAGCGACACGTCGGAATTCGACCGCAGCCGTGTGAGCCCCGCGACGCCGAGCAGAGCGCGTTCGATGGGCTGCGTGATATTGATCTCCACCTCCTCCGGCGCGAGCCCGGGCGATTCCGTGAGCACGATAACTGTCGGCTTTGTGAGATCGGGGAGCACTTCGACGGGCAGCTGCATCGTCGTCTGCACACCGAGCACGAGGAGCAGCAGCGCCAGCGCGACGACGATCGCGCGGTTGTGCAGCGAGAAATAGATCAGCTTGTTGAGCATCGACTACGCGGTTTGCGGTTTGCGCCGCATCGCCACGACGAGCAGGGCGAGCAGCAGGCCATTTGAGGCGAGGGAGAAAAGCGTGAGCGTCGAGAAATGCGCGCCTGCGTGGTCGTGGTCGCCGCCTTTCGCCTGACCGGCTTTTTGCGCAGCCGTGAGCTCACTGCCATCCTCGGCGTGCTCGTGTCCATGCGCGGCATCGAGGGCTTCTTTCAAGGACACGCTGCCCTTTCCGGCAAAGCCGAGCGAGTAGGCGCCGGTGGTCACCACTTCATCGCCGGCGACGAGACCGCCGGTGATTTCCACGAACCGATCGTTCATCGCGCCGACCTGCACCGGAATACGCACAAAGGTGTTCTGCAGCGATTCATCGTAGTGCTTGCGATAGACGGTGCGGTTCGTCGCGTCGCCTTGCAGCGCGAGGCGCGGAATGCTCATCACGCCTTCGCGTTTGCTCTGCACGATCGAGAATTCCGCGCGCATGTCCGGGCGCAGCAGGCCATCCGGATTCTCCACGTGAAACGCTGCTTCCAACGTGCCGCTCTTGCCATCGGCTTCGGCGCCGAGGTGTGCCAGCGTCGCCTCGAAGATGCGATCCGGCACGGCCATCACCCGGATGTGCGCGGCCTGTCCGACCCGAAGCTTGCCGACGAGATGCTCCGGCACCGCCGCCACTGCGTGGACTTCGGACAGGTCGATGATTTCGACCAGCGAATCGTCCGGCGTGACCGGCTGGCCCGGCACGACCTTCACCGCCGAAACCATACCACCCAGCGGCGCAGTGAGCCACACAGAAGGCGGCGGATCGCCGGGCTGCCGGCTCTCGATCACCGCGACCTCGGCGCCCTTCTCGATCTTTGTGTCGATGTGCGTCGCCACACTCAGCACGCGCCCCGGCACGCGGCTGCTGACGACCGCGCGATGTCCTGGTGCCACGCGGATGCGCCCGAGCGCAAAGATGGTCTCCTCGAAATCCGTCTCCTCCGCCTCCACCGTTTCGATCTTCAGATTTTTCACGCCGGTCTCGTCGAGGATGACG
The DNA here is from genome assembly GCA_031425095.1 of Chthoniobacteraceae bacterium. Taxonomy (GTDB): domain Bacteria; phylum Verrucomicrobiota; class Verrucomicrobiia; order Chthoniobacterales; family Chthoniobacteraceae; genus JANNXQ01. The sequence goes on from JANPIS010000493.1 coordinate 26,826, forward strand.
GTCGCCGCCGCTTCCTCTGGCGAAATGGCCGCACGCGCCGACGGGAGAACGAGCAGCGCGGTGGCGACGATGACGAGGTGGCGAATGGTGAACGTGTGCATGGAGCGGAGAGGTCAGAAATTCACGCCGGCCACTTTCAGCAGGCGCGCGACAAGGAAGTAGAGGGACACGGTGAGCAGCGCGCCTGCCGCGAGCGCCGGCCAGAAATTCCACCCGCTGCGCAGCAGCCACGGCACGGCGAGGAACATCGGCAGCGTCGGCAGGACGAACCAAAAGGTGCCCGTCATGTGCCGGGCGACGAGTGCGGTGTCGCGCGTGTCGCGGAAGAGCCAGATGAGCGCGAGCAGCGAGATCAGCGGGAGCGAGTGGACGATGGCGGCGGTGAAGTTGTTGCGTTTGGCGAGTTCGCCGATCGCGACGACGAGGGCGCCGCTGAGCAGGGCGCGGAGGATGAGTTGGAGGGTCATGGTTTTTGGGAGGACGCGGAACGGCCCAGCGCGGCGTCGTAGCGGACGCGGGCGAGGTGGTAGTCGCGGAGCGCATCCACGCGGCGCTGGCCGAGTTCGAGTCGCCGGCTGCGGGCGCGGAGGACTTCGGTGAGCGGTGTCTGGCCAGTGCCATAGGAGGCGCGGAGTTGCTCTTCGACTTGGGCGGCCTTGGGCAGCAATCCGCCGTCCATCTCCGCGACCAGCTTCGCCAGCACGGCCATCTCCCCGCGGTCGGCTTCGGCTTCGCTGCGGATATTGAAAGCGAGTGCGTCGGCTTCCTTTCCCGCGCGCGCTGCCGCGGCGGAGGCTTCGGCGATCCCGCCTTCGTTCCGGTTCCAGATCGGCAGCGGCACGCTGAGTTTGAGGCCGAGAAAGTAGTCGTTTGAGAAACCTTCCGGTGCATCTTCAGTGCGCTCGCCTCCGGCGGTGAGGCCGACGCCGACATCCTCCCACTTCCGCGCTTTTGCCAACCCGACGGTCTGTCGCGCGGCCTCGGCGCGGTGTCGCGCCGCTGCGAGATCCGCGCGGTCCGCAGCACTCGCCCCTTTTGCCGGGAGTGCGCTTGGAATGGCGAGCGTGCCGGTAATCTCCACCGCCTCCTCCGCCGGAACACCGAGCAAGGTGCGCAGCTCGCCCGAAAGCGCCGCCCGCGCGGAGTCGAGCTGGAGCATCTCGACGGTGAGCTGCTGCCCTTCGAGATCGAGCTGCGCGAATTCGACGGCGGAAGCCTCGCCCGCCGCCACGCGCCGCGAGACGAATTCCGTCTGATCGCGGCTGTTGGCGAGCTGCTGCCGGCGGAGTTCCCGCTGCGCGCGCAACGCGAGATACTTCACCGCTGCCGCCCGCGTCTCAGCCACCAGCTTGCGCTCCGCATCGCGCACCTCGGCAGCCGCCGCGGCGAGTTGCGCGTGCGAGACGGCTTTCTCCAACTGCAGCCGCGCCGTGACCGGAAAGCGCTGCATGAATGCGACCCCGAGCGACCGCTCCGGCATCCGCACATTCTGCGAGAAGTCGATTTCGAGTTCGGGATTCGCGAGCCGTCCCGCGCCGAGCAGCCGCCCGCGCGCTTCGTCGATGCGCAGCCTCGCGGCGGCGAGCGAGGGATTGTGCGCGAGGGCGTAGGCTGGCGTGCGATCGAGCGGGAGCGTCACCGCGCTGGCCATGGCGGCACTGAGGAGGAAGAGGAGAGTGGAAAGTCGAAGCATGGAAAAAGACAGCAGGCGGATTTCTCGAAGATCGGCACTTGTGCGAAGTGCCCCGGAGCCACGCGGACGCGAACTTGCGCCGTGTGGATACGATAGGACGCCAGACCGGAGTCGGTCGGACGTTACGCCGCGAGCGAAGGACCGCGCACCGGAAGCGCGGTCTGCACCAGATAAAGCCACCCGGAGGCTCGCCCATCCGGGGGCGATTCCCAGCGACCACTTGGCGCGCGTGCCAATCCTGGCCCCCACAGCAATTCAGCCAGGCGAGCGGAGAAGTCTGTAAGTGGAATCCAGTTCGCCGACTGAATCTGGCTGGAGACAACCTTCGCGCTCTGCGTCGCCCAAGCCCCGAAATGATGATGATGGCCCTCGCCTGATTCCTCATGCGAATGAGAATCCTGCGGTGGCGTGCAGATCACCACACTCGTGCCATCGATCGCCGCGCAATGATCGAGCGCCACATGCGCCACCGCCAACAGCCAAGCGCCGAGGACGAGCGCGGAAAGCATGCGGTGGCCGGATTTCATGTGGCCCTAAGTGCCACACCCCGACGCTGCCCGCAAACGAATCTTCCCGCGTTCCGCATTCCGTGGCAGCGACTTACTTGTTGGCCTCGGCCTTCAGGCCCGTTGGGTCGAAGAACTCACCGACGATCTTCTCGCCATCCTTCACGGTCACTCCGTAACCCGCGAACTTCTTACCCTCTGCCGGCACCTTTTTTGAGCCACCCTTGCTACCACCCTTCCCGCTACTTTTGCCAGCGTGCTCCGGAGTGTAAGTCGTGCTGATCAGCGCGGACTCGACCTTCTGTGCGCCCTTCGAAAAATCGATATCGAAGGTGCCGGACTCCAGCGGGACAATGGTGTTATCTTTCACGTCCCGCCCATAGGCCTGCCACGTCCCTTTCCGTGTCTCCGCGGGGCGAGCCTTGCCGGAGAGCAGGATGTTCAAGGTCTTCTGCTGCGTGACGGTGTCGGGCGCGTTTCCCTTGCCTTCCTTGCGTTCCTGTCCGGTCTGCACGCGCACTTCGATGCGGACGTAGTCATTGCCGGTGACGACTTGCGCGTGGCCGGGAATGGCACAGGCTGCGGAGAATGCAGCGACGAGGGCGAGGATGGATGGGGTGGTTGTGTTCATGGGGATGGGAGTGCGGGTCAAAAGTGAGTCACTCAGGGCGTCTGCTGGGTGATCTCGCGGACGTAGATCGTGATCACGCCGTCAGCACCACGGCGGATGTCGTAGATCAGAAAAGGACGGGACCCATCGCGGACGACGATCTCTTTTTCCGCAGGTGGGATAAAGCCCGCGGGATATTCCGCGAGGATGCGCGGAGACTTTTCGTCGGGCGCGGAGGAATCGCGAAGCACCGCCCGATTGGAGCCCGTCGCGGTGACGCGGAAACTTCCCCGCAGATAGAGCGGCTCATCGATCACGCCGCGGCCGGCGAGCGCCCCCGCATCTTCGGGAGAAAGGGTTCGCGCCGGTGGAGCCTGCCCCACCGGATACGTCCGCCAAGTCGTGCCCGTCGTCGGCACGCGGACGGGATCGGGCCGCGCGACGACTTCCGCGCCCGACGGGTTGAAGGGTTGCAGCGGCACCCCGGAGGGCGCAGTGCGCGGCGGCTCCGCGCGCGGCGTCGGTGGCACTCCCATGCGCCGCGGTTCGAGGGGCGCGGTCTCGGTGGGGCGCGGCTCCGGGCGATCCAAAGGCAGCGGCGTGGCCACTGGCACCCGCGATTCCGCGGCTGGGCGCGGAGTCGTCAGCATCGCGAGGGCCGGTGGCGTGGCGGCCGGAGTCGCCGCGGCGATCGGGCGAGGCGTGGCGCGGGGCGGCGCGGGCACCGGCGTCGCCACCGGCAGGCCTCGCTCGGCGACCGGCGCGCCCGGCTCGTTCGTTGCCATGCGCACGATCTCTTGCGACCCGGGCGGCGGCGTCGCATTGGCCGCGACTTCAGCGCCCGCGCCCGGCCGTTTGCGGCGGTAATCCGAATAAGTCTTCAGCGAAGTCTGCGCCGTCTCCACCGGGATCACGGGCAGCCCGGCTTCGATGTGGATCTCGCTCGGCGGCTCGAGGCTGAACATGCCGGTTCCCTGCTTCACGCCATACGTGCCGTAGAGCACGGAGAGCACCGTGAACTTCACCTTTCCATCCGGCAATCGCGACGCATGCAGGACCGCTGCGCAGTCGTCCGTCCGCTTGATGTTCATATCAAAGCCACGCTGCAGCATTTCCCGCAGTGCCGGCACATTCTCCGCGGGCGCCGTGTAGATGTGTTCGATCAGCGTCTGCGGATAGTCCACCGACTGCGCGAGGCAGACGACGCCCGAGGTGAAGAGGTCGCCCGACGTGAGCTCGCGCGTCTCGACGATGTTGAAGCGGCCGGTGATGTAAGTGACCAGCTTCTTGGTCTCGCGATAGTTCTTCAGGTAATCGCGCAGGAGGTTCGCATTCTCGCGCTCCAACTCGAGCCGCGTGTACTTGCTGAAGCGCTCGAAGAGTTTCTGCGGTCCAAAGAATTCGCCCGGCGGCGCAGCCGTGACCTCAAAGCGGATCGGCGCCGGGAGCGGCTTGAGCTTCTGCAGGATGCGATACGCGCGCGGCTGCTCGGGATGACCGAAGATGTAAAAGCTCCCGAGCCAGCAGGCGAAGGCCACGCCGATGAGGAGCAGAATCAAAACGGTCCACAGGAAAAGGTTGTCGCGCTTTTTCGGCGCCGACTGCTCGTCGTCGTATCCAAAGAAGTCTTCCGCCATGCCCTGCCAGTCTAGTGCGCCGCCGCGTCGCCGGCTTCGGCGGTTTCAAAGGACGTGCCGCACCCGCAACTGCGCACGGCATTGGGATTCTGAATGCGAAAGCCGGTGCCGGTGAGGTCGTCGCAATAGTCAATCGTCGAACCCTTCAGAAAGCTGAGGCTCTCCGCGTCCACCATCACGCGCACTCCGCCAGCACACTCCACCACTTCATCGCCCTCCTTGGGTTCATCCAGTCCCATCCCGTACTGCATCCCGGCGCAGCCGCCGTGCTCCACGAGGATGCGCAGCCCTTTGCCGGGCTCGCCTTTTTCCGCAACGAGACTCTGCAGGTGCCGGGCGGCGTTTTCGGTGACTATGATCATGACAGGAGGAACGTAAGACGAAGTCGCGCAGGTGTCGAGCGGTGGTCGAGCCCGCAGGCTGCTCTTCCGAAAGCCGCAATTTTCATGGGCATCACCACTCTTCGCAGCAGCTCGCCGCAAAGAGGACGCAATCCGCGCGTGCGAACTGCGTCACGCTCACACTCGCCCGCGCGACATCTTGAGTTCCGTCAGTATTCGCGATCCTTTTTCTGGCCCGGCTCCGGGATGGGATACTTCCCGTCCTTGTCCGCGGGCAGCGGCGACGGGCTATCCATCGTCAGGTTTTCCACCCCCGGCGCGTATTCATGCTCGTGATTGAGCATCTGCTCAAAGGTCACCTCCTGCGCCGTGTGCGCGGCAAAGCGACCCATGTTCGTCACCACGCTCGCCTCCACGCCGCGCTGCACTTCATTGAAGGGCTTGTCGCCGCGGATCGCGTCGAGGAGGTCGGTCCACTCGTTGAAGTGCGACTCCACCTCCGTCGGCCCCACTTCCGATTGCCAGATCTGGTTCGCGCGATCCGGGTTCTGCCCCGTGTAAGTGCTCGAGGGCAGGCCCGTATCGCCGCTCTTCGCGCAGATCGCCATGCCCTTCGTCCCGTGTACATAGCTGGCGTAGTGCGAATACGCGCCAAACATGCAGCGCCCATCCATGTAGAGCTTCGTGCCGTCCGCAAAGGTGTACTCGCAGGCGTAGCTGTCGAAATTCTGATCGATGTAATTGCCGCGGAAGGTGCGCCCGCCGAGCGCCTGGCACTTGATCGGCCACGCTCCCTTCATCCAGCACAGATGATCGATGTGATGGATGTAAAAGTCGCTGAACGCGCCGCCGCTCGCCCAGAGGAAGCTGTGGAAACGCGAGAGCTGCCAGAGCAGTTCGTTCGGTTTGCCGGGCAGCTCGTTGTCCGGGCCGGGATACCTCTCGGTAAAGGCCGAGCCAATCGGCCCCTGCATGCGGTAGCCGCGCATGAACTGGATGTCGCCAATCTCGCCCTGGTCGATGCGTTCCTTGAGCTGCTGCATCGCGCGACTGTGGCGGCTGTTCAAGCCCACGCCCACGCGCAGCCCTTTCGCCTCCGCCGTCTTGTTGATCTCGAGCATCAGGCGCGACTTCGGCCCGTCTGCCGTCACCGGCTTTTCCATGAAGACATTCACGCCCTTCTCCACCGCATACTGAAAATGTGGCGCGCGGAAGGCCATGGGCGTCGTGAAGATCGCGACGTCGCCCGGCTTCAGGCAGTCGATCGCATGCTTGTAGCCATCGAAGCCGATGAACTTGTGATCGTCGGACACCTTCACCTGCTCCGGCTTGCTCCGCGAGAGTGCCGCGAGGCTGCCGTCGAGCCGATGCTGGAAGATATCGGCCATGGCCACGAGATCGACCGGCGGCCCCGTCTGCTCCATCGCATTCTTCGCCGCGCCCGTCCCGCGACCGCCGCAGCCCACCAGCGCGATGCTGACGCGATCACTCCCCGCGGCATGCACCGCAGGGATTTTCACGCCCGCCAGCGCAGAGGCTGCGGCAGCAGTCTTGAGAAATTGTCGGCGAGACGTGGGGAGACCGGAGGGGTTTTTCATAGAGGGAGATAAGATGCTGTGTGTGGGGAGTGGACCGCGAAGATCAAACCCGGGCGCTCCGCAAACGTTAGCGCTTTGCCGAATTGCACCCGGCAAGTGCATGCCAAAACGCAGTTTGGGCACGACGAAATACGTCGGCGAGGGCGGGCTGCGTGGGATGCCATGCGGACACTCCGGAGCCTGGCAGGCCGCGGAAAAAACCAAGGACGCAGCAGGAAGCCGGAAGTCCAGAAACCGGCGGAAGGCTGGGAAGGTCGATGTTTCCTGACTTCCTGGCTTCCCTACTTGCCCGCGCTGCCCACCGCGCGGCGGAGAGCGAATTGGGCGCGGTTGTGCTCGGTGATGGCGGTGAGGTAGTCGAGACGGGCGCGGGTGAGATCCTGCGCGGCCTGGATGTTTTCGAGGACTTCGCCGACGCCGAATTGCTGACGCTGGCGCGCGAGCTTCAGCGATTGCTCGGCGGAGCTGAGCGCTTTGCGGGAGTATTCGATCTGGTCGGTGAGGGAATGGACGCGAGTGTGGGCCTCGACGACCTGGCGGGTGATTTCGTCGCGGAGCCGCGACTGCTCGAGCGTGCTGATCTGCACGCGGGCTTCGCGGCCGTGGAGGCGGCTCCGATCGAAGAGTCCGCCGGGACCGAGCCGCCAGGAGAGGCCGATCCCGTAGTCGGTGCTGTCGTTGAAGCGGTCCGTCGCGCCGTTGTCGTACACGCCGCCGCCGAGTCCGCCGTAGAAATACTCGGCGCGCACCGTGGGGATGAGCGGGCCGAACTTTGCGCCATCGCGCGCCTTCTCCGCGGCGGCGACTTGCGCTTCGCTCTGGCGCAATTCCGGGCGCCCGGCCAAAGCAGCTTCGGCAAGCCCTTCCAGCGAGAGATCCGCTTCCGGGAGGTGAATGGGCGCGGGTTCCGCGGTCTCCGGCACCAGCTCGACGAGGGGCGAAATGTGCAGCACTTGCGCGAGCCGGGCGGCGGCGATGCGCTGCTGCTCGGTGGACTGCCGCAAGCCCAGCCGATCTCGCTCGGCCTGCGCAAGGGCACGGAACGAGTCGCCTTTGAACGCGATCCCGGCGTCCACTGCGCGGCCGAGTTCGCCCGCGTAGCTGTCCGCGATGCGCACGGATTCCCGACCGACGCCGCGCGCCGACTTCGCCAGCACGAGATCGAAATACGCGGAGACTGCGCGGAAGACGGTCTCCTGCCGCTGCGCTTCCGCACCGTGCTGCGCCGCGGCGACGAGCCGCTTGGCGACCATCGACTGATAGATGGCGTCGCCGAGCGCGATCTGCGCGGTCACATTCGCACCGACGCTGAGACTCTCTTTGTTCGTGTCAATGATCTCGCCATCGACGGCCTGGGTGTTCCCCTCGTGCCGACGGAAGGAAACGCCGGGAGTGACGTAGGGGAAAAACTGCAGCAGCGCTTCCTCATGCGCGGCCTGGGCCTCGGCGAGGCGCTGCTCGGCGAGCTTGATGTCGAGGCTGTCCGCGCCGGCGAGGCGCATGACGGCGGCGAGGTTGATGGGCTGGGTGCGGGCGGGGCCATCGCCGGCGAAGGCGGAAACAGCCAACAGCCAACAGCCAACATTCAACATCCAATGGACCGCGAGCGAGCGGGTGGACTGGAGCGGGAGGTTCATTGAACTTTGGATGTTGGGTGTTGAGTGTTGGATGTTCATTTCCCTTCCGTCACCTGCACTGCCTGCCCATCCGTGAAGGTCGCCTTTCCGACGAGGATCACGGCGTCGCCTTCGTTGAGGCCGGTGAGCACTTCCGCCTTCGCCCCGTCATTGAAGCCGAGCGTGACGCTGGTCTTTTTCGCCTTGCCCTCGGCGACTTTGAAAACGAACGCGGCGGTCTTTTCCATCGCCAGCGCCTCCACGGGGACAAAGAGCGTCGCGGCGTGGCGCTCGACGCCGACTTTGATCGTGGCGTAGGTGCCGGGACGCAGTGTGCTTTCCGCATTCGGAAGGTCGGCTTCGACAATCATTGTGCGCGTCGCTTCGTCGATCGCCCCAGCGACCCGCGAGACCGTGGCCTCAATGGTCTTTCCCGGCATGGATTCGAGCGCGATCTTCACGGGCTGGCCCTTCGCGACGAGCGCGGCGTCGAGCTCCGGCATCGCGACCTGCGCGCGCAGCACCGTCGTATCCATGATGGTCAGCAGGGCCGCGGTCTGCGCGGAACTGCCGCTCGTGGCGCTCGGCACAAAGGCGCCGCTATCCACGAAACGATGGGTGATGAGTCCGCCGAAGGGCGCGACGATCTTCGCGAAATCGAGGAGCGTCTGCGTGCGCTGCATGTTCGCCCGCGCGACTTCCGCGGCGCCGCGCGCCTTGTCGAGCATCTGCGGGACGACGAGATCCCCCGCCCGCTTCTGTGCATCGAGCAAGCGTCCGAGGTCCGTCTCCGCGACCTTCGCGTCGGCTTCGTACTTCTTCATATCGGCGATGAGCTCGGGCACCTCGATCACCGCGAGCACCTGGTCGGCTTTCACCATGTCGCCTTTGTCCACGGCGACATTCGTGAGGTAACCGGCGACCTTGGCGTAGAGCGTGGCCTGCTGATTTGCCTTCAGCGTGCCGGGCAGCGTCACGTAGCGGATGACCTCCCCGCGTTGCACGGAGGCGGTCTTCACGGGAGTGGGATCGGCGGCGAATGCGCTACTGGCGAGCAGCAACGATAGAAAGTGGGGAAATCGAAACGTCATGCGGTGGGGATCGGTTTGAAGTGCGCGCTGTCCGTGTCATCGGGGTCGAGCGAGGGGGACGTGACTTTCTTTCCCGCGAGCAGCGCGAAGACGCTCGGCAGGATGAAGAGCGTGGTGGCCGTGGCGAAGACGAGGCCACCGATCACGGCGCGCCCGAGCGGCGCGATCTGTTCGCCGCCTTCACCGAGGCCGAGGGCCATCGGGATCATCCCGGCGATCATCGCGCAACTCGTCATGAGGATCGGGCGCAGGCGGCTCGCGGCACCTTCGATGGCGGCGTCGCGCGGCGTCATCCCGCTGCGGCGGGCGCGCTCGGCGAAGGTCACGAGCAGGATGGCGTTCGCGACGGCGACGCCGATGGCCATGATCGCACCGATCGCGGACTGGATATTCAATGTCGTGCGCGTGAGCCAGAGCGCGAGCACGACGCCGGCGAGCACGGCGGGCACCGTGGCGATGACGACGAGCGCGAGGCGGAAGGATTGGAAATTCGCGGCGAGCAGGAGGAAGACGACGATGACGGCGATGACGAGGCCGCTGCGGAAGCCGTCGAGCAAGTCGGTGAGCGGGAGGATTTGGCCGCGGAGGGCGACGTTCGTCTTGGCGGGTGGCGCGCCGACTTCAGCGATGATCTTCTCGATCTGGCGGGCCATCGAACCGAGATCGGTGCGGTACAAGTTGGCGGTGATGCTGACCACGCGGGCCATGTTATAGCGCTCGTATTGGCCGACGGCGGTGCCTTGCGTGATGGTCGCGACGTTGCGCAGGAGCACGGAATTTTCGCCGGCCTCGACGGGCACGTTGCGCAAGTCTTCGAGGGACTTGGTGAGCGTCTGCGGGATTTGCACCTGCACGCTGAGGCTCACGCCGGTCTTCGGATCATTCCAATAGAGCGGCGTGGTGAAGCGGCTCGAGGTGGTCGCCGCGACGAGGGCGCGCGTGACATCGGTGACGTTCACGCCGAGCAGGCCGGCGCGCTCGCGGTTCACGTCCACATTCACGGCGGGATAATCCAGCGTCTGGGCAAACTGCACGTCGCGCAGGCCCGGCAGCGCTTTCATCTTCGCGTGGATCTTCTCGGCGAAGGCGCGGCTCGCGGCGAGGTCGGCGCCATTCACGGCGACTTCGATGGGCGTGGGCGAACCGAAGCTCATCACGCGCGAGACGATGTCAGCGGGCTCGAAGGCGACGGTCGCGCCGGGCAGTTCCTGCGCGAAGACCCCGCGCAGTTTTTCCTGGAGCGCCTCGATCTTCACGCCCGCACCCTGCTTGAACTGCACCGCGACCCACGCTTCTTCAGGGCCGCCATTCCAGAGATGGATGAGGTTCACCGGATAGTTCGCCGCGTGGACCCCGGCGAGGCCCATGGTGAGCGCGATCTTCTCTGCGCCGGCCTCGCGCTTCACGAGGTCGAGGGCGCGGTAGGCGAGCGCTTCGGTGAGTTCGACGCGCGTGCCGGTCGGGCCTTTCACGCGGAAGGCCATCTGGCCCGCATCGGCGCGTGGAAAGATCTCGATCCCGAGCAGGCGGCCAAAGACGAACACGACGAAGACCGCAGCGGCGAGATACGCGGGGACGAGCAGCCAGCGCGTGGCGACTGGGATGGCGAGCAGCGTAGCGGCGGCGTCCCCGCCGCCGGTCGTGCCGGTGGCGTCCTCGCCACCTTTCCGCGCGGCGAGGACGCCGCGGGAACTACCTGCGACGGGGACGTCGCAGCTACGACGCAGCATCCACACGCACAGGATCGGCACGAGCGTGCTGGACAGGAAATACGACGCGACCATGGCAAAGCCCACGGCCAGCGCGAGCGGCGTGAAGAGCGCCTTGGCCGCGCCGGTCATGAAGAGCGCGGGGGTGAAGACGGCGAGCACGCAGAGCATCGCGAGCAGGCGCGGCACAGCGGTCTCCTTCGTCGCGTCGAGCGCGGCGCGCGCGATGGGCACGCCACGAGCCAGATGCGCGTGGATGTTCTCAATCGCGACCGTGGCTTCATCCACGAGGATGCCGACGGCGAGCGCAAGTCCGCCGAGCGTCATGAGGTGGATGCTCTGCCCGCTCACCCACAATGCAAAGGCCGCGGCGAGGAGCGCGATCGGGATATTCAGCACGACGATGAACGCACTCCGCCAGTCCCGCAGAAAGAGCAGCACCATCAGCCCCGTGAGCACCGCGCCGAGCGCGCCCTCCTTCACGAGATCGCCGATCGCCCGCTGCACCACCGGCGTCTGATCAAACTCAAACGTCACCTTCACATCCTCCGGCACCGCGCCCTGAAACTTGGCGATGTTCGCCTTCACCAGATCCACCACCGCGAGCGTCGACGCATCGGACCGCTTCGTCACCGGCATGTACACCGTGCGCCGCCCATTCACAAAGGCATAGCTCGTCACGATGTCGCTCTGGTCATCGACCGTGGCCACGTCGCGCACGAAGACCGCACCCTCCTTCGCCCGCCGAAGCGGCACGCCTTCGAGCTCCTTGATGTTCTTCACCACCGCATTCACCGGCACGATCGGGTACTGGTCGCCGAGCTGCATGTTCCCGCTCGGGCTGATCACATTCGACTGCGCGATGGCCTGCACGATTTC
>JANPIS010000494.1:0-2624 GCA_031425095.1 Chthoniobacteraceae bacterium
GGCGACGCGGGCGCGTTGAGCTAAGTAAATCCCGATGAAACTCTATTTCGACAAAGACGAAGCCGGCGGCGGCACACCGACGCGCAGTGAGGTGAAGCTCGAGGATACCTGGGATCTCACGCTGCTCTATCCGACGCCGGAAGACTGGCAGCGGGCGTTCGAACAGCTCCAAGCGGATTACCCAGCCGTGGCGCAGTGGAAGGGGCGGGTCGGGGAATCGGCAGCGAAGCTACGCGAGGTGTTGGAGTTTGAAAAGCAGCTCGGCTTGCGGATCGAACGGCTCGGGCATTACGCCGGACTGAAGACTTCGGAGGACGCCTCGGACCCCGCGCATTTGACGCGCGAAGGGCAGTTCGAAAACCTGCTCACGCTCATCGCGGAGGCGCAGTCCTTCGTCGAGCCAGAGATCATGGCGATCGAGGATGAAGGTTTCGAGAAGATGCTGGCTGACCCGACCCTGGTCGATTGGGTGACGCCCTTGCAAAAGCGCCGCCGGCTGAAGCCGCACACGCTCAGCACGGCGGAGGAGCGGCTGCTCGCGCTCGGCGGGAGCGCGCTGAGCGGCCATCGCGAGACCTTCTCGCAGCTCACGAATGTGGACATGAAGTTCGGCGTCATCACCGATGAGAAGGGCGCCGAGCGCGAGCTCACGCAATCGAGTTACTCGTCCTTCATGGTGAAGCGCGATCCGGAGCTGCGGAAGCGCGCGTGGCATCAGTTCTACGCGGAATTCGACGACCACAAGTTCACCGTCGCCTCCACGCTCGCGAGCTCGATCAAGTCCGACGTCTTCCGCGCCCGGGCGCGCGATTATCCGTCGGCCCGCGAAGCCGCGCTCTTCTACGACGATGTTCCGGTGACCGTTTACGACCATCTCATCGCCACGGTCCGCGCGAATGTGGCGCCCCTTTTCCACTACCTCGAACTGCGCCGCCGCGTGCTGGGGCTGAAGGAAATCCACGCCTACGACACGTCCGTCCCGCTCGTCCCCAGCATCGAGACCGATGTCCCTTGGGATGGGGCCTGCGACATGGTCACCGCCGCCCTCGCCCCGCTCGGCGACGAATACGTGCGCACCCTCAAGCAAGGCCTCCGCGGGCGCTGGTGCGACCGGTATGAGAACAAAGGCAAACGCAGCGGCGCCTTCAGTTCCTCGAGCTACGGCAACCCGCCCTACATCCTCATGAACTACAAGCGGGACGTCTTCGCCGATGTTTACACGCTCGCCCACGAGGCCGGCCACTCGATGCACACGTGGTATGCGCAGCGCTCGCAACCGTTCCAGACTTACGATTACCCGATCTTCCTCGCGGAAGTGGCGAGCACCTTCAACGAAGAGCTGCTCACGCATCACCTGCTCGAAAAAACGAGCGACCCAAAGATGCGCGCGTTTCTCATCAACCGGCAGATCGACGACATCCGAGGCACGGTCATCCGGCAAACGATGTTTGCGGAGTTTGAAAAGCTCACCCAAGCGATGGAGGAAGCCGGCGAGGCGCTCACGCTCGACAGCTTCCGCCACACCTATCGCGGGCTGCTCGACGCTTACTTCGGCCCGGACTTCGTGGTGGATTCCGCGCTGGAACTCGAGTGCCTGCGCATCCCGCACTTTTACTCCGCGTTCTACGTGTACAAGTACGCCACCGGCCTGAGCGCCGCGGTGAGCCTCGCCCACCAGGTCATCGAGACCGGTGATGCCACGCGCTACCTCGGCTTCCTGCAAAGTGGCGGCTCGAAATTTCCGATCCCGACCCTCCATGCCGCGGGCGTGGATATGTCGGGGCCGGGACCAGTCAAGGCCACGCTCCGGCTCTTCGCGCGACGCGTGGAGGAACTCGAAGACCTGCTCAAGTAACCGGGCCGCGCGACACGCTGGCACGGAGAATGATAAACGCTAAAGAAATGTCCGCTGAAACCGACCCTGTGCTCGAAGGCCACGAGAAGTGCCTGCTCGCCGCGCAAGGTTACAGCGAACTGGGAATGCTCGATGAGGCACTCGAGGAGCTCGACACGCTCCCGCCGAAAGCTCGCAAACATCCCGCCGCTCTGGAGCTGCGCCTGCTCGTGCGCATGCAGGCGCGGGATTGGAAGGCGGCGCTCAAGGTGAGCCAGGAACTCTGCCACGTCGCGCCCGATCGCAGTGCCGGCTACATCCACAGCGCCTTCTGCCTGCACGAACTCGGCCACACGGAAGACGCGCGCCAGGTGCTCCTCGAAGGCCCCGAGGCGCTGCACAGCGAGCCGACGTATCACTACAATCTCGCGTGCTACGAGTGCCGCCTCGGCAACCTCGACCTCGCCCGCCTGCACCTCGAAAAGAGCTTCACGCTGGACAAGAAATTCCGCGACTTCGCCAAAAGCGACCCGGACCTCGACAAGCTGCGCAAGGAGTAACTCGCAGTCGGTTTCCCGTCGCTAGAGTTCCACGACTTCGCGTTTCTCGACGAAGATCTTCAGGCCTTCCTTGGAAAAGTTCGCCATCAAGGCTTCGGGGTCGAGGGCTTCGGGCATCATCACGCCGCGTTCTTTGATCGAACCTTCGACGAGCAGGCGGGCGGCGAGGGCGGGCGGGATGCCGGTTTGCACGACGGTGAGCGAGTAGCCGTAGCGCTCGAAGGTCTCGC
>JANPIS010000495.1:0-9194 GCA_031425095.1 Chthoniobacteraceae bacterium
GCCGACGAGCACGTGGCGGATCGCGGCGACGAGTTTCTCGGGGCCTTCGTTTTTCATCACATAGCCGCGTGCGCCCGCGCGCAGGCAGCGCTCGGCGTAGATCTCCTCGTCGTGCATCGAGAGCACGATCACCGGCAGGCCCGGTTGCATGCTCGCGAGGTCCTTGACCAGTTCCAGCCCGCTCTTCGCGGGCAAGTTCAGATCCGCCACGACCACGTCCGGCTTCAATCTCCCGACCGCCGCGAGCGCGTCCTCCGCGGTGCCGAAGTCCCCGCAGACGCTGAGCCCGGTCTCTCGGGCGAGCGACTCGACCAGACCCATGCGCATGAAGGGATGATCGTCCACGATCAGCACGCGCCGGCACGCCGGGGCCGGGCTCTGCTTTTCCGCGCGCTTGGGTTTCATGAATTCAAAGGTGCTTCTTCGGGACGCGGCAGATGATCGCGGTGCCGGTGGGTTTGCGCGACTGAATCATGAACTGCCCGCCGATCACGCCCGCGCGATAGCGCATGACGCGCAGACCCATTCCGGGCGCGCCGGCCACATCCGCCGGCAGACCACACCCATTGTCCGTGACGACGAGACACGCTTCGCTGCCGCTCTCGCTCAGGCGCACCGTGATCCGTTTCGCATGGCTGTGGCAGACCGCGTTTTGCACCGCCTCCTGGGCGATCCGGTAGAGCTCGCTCGCCGTCGTCTGATTTTCGATCGCCACCGGCACCGGACACTGGAAGGCGCAGTGAACGCCGCGCAGACGAGTCCGCTCCGCGAGCCCGCGCAGCGCGTGCATCAGGCCGCTGCCGTCCGCCACCACAGGATTCATCCCGCGCGCCGTCTGCCGGGTTCGCAGCGCCGCGGCGCCGATCGCCTCCTCGATGCGCCTCGCTCTTGGGGCCAGCGGATGGCCCGCCTTTTCCAAATCCTGGCGCAGTCCATTCGTGACGAATTGGATGCCCACCAGTTCCTGGCAGATGCCGTCGTGCAAATCCGCCGCCACGCGCATGCGCTCCTCCTCGACGATGCGGAGTACTTCCGCCTCGAGCCGCTTGCGCTCGGTGATGTCGCGGATCACTCCGGTGAAAAGATGCAGGTGATCGACTTCGCTGACCGCCAGCTCGATCGGGAAAATGCTCCCGTCTTTCCGCATCGCCTGTACCTCGCGCCCGATGCCGATGATCTTTGCCTGTCCGGTACGCTCGTAGTTTTCGAGGTATTGGTCGTGTTCCTCGCGATACGGCGAAGGCATCAGGAGGCTCACGTTCTGTCCGACCATCTCCGACTCGGAGTAGCCGAACATCCGTTCGGTGGCCGGGTTCACGCCCGTGATCCTCCCGCGCCGGTCGATGGTGATGATCGCATCGGTCACGGTATTCAGAATGGTGCGCAGCCGCTCCTCGCGGTCGCGCAGCGCCGCCTCGGCGCGCCGACGCTCGGTGATGTCGCGCCCGCTGCAGAGCAACCCCACGAGGCGGCCATCCGCATCCTTCAATGGAGCGCCGTCCCACTCGATTTCCAACTCCCGCCCGTCCTTCGTCACGATCGGGTTGATGTTGCTGTGCGTCCTCGGGCCACGGAGCCCGCGGCGAAACAGTTTCCGGATGCGCCCCCGGTCGCGGGCCGGGAGGAACGTGTCGAACCAATCCCGGCCCTGCACCTCATCGAACGACCATCCCGACAATTCTTCAAAGTGCCGGTTGAACCGGACAATTTTCCCCTCCGGGCTGAGCAGGAGTACGATGGTCCGCACCGTGTGGATGACGCGTTCGCTGAACTCGTGCTCGCGGATCAGGGCCTGTTCCGCCAGCACCCGCGTCGTGATGTTTTCGTGGGAAACCAACGCACGGCGCGGGCCTTCGCCGGGAAAGGGAGTGACGCGCACGATGAACCACCGCTGCTCAGTGGGGGAGTGGCAGGGATACTCGGTGGAAAACTCGGGCGATTTCCCCTTGAGCACTTTCCGAATGCCCGCCGCGACCTCCTCCGCCGCACAGCCATTGTTCCTGGCCGCCCCATCACACACCGCGAGGTAATTCGCCCCTTCGCCGACGGCGATGAACGACCCCCCGTTTTCCTCCGCGAACTCCCGCCAGCGCGCATTCACCGCGAGGATGCGCCCGCCCGCATCCACGATCGCGATGTGCGACGTCAATCCATCCACCACCGCGTGTGCCGTCCGCTCGGACTCACACAGTGCTGCCGTGCGCTTCTCCACCTCCCTGGCGAGGGTCGCGTTGAGCCGCTCCAGAGCTGCCTCGGTTTCCTTCCGCGCCGTCACATCCCGCACGATCGCCCACATCGTGGAGGGCTGCTCGCTCGCGTCCCGGATGAGGAAGGTGCGGAGTTCGACAGGGAAGACCGTTCCGTCCTTTCGCCGGTATTCCTTTTCATAAACCCCGGAGTAGCCCTGCGGGAGCACCTGCTCCTGGACGATCCGGGATTCCATCGCGTGCCACTTTTTTGGCGTCAGGTCCAGGTAGGTCCGCTTGCGCAGTTCGTCCGCGGTGTAGCCGAGCATCTCCTGGTAGGCGGAGTTGCACTCGAGGATGCGCCCCTGCATGTCCACACTCACGAAGGCATCCTGCATGGACTCGTGGAGTTTGCGGAACTTCGCCTCGCTCTCGCGCAATGCCACATCGGTCTGTCGATGCTCATGCGCGGACCCGCGGGCGGTCTCCGCGAGCGGAGGGCGCACGGGCGTTCCCACTCGCTTACGCAAGCCACCCTGGGGCGTCCCTTTTGCGGATTTTCTCTTGGACATATTTGAGGGGGATGAGCGCCGCGAAGTCTGCGCACGCTGCGTTCAAGACTTGTGCGTCGCGGGTGTTTCTACGCTCGTCCTCGGTGATTCTGAAGCTTTGTTCGCTGGCGAGGCTGGATTGTCGGCAGGGAAAATTTCCCGAGCGCGCAAAAATGTGGCTCGCGCGATAATGTGGCGTGGAGGTGCGCCTCTGCTGCTGATCCGCTCCCCATTCCGATGCCCTCCCCCAAAAACAAAACTTCCGCCGCCGATGCGCTCGCCATCCTCTCGACGATCGCGCTCACGTCCTTTGTCGTGGCGATGCTCTACCTCGCGAGCGCGATTCTCATTCCGCTCGCTCTCGCCGCGTTGCTCACCTTCCTGCTCGCGCCCCTGGTCTCGCGGATCGAGCGCTGGCTCGGGCGGGTGGTGGCGGTGCTGCTGGTCGTCACGATGATCTTTGCCGCGACGGGCGCGGTGGGCTGGGTGCTCACGCGCCAGGTCATCGATCTCGCGACGAAGCTGCCGGATTACAAGGAGAACATCGTCACCAAACTGCATGCGTTTCGAATGCCCAGAGGCGCGGCGTTTTCCGCCTTCTCCAGGACGGTGGAGGAATTGAAGAACGAGCTTCCCGGTGGATCTCCAGTGGAGCCCACCCCGACCGTGACCCAGAGCGCGGGCAAGCCGGCGACCGCGATCATCTCCACGACGACGCCGCGGCAAGCACCGGTTCCCGTCCAGTTGGTGGAGAGCTCGAAGGGCAGCTCGATGGAACTGCTGCAGTCGATGATCGCGCCGGTGCTCGGACCGCTCGGCACGGCCGCGCTCGTGCTCCTGCTCGTGATTTTCATGCTCTTACAGCGGGAAGATCTGCGCAACCGGCTGATCCGGCTCATCGGCCAGGGGCGCATCAGCGCCACGACGCGCGCGATGGACGACGCCGGGAAACGCGTCTCGCGCTACCTGCTCATGCAACTCGTGGTGAATGTGACTTACGGCATTCCCGTCGCCATCGGCCTCTACTTTATCGGCGTGCCGAATGCGGTCCTCTGGGGCGGTCTGGCGACGGTGCTGCGCTTCATCCCGTATATCGGGCCGTGGATTGGCGCTTCCATGCCGATCGTTCTTTCCCTGGCCGTGTCGTCCACCTGGTGGACTCCCGCACTCACGCTCAGCCTCTTTGTCGTGCTGGAATTGATCAGTAACAACGTCATCGAGCCGTGGCTGTATGGTTCGAGCACCGGCGTGTCTTCCATCGCACTCATCGTCGCAGCGGTCTTCTGGACGTGGCTGTGGGGCCCCGTCGGGCTCGTGCTCGCGACCCCGCTCACCGTCTGCCTCGTGGTCATGGGTCGGCATGTGCCGCGGCTTTCATTCCTCAGCGTGGTGCTGAGCGATGAGGACGCGCTCACGCCCGCGGAGGATTGTTACTACCGGCTGCTCACGCCGGGTGAGCACGACGAGATCGAATTCGTGGACGCCTACCTCAAGGCGAACACCCTCACCGCGCTCTACGACACCGTCTTCATCCCGGTGATCACCACGGCGGAGATGGATGCCCGGCAGGATTCGCTCGATCCCGATCAACTGCTGCTCCTCGAGCAGAGTCTGCGCGACATCATCGAAGACTTGGGCACGCGCCCGGCGGTCATTCCCAAAAGCGACGCCGACGCCGTCCCACCGCCGGCGCCGATGCCACCGTGCCGGGTCGCCTGCCTGCCCGCCCGCGCAGAGCGCGACGAACTCGCCGGCTCGATGCTCGCGCATCTGCTCAAGCAGCAGGGCTGCGAGGCGTGGAGCGCGCCGGGCAAACTGGTCGCCGGCGAACTCCTCCGGCTGATCGAGGAATCCGACGTGGACGTCGTCTCCATCTCGGTGGTCGAGCCCTCGACCGTCATCCACGCGCGTTACCTTTGTCTGAAAGTGCGCGCGCAATTTCCGCGCATCAAAATCGTGGTCGGGCTCTGGGGCCTCACCGAGGCGACCACGGAATCCGCCAAACGCCTGCACGATTCCGGCGCGGATGAAGTGGTCACGTCACTCGCCGACGCCCTGGTGCAGATCGCAAAACTCGCGCCGCTGACCCTTGAACCGATGACCGCCGCAGCGATCCCCAACGACGACGACGCTCGCCTCGCAGCGCTGCAGGAACTGCAGCTTCTCGACACCGCCGCCGAGCCGATCTTCGACCGCATCACGGCGAAACTCGCACGCGTCTTCGAGGTCCCGATCGCCCTCATCTCCCTGGTCGATCGCGACCGGCTCTTTTTTAAAAGCCAGACCGGTCTGCCGGAAGACCTCGCCCTCTCTCGACAGGCCCCGCGGGATGTCTCCGTGTGCGGGCACGTCGTCGCGAAAAACGAAGTCATCGTCATCGAGGATCTCGCCCGCGACCGCCGCTTCGCCAGCAATTCCTGGATCAAAGCGCGCGGCCTGCGCTTCTACGCCGGAGCTCCCCTGCAGGCGCCAGGCGGTCAGCCGATTGGTTCACTCTGCCTGCTCGACACCAAGCCGCGGCCCTTTACCGCACGCGAGCAGCGCCATCTTCAGGAATACGCCAGCGAAGTCATGGAAGAGATCGCGAAACGCGCAGCGCTACCGAAGGCAGCCGCCGTTTCGACTGCCCCGTGACTGGATGCACGCCGCGCTCTCGGTGCGCGGCGGCTATTTGGATTTCTTCAGAAAGGAAATGATCGCGAGAATCAGGAAGACGACAAAACAGATCTTGGCGATCCAGGCTGCGGTGCCGGCGATGCCACCAAAGCCAAGGGCTGCAGCAATGAGGGCGACGATTAGGAAGATAAGCGCGTAGTGGAGCATGATTATTTGACGGTTTCTTTGACTGCGTCTTTCACGTCTCTGGAGGCATCCTTGACGGCGTCCCGAGTATCTTCGGCCGCGTCCCGGATCTTCTCGCCGGGGCGTCGATCGAGGGCGTCATTGACCTTGTCGGTTACTTTTTCCGTGACGGTGGGCTTTCGCTCGCAGGCCGGTAATACCAGCAGGGTGGCCGTGGCGATGAATAGGTGATGGAGTTTCATGGTGTGTGGCGTGGGGTTTCAGGAAAGTCTTTCAACCAGTAGCTCCGAACAATGCTCCGACCCCGGCGGTGAGCGCCATCGCGAGCGCTCCCCAGAAAGTCACGCGCACGACGGATTTCCAAACCGGCGAACCACCCGCGCGAGCCGCCAGCGCGCCGAGCAGCGCGAGAAAGAACAGGGAACTGCCCGAGACCGTCCAGACAAGCGCGGAGATGGGCACGAAGACGACGAGCAGGAGCGGCATGGCCGCGCCCACGGCGAACGTGGCCGCCGAAGCCAGCGCCGCCTGCACGGGTCGCGCGCTCAGCGTGTCGGAAATGCCCAGTTCGTCCCGTGCATGCGCGCCGAGAGCATCTTTGGCCATCAACTGGGTGGCGACCTGATCAGCGAGATTCTCGTCGAGTCCCCGCGTGACGTAGATGGCAGCCAATTCGGCGTGTTCCCGTGCTCGATCCGTGGCCAGTTCGCCACGTTCCCGAGCGAGGTCGGCGTTCTCCGTATCGGATTGGGAACTGACGGAAACATATTCACCAGCAGCCATCGACATCGCGCCGGCCACCAGGCCGGCCACACCCGCGACCAAAACGGCAGCGCGGCCCGATTCGGCCGCAGCCACGCCCACGATCAAACTGGCCGTGGAAACGATGCCATCATTAGCCCCGAGCACGGCCGCTCGAAGCCATCCGACACGGTGGGTTCGGTGCGCTTCAGCGTGTCTCACAACAAGGCCTCCAACGCTGGGAACCATCGCGGGCAGAAATCCCAACGTGGCTACCGCTAGGCGGGCGATCCAAAGCGATGGTGTGCTTCGGCGGAATCGATGCCGAGCGACTTGCAGATGTGCTTGGTCGCGAGCACCCCGGCGGCGGTCTTGATCATTCGATCAAAGTCCACCTTCGGCAGCGCCACACCCTCGTGCGACATGCCCGTGATCTTAAAGCCGCGCTCGAGCAGTTCGGTGAGGAACTCTTCGCAGGCAACAGGATCATTGGTCAGGTGATGGTGTGGCTGGTCGTGGCGTTGGAAGGGGACCGCGTATTCGATGTGATATTTGGCGAGCATGGTTTTGGTGGGGTTGAGTTTTGGAAGGTCCGATCACGACTCCCGCTGCCATTCGACGCGGATGAAGTAACCTTCCTGGTCGTAATGCACTTTGAGCTCGCCGTGAAAGGCGTGCTCCAGCGCATCGGCGATGCGGTGCGGCAGATGCAGATCGGTCGTCTCGATCATGATGCTCTCGCGGTTTTCCTCCACCCGCATGATGCGATGGAGCGGATGCAGTTTCTTCTCCGCTTCCTCATGATGTCGCGCGAGTTGGAGGAGTTCCGCATGGTGATCGCGGACGAAGCTTCCCCGCAGCACGATGAGACCGGCCGGATACCGGTCGCGCATGCGGTGGCAGGCCTGGCAGGAGGTCTGATGCGCGTTGGCTGGCGCGGGCTTCAGCCACTGCCAGCGGCCTTGGTGATAGACCGCGCCGCAGCCGGGACAGACGGTCGGCTCCGGAAGTTTGCGCGGAGTCTTGTAGGGATCGTGAATGTGCTCGTGCATCAGCCGGTCGCGCCGGGCACCGAGGTCGGTTTCAGTTTTCATCGTGGATCAAAGTTACCGCGCGTGTGTCCCGCTGCTACGCGGGGCTTGCCGAACGTTGGGCCGATCTTGTCCACGCGAACCGACGACTTTGCTCTCGCGCTCCGCGACGAGCTGCAGCGTCTCGCGGATCGCCTGCGCATCCACCGCGATGGCGAGATGGGAAAAGGCACGCTGATCCGCGCCAACGCGGCGAATGATCATCCCCACCAGTTCCGGCCGACCTCCGCGGCCCGTCGTGAAAACGGGCGCGCCGCTGTCGCCGGGATAGACATCGGCATTGATGAGAAACAACCCCTGCGCACCCGCCGAGCCCACCGGATACGAGGCCACCCGGCCCGTGCGCAGAATGGGAAACGCGCCCGCGGTGCCGGGCAGCACCTCCGGAAATCCGAGGAACGACACCTCGGCGCCTGCGCGCAACGTCTCCGAGCGGCTGGCGACGGATCCTTCATCGAGAAACGAGTGCAGCGGGATGAGGTCCGCAGCGGCTTCGGGTAACTTCAACGCGAAAGCGGCCAGATCCTGCCGTGGGTGACGCACGTAGAAGCGCTCGCGCCCACGCCGCGGTTGATAGCGCACGGCGAACGCCTCGGGCTCGCCCAGCTCGTCAGGCATCCGAACGGCGAAAGCCAAAGGACCACGGCCCACGGACTCAATGACATGGACCGAGGTCACGACTACCGGCGTCATCCGACCCGGAGCCCGCGCATCCCGACACCCCACGACGAACCCCGTGCCCATCCCCTTCGGCGTCGCGAGCGGATAGGTGGACCACATCATCCGCTCGACGGTGTTGAGGCGCCGATCACCAAGCGCTGGCCCCGCGCAGCCCGAGGCCAGGACCAGCGTGAGCACGCCGAGCAGGCATTTCGTCATGGGAAGAGGATCGCATCCTCCGTCTTTGTGTGCGAACCATCACTTGTCCGATCCTCGCCATGAGTTGCCCGCGGCGTCGAACCCCACGGCATTTTTCCGCGGACAAATTCCGGGCGGAGAAACTCAAAGGGCGCGTAGCGTGCGGCTGCCCAATAGGCGAGTCTTCCGCTTGCAGAGGGACACGCCAAGCCATGCCGAAGACCTTCAATTGCCAAATCGCCGACCGCCTCGAAGAAGCGGCGCGCATTCTCGCCGAGCAAGGTGCGAATCGCTTCCGCGCGGAGGCCTATCACCGCGCGGCGGAGACTTTGCAGACACACTCCGAGCCTGCCTCGGAGATATTTTCCAAGGAAGGCCTGGACGGATTGGAAAAGCTGCCGGGCATCGGCATGAGCATTGCGCGATCGATTCGTGACATCCTCCTGCACGGAAGGCTCGCGATGCTGGAGCGGCTGCGTGGCGCGAGCGATCCGTGGCATCTGCTGAGTTCCGTGCCGGGCATCGGAGCGGTGCTCGCCGCAAAGATCCATGACGATCTCGGGATCGAGACGCTGGAGGAACTCGAGATGGCGGCGCATGATGGACGGCTCGAAACGCTGGCGGGCGTGGGCGCAAAGCGTCTGACCGGCATCCGCGACTCGCTCGCCCAAAGGCTGGGTCGCGTGCGTCCGCCTGCCCACAATGGGGTCGAGAAGCACGAGCCGTCGGTGACCGAACTGCTCGACGTGGATGCCGAGTATCGCCGGGAGGCGGCGGCCGGTGGGCTGAAGAAAATCGCGCCGCGCCGCTTCAATCCCTCTGGCGAGGCGTGGCTCCCGATCCTGCACACCACTCGCGGTGAGCATCACTACACGGTGCTTTTCTCCAACACGGCGCACGCGCACGAGCAGGAGAAGACCCGCGACTGGGTGGTGATCTACTGCGACGGGCACGAGCACGACTGG
>JANPIS010000496.1:0-2294 GCA_031425095.1 Chthoniobacteraceae bacterium
CCGCGAGATTTGTCAGACCGTCACCTTCCGGGTCGGCGAGGTCGGCTGCATTGCCGCTGTTGGGGTAGGCTCCAAAGTGTTGGATGCGCCATTGGTCGCTTGCGGTGAGCGCGGCGAAGCTGACGCTGATCGTCCGATTCTTGGTGACGTTGCTAAACGTGTAGCCCGGGATCGCGCCCTGGCTGGTGCCGTTCACGAGCACGTCGGCGATGCGGTAGCCGGGCAGCGGAGTGAGGGTGAAAGTCTGCGCGCTGCCGGGAGCGACGGCGACCGCGCCGGTCGGATTGATCGTGCCTCCGACTCCGGCGCTGGCGGTGATGGTGTGCTCGGTGGCGACGAAGCGTGGCATGAGGTCGGCCTCGATCTGCTGACGCTCGGCGGTCGAGAGCGCGACTTTGTAAACGAACACGTCGCCGATGTTGCCGTTGAACGTAGTCCAGCCGTCCGGGTTGTTGCGTCCGACGTTGAGCGCGTTTGCATACGTGCCGGGGATGTTCGGCACGAGCGAGGTCATCGTGCTCGTGCTCGTGATGTCCATGATCTGCGTGCCGTTGGCGAAGACCTTGAACTGGCCCGTGGGCTGCACCACGAGGCTGAGGATGGTGGGCTGGCCGTCGGGAATCGCATTGGCGGCACTGCCACCAGCGAAGGTGCCGTTGCGCCAGACATCGATCTGTCCGGTGCTGTTGCGGATTCCGAGCACGAGCCGGTTGTAGAAGAGATCGACGATCGAGGTCCAACTGGTGCCGGTCGTATTACGCATCGGCTTCACGGCCACCACGATGGTCGCGCCATTGATCGCGATGTTGCTGCTGTAGGTGCCCTGCCGGAAGCCATCGCCATCGGGGTACGATTGCCCCACCCACTTCACGCCATTCACCACTTCGACCACCGGCGAGCCCATCATCGTCAGGTTCTGGCCTGTGGGCTGGAACGTGGGCCAGTTACCCGTGCTGCCGCTGGCGGGCAGGCTCTCGGTCAGTGCGGAGAAAAGCAGATCCGCAGTGCGTGGGATGTTGCGCACATTGAGCGCGAAATCGATGTCGCCCACGTCGCCGCCGCCGAGCGTGATGGTCTTGTCGGTGGAGGTGTAAAAGCTCGCGCCACCTGCGGCGACATACCACGGGCCGTCTGGCAGTGGCCGGGTGTAGTTGCCGCTGCCATCGGCGGTCGCGGTGAATGCAGGGCTCGCGGCCGCGCTGCTGTTGCGTGAAAAATAGACGAGCGCCCCGGCGGCCGCGCCCCCGGTGTTGCGCAGCGTGATGCGACCACTCACGCGCGCATACGCAGCGAGCGAGAAGTCGATGCCCGTGACGTTTGCCGATGACACGACCACCGTCCGCTCGGTGCCTGCATTGAAACCCGTTCCCGCCGCGACGACATACCAGGTGCCCGGCGTCACGACGCGGCTGTAGTTGCCCGCGCCATCGGTGGTGGCGAGGAGCGTGGCGTTGACGGCGGCATTCGGGCTGTCGGCAAAATAAACGGTCGCGCCGGAGAGCGCCGCGCCGGCGGTGTCCGTGACCTTTCCCGAAACCACCCACTGCGGGGGCTGGCTTTGCGGGTTGAGCGGATCGGATGCGAAGTCCGCTTCGAGGCTGTCGGTGAAGCCGTCGCCATCGCTGTCGAGCACGATCTGGGCGGCAGTCAGCGCGCGATCGTGGATGCGTGCGTTCAGGATCCAGCCGTCGAAGAACTGCCGTGTCGCCGTGTCCTCCTCCGTCTGCGAATAGCCGATGCGGTAGCACTTGCCCGCGGCGGCGTCCTCGCTCGCGGGGCCGGTGTAGCTGCGGGTGGCGGCTTGCACGCCATTGATGAAAAGCGTCGCGGTCGTGCCATTGAAAGCCAGCGCGACGTGCTGCCATTTGCCCAGCGTGGCGTTCACGTTGGTGGCCCAATTTCCCAAGCCATCGAGCCGCGCCACCCACTTGCCGGCATCCAGGCCGATGCCACCTCCCTGCGCGCCGCCCCGCTCGTCGTCGCCGTCGAAGATGGCCTCGTAATTGGTGACATCGCCCGAGGTGCGTGGCTTCACCCACGCGCTCAGCGTGCGCACGCGACCGTTGCGCACGCCGCTTTCGGCCGTGGTGCTGGTGCCGTTGAAATCCGTCGCAACCGTGGGTGAAAACTGTCCGAGCAGATCGCCCCTCCGGACGCGTTCCTCGCGCACTTCGGCAGCGGTCAGCGCCACATTGTAAAAGCGCACATCATCGAAGCTGCCTGCAAACAGCGCACCCGCCCAGTCGCGCCCGAGATAGTTTGCCTGCATCGCGACGCCGTCGTTTGCCGCCAGC
>JANPIS010000497.1:0-4367 GCA_031425095.1 Chthoniobacteraceae bacterium
CCCTTCCTCGCTGAGCTGAAATCCATTCTCCGTCAGGGCACCGCGATCCGCTCCCTCGCGATCAATCGGGATTAAGAGCAAGCCGAGGCGGGCCGCGAGATCGCGGATCGCTTTCTGGTAAGCGCCGAGGTCTGCGTTGCGCGCCGAGAGGTCCCGCACCTTCGGCGCCGAAGGCTTTTCAAACGCCACCGGAGCCACCAGCACCACCCGCCGCCCACCGTCCGCAAACTCCGCGATGAGCTGCTCATATGCCGCGATGAACTGCGGCAGCTGCTCGACGCCATTCAGCGACTCCATCTGGCCAAACTGCGCGATCACGACCGTCGCGCCCGCCTCGCTCAGTTGCTCCCGCCAGTCGCGCTGCTGCCGCCAGCTTGTCGAACCCGTCTCGCGCTCAAGCCGCCGCTCCGCTTGCGCCCGCCGCGCGTCGAGCTTCTCCGTGTTGCCATCATCGCGCCATTGCTCGAAGACGGTGTCGCCTTCCCACCCGAAGTTGCGCACGCGGACCTTCGCGCTCGGATCCCCGGCGACGAGATGCGTCTGTAGAAATCCATTGAAGCGCGTGCGCTCAATGTTCGAACCACCGACCAGCGCGATCGTGTCATTCGGCGCGAGCTGGAAGGCCTGTGGCGCCTTCGCCGCGGGCGCAGGCAGTTCTTCGATCTGCAGATCCTTGTAGCGCACGATCGATGTGGCGTTGCCGTGGATCTGCACCGCGATCAGACCGGTCATCGCGATGTCCGGCTCGGTCTCCGTAAAGTCCACCGTCTGCACCCCATTCAGCCAGATCTGAATCCGCGGGCCTTCCGCGCGGATGCGGTAGTCATTCCACTCACCCAATGGTTTCCGGGCTTTCGCCAGCACTTCCGGCGTCGGCTTCGCGAGGATCTTCTTCCGCCGGCTCTCATCATACAGCGCGCCATCGTAGCCCGCGCCGAGGTCCGCCTGGTAACCGATGACCTCGTGATCATTCGGAATGCGCTTCGAGCGAAACTGCACGCCGCCATTCACAAAGCCCTGCGTGCCCTCGAGCTTCCACTTCAGCGTGAGCTCGAAGTCGCGGTATTCCTTCACCGTCGCAAGAAAGTCATTCTTCTCCTGCTTCCGTTCCAGCGAACCTGCGGTGAGCGCACCCTCTTCGATGCGCCAGACCGACGTCGTGTCACCTTCCCATCCAGCGAAGCTCCTGCCATCGAAAAGCGGCGCGGGCGCGGCGTGAAGGACGCTGCCGACCCAGAGCAGAGCAGCGACGAGGAGTGCGTGAGTTTTCATAGGGGAATCATCGAGAGCGCGATGCCGAGAGCATGACCGCGGACTCCACGAAGTGTAAGGAACCGCTCGCAAAAAAATCGTGGACGGACAGGTCTGTCGCCACGGCCCGAGGCTCAAGCCCTCACTCTGCCTGCTTCTTGCCGGCGCCCCAGCGCGGCTCCCACTCCGGTGATGCGCTGCGCGCGGTCTTCAGGTAGGCGCCGATCTTTGCCGCGATCTCCGGATGCTCCGCAGCGACGTCGCGCTTTTCGGCCACGTCGTTCTGCTGATCATACAGCACGACGGGAGCATCAGGACCACCGCTGCGGATGCCCTTCCACCGGCCTTGATACAAGGCGGCCTGCTTGAAGCCACCTTCGTGAAATTCCCAGTAGAGAAACTCGTGCGCCGGCTGCTCCGCCGCTCCGAGGAGCGTCGGGACGAAGCTGATGGAATCGAGATTGGGCGGCGCTTGGGCTCCCGCCAGTTCCGCCGCCGTCGCCATCCAGTCGCCAAAGTATGACGCATGTGAAGTTTCTCCGCCGGGCTTCACCTTCCCGGGCCACCACGCGATGCACGGCACGCGGATGCCGCCGTCGGTCAGGCTGCGTTTGATCCCGCTGAAGGAACCACTCGGCTGGAAGCGCGTGAGGTCGTGATTGCTCTCGTCATGCGGACCGTTGTCGCTGGTGAAGATCACGAGCGTCTTCTCGGCGATGCCGAGGCGCTGGAGTTCCGCGAGCATGCGGCCCACGTATCCATCGAGTCGCGTGATCATCGCGGCCTGGCCTTTGTCGGGATTCGGCCAGTCGCGATCCGCGTAGGGCGCATAGTCCGGCACTTCCGCGCCGTCCTTGAGTGCGCGGGTCCGCTCGTTGTTCGCGTGCGGCACGACCATGCTCCAGTAAAGGAAGAACGGGCGCTCTTTATTCACCGTCGCAAACTTGATCGCCTCTTCGGCGAAGAGATCGTCGGCATAAACTCGGGCTTCCGTGGCGTAGCCTGCACCGCTCTCCCCCACCCGCGTCACGACATTCGGCAGAGCGCGCTGACTCTCTCCGTCCCACAGGTAATCGGGAAAATGATTGTGCGCGTGTTGCTGGTTGAGGAAGCCGAAGAAACGGTCGAAGCCCTGTTTGTGCGGGAGCCCGCTCTCGGCCGCACCGACATCGCCGAGACCCCACTTGCCGATCAGCGCCGTCGCGTAGCCCGCATCCTTCAGCACTCGCGCGACCGTGACGTCGCCGTCGCGCAGAGCCTGCGCGGCGGGGTTCGTCTGCCCGGCATTACCGCGAACCCGGGTGTGCCCGTGATGCAGACCAGTCATCAACACACTGCGGGAAGGAGCGCACACCGTGGCGCCGGAGTAGAAATGGGTGAAGCGGAGTCCCTCACGCGCCATCCGATCGAGGTGCGGAGTCTGAATCACCTTCTGGCCGTAGCAGCCGAGATCGCCGTAGCCGAGATCGTCGGCCAGGATCCAGATGAGATTGGGCCGCGGAGCGGCGGCGGCGGGGGCGCTCGATGCGGCGAGGACGAGGATGCAGAAGGAGAATACGAGGGCTCGTTTCATGGCGAAGAATGCGATTTCATAGAGAGCTCATCATAATCAAAAACCTCCAAGTCCCTTCGCGAAAGAGAAGACGCAGTGTCCGTCTCCAGATCAGCGCCGGAAGGAACTCGTGAAATCGTCCGTCTGCACTTTCACGACCTTCTTCTCCTTCTTCGAGCCTGCGATGAGTTCGTTGAGCTTCGCTTCCCAGGCTTTGCCATCCATCGGCAGGTCCACCGTCTGACCGAGGAGCGAGGAATAAAGCAGGACGTTCGCGAGTTCCACCGAGCCCATGCCTTCGTAGCCGGGCGCGATGAGCGGCGTGCCGTCGAGGACCGCGTCCACGAAGTTCTGCATCAGCGTCGCGTGGGCGTTCGGTGCGTTGTCGAAAGGCACGTCCACATTCCACACCTCAGGCTTCGCGAAGCCACTTTTCACGGTCTTGCTGAACTCGATCATGTCCGCGTCGTTGCGGGTGAAGGCGAGCTTGTTATTCTCAAGCACGACCTTGCCGCGCGTGCCGCAGAGCTCGAGGCGATTGCTGCCGGGCGCTTCGCCGGTGGAGGAAATGAAGACGCCCGTCGCGCCATTCGCCCACTCCATGTAGCAGGTCACGTTGTCTTCCACCTCGATGTCGTGGAACTGCCCGAGCTGACAAAAGCCGCGCACGCTTTTGGGCATCCCACAGAGCCACTGCAGCATGTCGAGCTGGTGCAGGCATTGATTGAGCAGCACGCCGCCACCCTCGCCCTTCCACGTCGCGCGCCATCCGCCGCTCGCGTAGTAGGCCTCGGTGCGGAACCAGTCGGTGATGATCCAGTTGATCCGCACGAGCTCGCCGAGTTCCTTCTCGATGAGCTGACGGATCTTCAGATAGCGCGGCTCCACCCGCATCTGGAACATGCCGGCGAAAACCTGCTTCGGATGTTCCTTCGCAACGGCGAAGAGTTTCTCCGCGTCCGCCTTGTGCGCCGAGATCGGCTTCTCGATCATTGTGTGCAGGCCATTCTGGAGCGCATCGATGCCGAGCGTCGTGTGGAGAAAGTGCGGCGTCGCCACCACGATCGCGTCGATCTTGCCCGAGCGAATCATGTCCTCGCACTTGTCGAACGTCGCGATCCCCTTCGCCTTGAACGGCTCCAGATTTGGCGCAAACGCATCACTCACCGCCGCCAGCTCGCACCGCGAGATTTTTCCGTCGAGCAAATAGCCTGTGTGGAATTTTCCGATGTTGCCGAGACCGACGATGCCGAGACGAACGTTTTTCATAGGAGTAGGGCGTGCAGATTCGCTGGCAGAGAAAAGACCCGGCAAGCTCTTTCTCGCCATCGCGCGATGGCTTGCCGAAAAAAGAAGGCGCTCCGGAACGACTCAGCCGTCAGTTCCGAAGCGCCAAGGAGATTGCCCCGCCAGTGTCGTCGCGACGGTGTTCCCGTTCCCCCATTAGGTCACGGGCGGATGACCTGGGACGGGCTTCGATCTTCCAGTGAAGGCATGATCTACAACCGCCCACCCCGGCCTCCTGAGTGTGTTGTGATTACCGGTCCGGGATTACCGCCGATTG
>JANPIS010000498.1:0-2542 GCA_031425095.1 Chthoniobacteraceae bacterium
GCTGCCGCTGAAATTCCACGATCAACGCCGGAGCGCCGACAGCAGCTTCCGCGTCGCCTACGATTCGCAGAGCATCCAGTCCTTCTACAGCAAGGGCTTCTTCATCTTCCAAAGCGCCATCTCGCTCGTCAGCACCTTCGCCGCGATGTGGTACTTCGACTCGGTCATCGCGCTGCTTTCGCTCTGCGTCATCCCCTTCATGGTGCTGGTCATTTACCTCTACGCGAAACGCATCCGCGACGAGTCCACGCGGGTCGCGGAGCGCGAAAGCAACGTCCTCACCGTCGCGCAGGAAGGCCTCAGCTCGGTGAAGATGGTCCAGGCCTTCGGGCGCGAGGCGGATGAAGTGGAGCAGTTCCAGACCAGCGCGCGGGAGAGCCTCGCGGCAAATATCCAGCTCAACGCCACCTCGATGAAGAGCGCGCTGATCGTCGGCACGCTGATCGCCGCAAGCTCTGCGGCGATGTATTACTTCGGCGCGCTGCACGTCATGGATGGCCGGCTGACGGTGGGCCAGATCTGGTATCTCTCCACGCTGCTGCTGATGCTCTACCAGCCGCTCGAAGCGCTCACACATATCGCCTGGGCGTTCCAAGGTGCGGCTGCCGGCGCGACGCGGTGTTTCGAGGTGCTCGACAGGGAGAACGACGTTCCGGATGCGCCGGATGCGAAGGTCATCACCTCGGCGCGCGGCGCGATCGTCTTTGAAAACGCCGCGTTCGGGTACACGAGCGAGAGGCAGATCCTACACGACGTGAATCTGCGCATCGAGCCCGGGCAAACCGTGGCCTTCGTCGGCGGCACCGGCGCGGGCAAGTCCACGCTGCTCTCGCTGGTCCCGCGTTTCTACGATCCCACCGTCGGTCGGCTCCTGCTCGACGGCGTGGATCTCCGCGCGATCACCAAGAAATCCCTGCGCGATCACATCAGCATCGTGCTCCAGGACACCCTGCTCTTCTCCACGACCATCCGCGAAAACATCGCCTACGGCCGGCCCGACGCGACCGAGGCGGAGATCGTCGAAGCCGCGAAGCGTGCTCAGGCGCACGAGTTCATCATGGCCACGCCTGATGGCTACCGCTCGCAGGTCGGCGAACGCGGAGGCCACCTCAGTGTCGGCCAGCGGCAGCGTATCGGCATCGCCCGTGCCTTTCTGAAAAACGCACCGGTCCTCATCCTCGACGAGCCGACGAGCGCCCTCGATCCCACCACCGAGTCCGCAATCATGCACACCATCGAGGAGCTTATGCGCGGCCGCACCACCCTCATCATCACGCACCGCATCGCCACCATCCATGGCGTCGATAAGATCGTGGTCCTCGCCAACGGCACCATCGTCGAAGAAGGCCGCGGCTCGGACCTCGTCGCTCGGGGTGGCTTTTATGCCGGCCTCTACCAGTCGGCGAATCTCGGGAGCCCCCGGTGAAGCGTCCCCGCGGCACCTCCTGCTGAAATCGCGCAGAACGACTCACGAGGGCAAGCTTCTGAACCAAACATCCAATTCAACTCCAGACGAGCGACCGCTCCAGATCGTCTGCCTGGTGAAGCGATGGGAACATCACACCGCTTCGGGCGGTTACGATCGTCTGGCCAAAGACGTTGGCGCTACGATCATCACGCGCCGGACCGGGAAAAGCGTGCTGCGGCAGATCGAAGAGTTCATCTGGTGGCGATTCCCGCGCTACCGGAGTTACCTGCTCGATTACCACTACGTGGACTGGTTCGCCGAGGCGAGTGTGATCGTCCGGAGTTGGTTCCAGCGAATCGATGCGGTCCATGTGCTCTATGGGGAAAACCAACTCGATCTTCTGCTGCGGAGGAGGAAGCTCTTGCGCGCTCCGTTGATCGTCAGCTTTCACATTCCGACCCGTCGGATGCGGGAGCGTTTTGAGCAGGTGCAGACTTCTCTCCTCCCAGGCATCGATGCCGCGGTCGTCGTCTCCCGATGCCAATTGCCGGATCTCCGACGATGGCTCGGTGCGGACCGGGTGGTGTACGTTCCGCACGGCGTTGATACGGACCGATTCCATCCGATGGAATCGCCCGGAGCGGACCGCCCGCTGCGGATCCTGACCGTCGGTGAACACATGCGCGACTGGGCGGCACTCGACCGCATTATCGACCAGTGCCGCAGTCGCGGCCTGCCGGTCACCTTCGACATTGTCGCGAGGGAATATGACCTGCCTCTCTCCGCGCAGGCACCGACTGTGACGCTGCACCAGCGCCTGCCCGAGGACAGCCTCGTGCGCCTCTACGCCTCCGCGGACGCCTTGCTCCTGCCCGTGACCGACGCCACTGCGACCAATGCCGCCCTCGAGTCGCTGGCCTGCGGTACACCCGTGATTTCGAACCGCACCGGCGGCATGTCCGATTATGTCGATGAGACCTGCGGCTGGCTGTTCGCCAACGGAGCGGTCACGGAGGTCGTCGAGTTTCTGGAGGCCTTCGCGAAAGACCGGAGCATTGGACTTTCCCGACGGGAAGCGGCGCGCCAGAAGGCGCTGGATTTCAGCTGG
This sequence comes from Chthoniobacteraceae bacterium, assembly GCA_031425095.1. Taxonomy (GTDB): domain Bacteria; phylum Verrucomicrobiota; class Verrucomicrobiia; order Chthoniobacterales; family Chthoniobacteraceae; genus JANNXQ01. The sequence goes on from JANPIS010000498.1 coordinate 2,517, forward strand.
CCTCGCGTCGCCACCCAGATGCGGGC
>JANPIS010000499.1:0-1598 GCA_031425095.1 Chthoniobacteraceae bacterium
GGGCCATGTGGCGGGACAGTGCCAACTGCGGAAGGCGGTGCCAAGCGGGGAGCACGCGATCCGCCACACTTCCCGGACCTCAGGCCATCTCCAGCCCGCGCATCGTACCCGTGCTGCTGGCAAACTTCTCCGCTTCGATCCCCATCCGCTGGAGCATCGAGACGAAGAGATTCGGCAGGGGATAGTTGTGCTCCCGGTCGAAGGCGAGGTGCTGGCCGTGCCGGAAGCCGCCGCCGGCGAAAATCGTGGGCAGATTCGTCGTCACGTGGGTGTTCGCGTTGCCGAGGTTCGAGCCGTAGAGGATCATCGTGCGATCGAGCAGCGTCTCGCCACCTTCCGACACGCTCTTGAGTTCGGTGAAAAGGTTCGCGAGCAGCTTCATGTGCCATTCGTCGATGGCCTTGAGCTGGCTCAGCTTCTTCTCGGATTTTCCGTGGTGCGAGAGGTTGTGGTAGCCGTCGGTGATGTGCTCGCCTTCGATCTCGATGGCGGGGGAGTTCACGCTGTCGAGGAGCAGCGACACGGAGCGCGTGGAGTCCGTCTCAAAGGCCAGCCGCGCCATGTCGTACATCAGCTTCACTTTCTCCATGTACTCGCGCGGGCTTTCAGGATCGAGCGGCACGGTTGCGGTCACCGTCGGCTTCGGTTTGCGCTCCCACTCGCGCGACATCTTCATCCGCTGCTCGAGGTCGCGCACGCTGGAAAAATACTGGTCGAGCCGCTCGCGGTCGCGCGTGCCGACGGTGCGCTGGAGATCCTTCGCCTGGGCGGCCACTGCATCGAGAATGCTCTCGCCGAGCTGCAATTTGCGCATCTGCGTCTGCATCTCCGCCTTCGTCCCCTGCATGAACATGCGCTTGAAAACATCCGACGCTTTTTCCTCGCACGGGATGAGCACGCCCGAGCCGGTCCACGACAAACTGCGCATCCCTTGCTGCACATTCACGCCGAGTGTGAGCGACGGGAAACGCGTGAGGTGGCCGATGCGCTCGGCGATGTATTGATCGAGCGAGATCGTATTGCGAAAGCCGCCGCTGCCCGGATGCGGCGCGGCGGTGAGGAAGCAATTGTCCGCGGGATGTCCGCCATCCACGTCGGGATGCCACACGCCGCTGAAGACGGTGAAGTCCCCGCGATGCGCCTCGAGGTGCTCAAGATACTGCGAGGCCTGGTAGCCGCGTCCGCTTTCCTTTGGGAAAAAGAACTCTGGAACGAGCCCGAGATTGTTGCAGATGCCGAGCATCCGGCGGGGCGTCGCCGCGGTCGCGGCGGCGCGGGAGAAAGCGGGCCGCATCGCTTCAAGAAAAGGGAGCGAAAGCACGATGCCCGCTCCGCGCAGGAAGCTGCGGCGGGACAGGGCGCGCTGGGTGGAGATGAAGGACGAGGGATTCATGGTGAAAGGTGCGCTTACTTGTTTCGGAAAAGTTCACTCTGCACGACTTCGTGAATAAGGCTGCGGACGCCGAAATGTTTGGCGCTGGCGTGTTCGAGCACCTGTTCGATCTCCGCACGATCCGCGAAGCGCACCGCGGCGCCCGTGGCGTACACGGTGAATTGGCGGGCCAGATTGCGGGCGACCTGTTTTTCGTTGTCGAGCA
>JANPIS010000500.1:0-2797 GCA_031425095.1 Chthoniobacteraceae bacterium
CGGCAACCTCGTCGCTTCCCACGTCATCGCCCGGCCTTCGCCGGACCTCCTGAAACTCTTCATCTCCTAATTTAGAAACCTACTTACCATTATGGCCGGACAAGCAATCGGAATGATCGAAACCAAGGGTCTCGTCGCGCAATTTGAAGCGACGGACGCCATGCTCAAAGCAGCCAACGTCGAAGTCGTGGGTTGGGAAAAAGTCGGCTCGGGCTACGTGAGCGTCTTTGTGAAAGGCGACGTCGCTGCCGTGAAAGCCGCGGTCGAAGCTGGCGCCACCGCCGCGAGTGCGATCGGCGAAGTCGTCGCCGTGCACGTGATCCCGCGTCCGCACGACGACCTTCAGGGTCTCGGTAAATTCCTCGGAGGCAAACCCGCCGCGAAGTAGCCAGGGAGCGGCGACATTCCTGTCGCCGACCCAATAATCCCTCGCGAAAGCGAGCACTTCGTCTCCTCGTCAGATGTCGCCCAACAAAATCCTCGTCGCCAACATCGGCAGCACCTCGTTCAAGTTCCGCTTGATCGAGATGCCCACCGAGCGCGTGCTGGCGAAGGGTGGCGTCGAGCGCATCGGCAGCGCGGATGCTCCGTGGAAAGCGCAGATCGGCAGCGAGCCTGAGCAGAAAGGCTCAGCGGCACTGCCCGATCACGGCGCAGCCATCGCGCTTGTCGAGAAATTGCTCGGCGGCTTCGAAGGTCTCGCGGCCGTTGGCTTCAAGCCGGTGATGGCTCGCGGCATCTCGGGCACGCAAGTGCTCGCCGAGCCCGTGCTCAAGGCGATGGAGGAGATCAACACGCTCCTCCCGGCGCACAACCCACCCTACGTCGCCGCCGTGCGCAGCTTCCACAAGTCGCATCCGAAGTTGCCGTGCATCGGCACTTTCGAGACCGCCTTCTACGATGATGTGCCGGTGGAAAATGTGCGCTACCCTGTGCCGCGCGAATGGGAGACCAAATACGGCATCCGCCGCTACGGCTTCCACGGCGCGAGCCATCGCTTCGTCTCACAGCGTTGCGCGGAACTCCGCGGCACCGATAAGCTCCGCATCATCTCGTGCCACCTCGGCGGCAGCTCTTCCATCGCCGCCGTGCGCGATGGGAAAGCGATCAACTCGAGCTGGGGCATGACCCCGCAGAGTGGCCTGCCGCAAAACAATCGCGTAGGCGACTTCGATGTCTTCGCGCTCATCTATCTCGCCCGCGATCTCGGCCTCGGTATCGACGCGGTGGAAAAGGCGCTCACCTCACAGTCCGGCCTGAAAGGCTTGTCCGGCCTCGCGACCGGCGACATCCGCGACATTCTCACCGCCGCCCAGTCCGGAAATACTGACGCAAAAATCGCGCTCGATGTTTTCAGCGGGCAGATCCGGAAGTTCATCGGCCAGTTCCTCGTCGAGATGAACGGCGCCGACGTCCTGATCTTCACCGCCGGCATCGCCGAAAATAACCCATCCCTCCGCGAACAGATCTGCGCCAACATCGACTTCTGCGGCCTCGAACTGGACCGCGACGCCAATAACAAGACCGGCGCCACCGAGGCCGTGATCTCCACGCCACGATCGAAGATCGAAGTGCGCGTCATCCCCACCAACGAAGAACTCATCATCGCCCGCAACGCTTGGGCAAAACTCTCAACGCTCAACTAACAACCCACCCACTAACACTATGGCTCAACAAGCAATTGGAATGATCGAAACGCGCGGACTGATCGCGCTCGTCGAAGCAACTGACGCAATGCTGAAGTCGGCAAACGTCGAACTCGTCGGCCCCATGACCCAAGTCGGCAACGCAATGGTGACCGTCTGCGTCACCGGCGATGTCGCCGCCGTCAAGGCCGCGACCGAAGCTGGCAAAAACGCCGCGCAGTCCCTCGGCGAAATCGTCAGCGTGAGCGTCATCGCCCGTCCGCACAACGATCTTCCCGCAGTCCTTCCCAAGGCCAAGTAAGGCTCGCGCTTTCCAGCCATGATCCTGGCCCGCGTAGAAGGCAGCGTCGTCGCGACGAAGAAGAACGCGAAGATGACGGGGAATAAGTTTCTCCTCGTGCGTCCCCTCGTGATCGACTCCGCGAAGGGCGGCGACTGGAAACCCGGCACGAGCACGCTCGTCGCCGTGGACAGCCTCGGCGCGGGCGAAGGCGAAATCGTCCTCGTCGTGCAAGGCAGCTCCGCGCGCCTGGCGGCCGATGACAAAGACTCGCCCGTCGATGCCGTCGTGATCGGCCTCGTGGACACCGTCGATATCGGCAAGCGCATCCTCTACAAGGCGAAATAACTGCCCGGCACTTAGCTCGGCGCCCTCTCTTAATCTTCTGCGGCAAACTTAGTATGACCAATATCGACGACAAACTTGTCTCCCGAGTCGTGAGCGAAGTGCTCGCGCGGCTCCAGACGCAGACTAAGGTGGCCTCCAGCGGCCCGAGCCAGTTCGGAGTCTATGAGAAGATGGAAGACGCCTGCGAGGCGGCGCATCGCTCCTTTGAAAAGCTGCGCGACTTCGGGGTCTCCGCGCGGCGCAAGGCGATCCAGGTGATCCGCAAGATGTGCGTGGCCAAGGCGCAGGAGTGGGGCACGATTGAATTCAACGAGACAAAGATCGGCCGGCTGGATCACAAGATCGAGAAGCTCAAGATCTGCGGCGACCTCGTGCCGGGCGTCGAGTTCCTCGAGCGCATGGCGTTCAGCGGGGACTTCGGACTGACGATCATCGACTTCGCGCCGTGGGGCGTGATCGGCGCGGTGACGCCTTCGACCCACAGCGTCCCGACGCTCACGGGGAATGCGATCAACATGATCGC
>JANPIS010000501.1:0-7124 GCA_031425095.1 Chthoniobacteraceae bacterium
TACATCGACGGGCTCGCCACGCCGGAAGAAGCATCCGCGCTGGAAGCCCGGCTGCTCGAAGATCCAGACCTGCGCGCCGTGTATTTGGACTGCATGAATCTCGACGTCGCACTCGCAGCGCACGCCGATGCGCGGACGGATCCCGGCGACGTCCCTGCCTTCGCACCCACGGCGCGATCCGCCTGGATGCGGCCCTTGGTTGCGGCGGCGGCGGGGTTGATGATGGGTGGCCTCGCGGTGGGCGCGGTGTGGGCGTATGCCGCGCCGAAACTTCCACCCGTGAAAGAAGTGCCGCTGGCAGACGCCGGCTTTGAGGCGGGCTCTCCGATTCCGAACGCCAGCGTGCCACAGCAGCCCGGGCAATGGTCGGGCGATCCTTGCGCCGTTGTGGAGGCGCAGGGGCGGGTCCATCCGCGCGAAGGCCGCCACATGCTGAAATTCCTGGCCGCATCGACCACCGGCGATTTTGCCGGAAGCAAGAACATGGCAGCGGATCTTTGGCAGGTCATCGCGCAGCCGGGCAGTGGAGCACGCACGGTCAGAATTCGGGCATGGTTCAATGCCGACACGGATAAGCAGGCCCGCTTCCACATCGCCGCCGTTGCTGGCGATGACGCCAGCGCCAGTACGAAAGACCTCTGGGAGCAACGTTACAGCGAAAGTGCGCCGCTGGCCTTTGCCCGGACGATGATCGTCGTGGACCACGATCCCGCGACATGGGAGGCCGGTGAGCTCACGCTGCAAGTGCCGCCGCAGGCTCGTGTGCTGGTGATCAGCATCGCGGCGTATCGTCTTCCTGTGGAGGCAGTGCAAGAGTGGTTCCCCGCGCAGTTCGTGGATGATGTGAGCGTGAGCGTCACCGAGGAGGTGCTGCCGTGAGGTTTCTTTGGTTGCTCATCTTTCTCTCCACCTCCGCGCTCGCACAGACGGGCACGGGGCTGACGGGGAAATACTACGATGCGGCAGACTTCACCTCTCTGGTGACGACGCGGACTGATGCGAGCATCAATTTTAACTTCGGCACGGCCATTCCCTCCGGCACGGCGATCACGGCGGCGACGACTTACTCGGTGGCGTGGTCGGGGCAGATCGAGGCGGGTTACTCGGAGTTATACACGTTCTTCGTCACAGCGGATGATGGGGCTCGGCTTTGGGTGGATGATGAGCTGATCGTGCAGCGCACCTTTGCTCAGGGCACGGGTGAGATGCGGGGACAGCGGCGGATGAAGGCGGGGCATCGGGTGAATGTGCGCATAGAGTTCATCCAGCAGACGGGCAATGCCTCGGTGAAGCTGGAGTGGGCTTCGGCTTCGCAGGCGCGGCAGGTGGTGCCGACGCTGCGGCTGTATCCGACGACGGAGGTTCCGAATGGTGGCTCGATGATGCGCGAGGTGTGGACGGGGATTCCGGGCGCGAGCATCGCGTCGCTCACCTCGAATGCGAACTATCCGAACAAGCCGGCATCGCGCGAGTTCATCACGTCGTTCGAGTGCCTGGCGCGGAATTGGGAAGATAGCTATGGCACGCGGGTCACTGGCTATATCCGCGCTCCGGTCAGCGGGAGTTACACCTTTGCGGTCAGTGGGGATGAAGTGGTGCAACTCTATCTGAGCACGGATGCCAACTCGGCAAACAAGGCGCTCATCGCCAGCACGACCACGGCCACAGCGTTCCGTGATTTCGCGGCGAATGCTTCGCAGCAATCGGCTCCGCGCACGTTGGTTGCGGGGCAGCGATACTATGTCGAGTTATTGCACAAGGATGACACGGGCGCGGATCATTGGTCGGTGGCTTGGAAGCAGCCGGGCGATGCGGCGTTTAGCATCATTCCCGGCACGGTGTTGATGATGCCGGGTGTGGACACAGCGCAGCCTTCGACCTCGAACTTCTTCAACACGCTCGCCACCGAGCAGCCGCGTCTCGGCGTTTCGCGGGAGCGCTTCCTTTGGCTCAAGCAGCAATACCAAAGCGCGACGGCCAGCAATGCCAAGTCGCGGGCGCAGGCCGTGATCAACAGCGCGACAGGCGAACTGACCGCAGCACCTGTCACCCAGCGGCAAGCTCAGGACCGCATCCAGCGGCTCGCCCTCGCGTGGTGGCTCACGGGTGACAGCCAGTATGCCGAAGCGGCTTGGAACAACATCAACAACTCCATCACCAACGGCGACTGGACCGACCCTTGGAAGGGCGTGGAGGATGGCGTGGTCGCGATCGGCTATGACTGGCTCTATCCGTATTGGTCGCAGGCGCGGAAGGACGCGATGACGAGTTGCATGATTAACAAGGGCTTCAATCCCGGATGGACCGACAGCTACGGGAACAACATCGGCGTCATCCTCAATGCGGGACATCTCATGGCGATACTCGCGGTGGGCACGGTCAACGAATCCGCTGCGGAGGCCAAGATGGGGAGCGCGATCTCGCGCCTTAAGTCCAAGATCGAGAAATGGAACGCAAATGCCGGGGCCTGGTATGAAGGCACGGACTACGGCATCTTCTCGAAGTGGAATCTCGGCCAGGCGATGCCCGCGATGGAATGCGCCCTGGGCAGCACTTTCGGACTCAGCAACATCGGCGGGGTATCGCAGGCGCGGAATGAGCCGCTGACCATCGCGAGCAATACACGCCAGCGATTCACTTTCTCCGACATCGGCACGGGCAGCGAGGCGGCGATTGGTTGGGCGAACTGGTGGGCGCGGCGGTTTGACGCGCTGGAGACGTTTGATTACAGCCGACAAATCGGCAACAGCCCGCTCAATGCGCTGACCTTGCCCGAGACGACGATTTCCCCCGCTGCCGCCGGACTGAACCCGGACACGGCCTTTCGCGGCCCTGCCGACAGCTCGAACAAGTTGTTCCAGGAAGTCGTGACCTTGCGGGAAAACTGGACGGACACGAAGGCCACCTTCGTCGGTGGCATGGGCGGCACTTATTACGATCACGGCCATTTGCAGAGCGGAACGTTTCAACTCGCCGCGCGCGGGGTGAAGTGGTTCGTCGATCTGAGCAGCGAAGACTACGGGGTGCCGAATCACAACACCACCACGCCGAATCCGAATGGCGCGGATCGCTGGGACTACTACCGCTGGCGGGCGGAGGGGCATAATTGTCTCATCGTCAATCCGACCGCGAATCCGGATCGCATCTGGAACGCGCCGTATGCGCCGCTGCTGCACTATCAGTCCGCGCAGAATGGGCAGCGCAGCTTCGGCGTGTGGGATCTCACGAATAACATCACGGGCGTGACGCGGGTGCAGCGCGGCATCCAGTTGTTCAACAATCGCAAGCAGGTGCTGGTGCAGGATGAGATTGTGAATCCCACCGCGACGACGTGCTGGTGGTTCGCGCATTTCGTCAACACGAGCACGACCGCCACGATCAGCGGCGATGGCAGCAGCGTGACACTGCAAAGCGGCACCGAGCGGCTGTGGGGCAAAATCGTCAGCGGTGGCGGCGTGTGGACAGTGCGCACAGCGAGGCCGCTGCCTACCTCGCCAAACCCGGCGGAGGCTTACACGAACAGCACCTACAGCAAGCTCGCCATCCAACTCACCGGCGTGACGAACACGACGCTCGCCGTGTGGTTCGTGCCGCTCGCGCCGGGGGAAAATCCGCCCGCGACTTTGCCGACGATCACGCCGCTGAATACGTGGAACCTCACGGCGCAAAACGAAGCGCCCGTCGCGCAGAGCAGCGGTGCCAGCACCATCGGCGGTGCGCCGGTGGATGTGGAGTTGCGCAGTCTGGTCACGGACGATTGGACCGATGCGACCCAGATGACTTTTGCGGTGAGCAATGCCATCGGCGGCACGTTGGCCCTGCTTGCCGATGGGCACACGGCGCGTTTCACTCTGACCTCCGGCTTCACCGGCGCGCAGAGTTTCACCTTCACTGCGACCGATACAGACGGTGCGACGAGCAACGTGGCGACGATCACCATCGGCGCGACGCCGGTGGTGACGAACTGGACGAGCGCAACGAGCGGCAACTGGAGCACTAGCGCGAATTGGCAAGGCAACGTCGCGCCTGTCAGCGGGCGCGGCGCGGACATCCAGTTCTTCAACGGCCAGACGCTCGCGGCGACCACGATCAATGCCACGAACGATCTCAGCGGCATCACCGACGCGAACAAGCTGACCTTTGCCGGCACCGGCACGGCGACGAGCATCGTGAATATCGCGGGCAATCATTTGCGCCTCGTGCGCAATGGCGCGACTTCGCCGAGCATCACTCTCAGCGGTGCGACCGCAGGCTATCGCTACAACATCGCCAACGACATCGCGCTCGATGACAGCGTGACCTTCAATGCCAACGGCACGGGCACCTTTGTCTTCAATGGAGCCCTCAGCGGCGCGGGTGGCATCACGCGCACGAGCAGCACCGGCACGCTCATCCTCGCGGGAACCAACACTTACTCCGGCACGACGACGATCAGCTCGGGCACGCTGCAAATCGGCAACGATGGCGCGAGCGGCACGCTCGGCAGCGGGCCTGTGCTCAATAACGGCGGGCTGCGCTTCGACCGCACCGGCACGCTCGATGTGCCGAATGACATCAGCGGCACGGGCTCGCTCACCATCAGCGGTGTGGCCGCGACCGATGTGGTCAATCTCACCGGCGACAACACTTTCACCGGAGCGGTGACGATCGGCAGCGGCTCACTGCGCATCACGGATGCGGCGCAGCTCGGCGCAGGCGCGAAGTCGATCACTGCGACTTCAGCGACGGCGGCCTTGCGGCTCGATGGCTCGGCGGGCGCGGTGGTGTTGCCTGCGCAGTTTGCGATCTCCACGAGCAATCCGAACGGCGCGATCATCAATGAAGCAGGCGACAATGAGATCGGCAGCGGCGTCACTTTGACCGGCGGCGCGGGTAGCACTCGCATCACTTCGAACGCTGGGACGCTGACCATTCAGGGGAACATCGCGCCCAATTTCACGGGCCGCTCGCTCGACCTGCGCGGGGCGGGCAATGGCGTTATCAATGGCAGTGTTGCCGATGGCTCCGTGACGAACACACTCGGCACAGTGTCGAAGAATGACGCGGGAACGTGGACGCTCAATGGCGCAAACGCTTTCACCGGCGCGACGACGGTGAGCGGCGGCAAGTTAGTCATCAATGGCGCGCACACTTCCGGCGCGGTGACCGTGGCCGCTGGAGCCACGCTGGCCGGGCGCGGCAATGTGAGCGCGGCGGCGACGATCACCGGCACGCTCGCGCCGGGCGATGGCGTGGGCACGATGAACTTCGGCAGCACGCTGTCCTTTGGCGCAGCGAGTAAGTTGCAGTGGGAACTCGGCGGCAACTTGCTCGCGGGCGATCAAGTCATCGCAGCGGGAGCCATCAGCATCACTGCCGGTGCGAAGATTGACGTGATGCTCAACAGCGCAGGCAGCACCGTGAATTTCCTGCACAGCTTCTGGCGCACGAGCCGCACTTTTCCAGTCGCCACGGGCGCGAGTCTCGGCGGCAGCTTCGCGCTCGGCACCGTGAGCGCGGATGCGGGTGGGCGGCCCGTGAGCACCTACGGCAGCTTCGCGCTGCAACATACCGCGACCGGCGCAAACCTTGTGTGGACGCCGATTCCCGGCTTCCCGGTCATTGATGATCCGGTCGTCACCCTCACCCGTCCCACCACGCTGCCGATCTCCATCGCCGATGAGCAGCACAGCCTTCGCGTGAGCGTCACGGCCAGCAATGGCACGATCAGCAGCTACGCCTGGACGCTGCTCTCCGGCCCGGATGCCGCGACCTTTGCCAATGCCTCCGCCGCCGACACGACGGTAACTTTTGCCGACCAGGGCACCTACGTCCTGCGCTGCACCGCGACGAATCAAGTCGGCAGCACCAGCCGTGATTTCACGGTCGAAGTCGCGCCCACGCCGCAACAACTCGTGCTCACCGATGGCGTCGCCGGCACCGCTGCTCCCGCCACTTTCATCCGTGCCGATAGCACCGCGTGGAACTCAGGCGCACGCGATCAACTCCTCATTGGGCGCAACGGCGGTGGCATCTTCCGCACGCTGCTCAGCTTCCCGATGCCCCTCGCGCTGCAAGGCAGCTTCATCGCCGAGGCCTCGCTCGACCTCACACTCGCCGCCTCCGGCGCGGGCACCGGCACAGGCACGCTCGATCTGCACCGGCTGCAAACCACCTTCACCGAAGGCACTGGCGACGGCATCACCTCCACCAATGGCAGCGGCACCGGCGCCGACTGGCTGCGCCGCACCTACATGCCCGCCAGCACGAACTGGACTGGGAGCGGCGCGAGTGGCGACTACGTTGCCACGCCGCTTAGCACGCTGCCCAGTCTCGATCCCACCGGCACCCCCGCAGGCACGGTCTTTAGCTTTGCGACCACCCCTGCCTTCACGAGCGCCGTCGCCGATGCCGTCAACTCCGCCCAGCCGCTCAATCTCCTCGTAAAAGCCACCATCGATAGCGTGAGCACGAGCAGCTACGTCCGCTTTGCCAGCGACGACCACGCGACGCCCGACTACCGCCCCACGCTGACAATTAGCTACCACGATCACCTCGCGCCCATCGTCGATCCCGGCACCACGCCCGCAGCGGTCGTGGGTGCGCCCGTGTCAGTTATCGGCACCGTCTCGAATGGCACCGGCGCAGGCTGGACCTACGAGAGCGGCCCCGGCCCCGTGTTCCTCACAAACGCGACCGCGCTCGGTGCCACTGTGCTTTTCACCAAACCCGGCACGCACCTCCTCCGCCTCAACGCCACGAATGCCCACGGCGAAACCGGCAACATGCTGGTCGTTACGGTGACCGGCATTGCGATGACTGAGTTGGAAATCTGGCGGCAGACTTACTTCGGCACCTTTCTGAATGCGGGGAATAGCGCCGATCTTTTCGACGCGAACAACGATGGCGAAGTGAACCTCATGGAATTCGCCACCGGGCAGAATCCGAACGCCCGCACCCGCGCCACGCCCGCGCTCGTGCGCAACGGCGCAATTCTCGAGTTCACCTACACCCGCAGCCTCGCGGCAATGAGCGACGGCGTAATCTTCACCGTCGAATGGAGCGACACGCTCACTGCGGGAAGCTGGAGCACGACTGGCGTAAGTGCCCCCGTGATTCTCAGCGACAATGGCGTGACGCAGCAG
>JANPIS010000502.1:0-2073 GCA_031425095.1 Chthoniobacteraceae bacterium
GACCACTTATCCGCAGCTCAAGCCAGGCGAAATTCCCAACGACAAAATCCTGATCCTGGAAGACACCGCGGGCACCGGTCGCGCGGACCGCGTGACTGTCTTTGCCGATGGCCTGATGATCCCGACTGGGCTCGAGATCGCCCTGGATTCCTCCGCCTGCTACGTCGGTGAAGGCACCAAACTCTGGTTGCTCAAAGACACGAACGGCGACGGCAAGGCCGACAAGAAGGAAGTCGTGCTCCGCGGCTTCGGCACGGGCGACAACCATCAAAACATTAACTCCTTCCGCTGGTCGCCTGGCGGCGAGTTGATGTTCTGCCAGGGGCTGCACGCATACTCCCGGATCGAGACACCCTACGGCATCGTGGGGTTGGATGCCGCCGGGCTATGGCGCTACCGCCCGCGGGAGCGACGGCTCGACGCCTTCTTTGGCGGTCCGAATGGCCCGCAGAATCCGTGGGGCTGGGTCTTCACCGGATGGGGGCAGCCAATCGTGGTCGCGGGCAACGGCGAAGGCATGCATTACCCCGCGCCCGAGATGATCCGCGGCTGGCAGAAGGGCCGGCGCGATTCGATCTGGGAGAAAAGCCGCGGGCGAAAGACCAGCGGTCCCGAGATCATCGAGAGCGCGCATTTTCCCGCCGAATGGCAGGGCGCCTTGATCACCGGCGGGTATATCAACAACTCCGTCTGGACGCTGAAGCTCGAGCAGGACGGCGCAGGCTTCAAAATCACCGATCACCCTACCCTGCCACCGCTGGTGCAGAGCGGCCACGGCTCCTTCCGCCCGGTCGACGTGAAGCTTGGGCCGGACGGTGCGCTCTACATCTGCGACTGGTACAATCCGATCATCGGCCACTATCAGGCGAGCTTTCGTCATCCCGATCGCGACAAGAGCCACGGCCGCATCTGGCGCGTGACGTACAATGGCAACCCGCTGCTTACGCCACCGCCAGCGTTGAAGAATCCGGCGCCCGAGCTCGCGGTCGTCTGTGAGCTCCTGCGCTCGTCGAATCGCTTCCCTCGGGAGCAAGCCCGGCATGCGCTTTTCAGCGGCGACACTACCGCCGTCACCAAAGTCCTGCGGACTTGGTATGAGCAGCTCGACCCGAACGCTGCCGACCTCGACTTCGCGCACGTCCAGGCGCTCGGGATTTTTGAAGCACACGAAACCGTCGAACTTCCGCTCCTCAAACGCATGCTTGGCGCGAAAACCGCGGAAGCCCGTGCGTATGCCGCGTCCGCTCTTGGGCGCTGGGCTGGACGCCTGCCGGCGGACTTCGACCCACTCGATGCGCTCGCCGATCTCGCGCACGACGGCGACCCGCGGGTGCGGCTCGCAGCCATCGTCGGCGCCGGCAATATCCAGCGACCGGAGTCGATGGTCGTTGTACTCAGCGCGGGCCTGCAGCCACGCGATAAGTTCATCGATATCGCGCTCACCGCTGCGACCAGTGCGCTGCGGTCGCAATGGGAACCGGTGCTGGCGCAAGGCGCACCTGCCTGGAAGCCCGAGTGGCGCGAGCTGGTCAAAACGCTCGCAACCCCGAAAGCCGCGGCGCCTGCGGTGAAGAAGGCCGCGAACAAGATCGGCCCGCCGATCGTCCAGATCCACGGACGCCTGCGGGCCACACCCTTTGAGCAGTCCCGCATCGCCGCTGAGGTGTTGACCAAAGGGGATGCCAAACGCGGTGCGGACATCTATCGACGGCCGGAGCTGGCTTGCGTGAGCTGTCACCGCATCGGCGAGGAAGGCGGAAACGTCGGGCCGGCGCTCGACTCGGTCGGAAGCGCCCAGCCGCTGGAGTTTCTGATCGGCACCGTGCTCGAGCCGCAGCGGGAAATTAAGGAAGGCTTTGAGACGTTGCGTGTGACCACGAAGCAAGGCACCGAGCACATCGGTATCATCGCAGCAGGGAATGACACCGCCCTGACCCTGCGTGATCCAGCCGGTGCCGAACACGTCGTGGCGCTCGCCGAGATCGAGAACCGTGAGCTCATCGGCTCGCTCATGCCCGCTGGCCTCACGGACAATCTTTCGTCCGAGGATCTCCGGGATCTCTTTGCCTACCT
>JANPIS010000503.1:0-3649 GCA_031425095.1 Chthoniobacteraceae bacterium
GGCATGCCGAAGCAGCGCATCGGCTGGAACGACTACAAGGTCGATTACTCCGAGTTCTCGGAGAAGATCAGCGACGAACATTTCCCGCGCGGTGGCGCGTGGCTGATGATGGGTCCGACGGGACCGCGCCGGCTGCGTCTCGCGATCGAACACCTGGCGCATGTGCGCGGCAGTTCGTGTTACTTCATCGACCTCGACCCGCGCTTCGTGAAAAAGCTCATCACGAACAAGCAGTTCGAGGTCGCCAAGCAATACATGGAGCACGTCGTCGATCAGGCCGCGGTGATCCTCAAGCACCGCAAAGTGAGCGGCCTCTTCACCACGCCGAAACTGCTCGAGGCGCTCGCCGAGAAGGTGAACATCTACGACTCCGGCATCCGCGGCGTCTTCTGCGGCGGCACCACGATGCTCCCGCAATACGTGCGCTTCATCGTCGAGGAAGTGCTGGAGAACAAAATCGGTTTCTACCCGACCTACGGCAACACGCTGATGGGTCTCGCCGCGAGCGTGCCGCTGACGAAGGAGGATAACTTCTCCATCACCTACTACGCCCCGCAACCCCGCGCCGTGCTCCGTGTCGTGAATCCGGACGACACGACGAAGACCGTGGACTACGACACCTGGGGCCGCGTCGAACTCACCACACTGACCAAGGAATTCTTCATGCCGCGCTTCCTCGAGCGCGACGAAGCCCTCCGCCGCAAACCGCGCGCGCCCTATGCTTGGGACGGCGTCGCGGAAGTCCGCCCCTTTGGCGCGATGACGAAGACGATCGTCGAAGGCGTGTATTGAGCGATTCAGCGCTGAGTCAGAAGCTGCGGTGACGCAGCTTCCTCGCGTTCCACGGATGGCGGGAAACCCTGCGAGCTTGCTCCGGCACCCCGGTTTGTTGTTCACTCTGCCGCAGTCACCCGCTCGGCATGTTCCCCCACAAATCTCCGGTGCTCTTCGCAGTCGTTTTGGCGGCGCTCATGGTGCTGCGAGCGGGCGCTACTCCGCCGCCCCCTGATCCTGCACCTTTCACCGCGACGGCGATCTCGACGCAGGAAGTCGTGCTGAGGTGGCACCCGGTCATCGGCGCGGCTGGCTATTCCGTGGCCCGGAGCGAGAATGCCGGTGGAACGTGGTCGGTATTGGCATCGCTGGGCGGGAACGCGGTGTCGTGGCGCGATCGAACGGTGACGCCCGAGGCGAGCTACCAATACCGGCTTACCCCAGCGGGCGCCGGTAGCCCCGTTCTCGCCGGAGTGGCAGTCCCTCCACGCACGGGGCTGGCGGGTGAACTTCTCTCGACGAGTGCGCTGGATCTCTGGCGTCCCGGCGACATCTACGCGCTCGCCCGGCAGCCTGACGGGAAATGGATCGTCGCAGGCAGCTTTACTCGCGCGAACGGAAGCCCACGCGCATCGATCGTCCGCCTGCATCCCGACGGAAGTCTCGATGCGACTTTCGATCCGGGCGCCGGGCCGGATGGGGAAGTGCGGAGCGTCGTGGTCCAGCCGGATGGAAAGATCCTCATCGGCGGTAGCTTCAAAAATGTTTCCGGCGGTCCCCGTGTTTGCGTCGCTCGGTTGCTGGCCGACGGCAGTCTCGATTCGACCTTCGCGGGCGGTCTTACCCACTACGATGTCAGCGCTGTGGTTTATTCCATGGCCATGCTTCCCGATGGCAGGATCGCCGTGGGGGGACGTTTCAACCTTCCCGGTTACGGGCTCGGAAACCTCGCCCTGCTCAGCGCGACGGGAACGTGGGATTCGACTTACCGAACCACCTTCGGGCTCGGCTCCAGCAACGTGCATCGCTCCATGTACGTGAGAGCTTTGGCGGTGCAGAGCGATGGGAAGATCATCGCCGCCGGCGATTTTGGGACTGCTGGCCTAGATTCGAACAGCTCCCGCGTCACGACACGGGTGGCACGCTTCAACACGAATGGGACCGTCGATACGAGCTTCGCGCCGCTGAATCTTCTCGTTAGAACCGGACCTTCCTATACGGAAGCGAGTGTGACTGCGGTGGCCGTTCAGTCGGACGGAAAAGTCGTCATAGGGGGAAATTTCACCCACATCAGTTTCAGTTGGTCAAACTTTCCGGACCAATCGATACCCCGCCTCTTACGGGTGAGTAGCACTGGCGCTCTGGACCCCACGTTCAACACCGGGTCCGGCCCAATGGGTGTTGTCTCGGCGATTGCAATGCTTCCTGACGGTCGCATCGCAGTTGGCGGAACGTTTGGAAACTGGGCTGGACAGTTGCGTCGGCATGCGGTGCTGACCTACGATGGGGCACTTGTGGGGGGCGTGGATTGCTTTCCAGGCATCGTGCGAGCGATCGGTGTGAATCCGGACGGGACGACCGTGCTTGGCGGCTCGTTCCACCAAGTGAACGGCGGACGTCGCCAATCGATCGTGAAGGTGGTCGGCAATGGTAGTGAATCGGACTCTGCATTTGCCGCTTCATTCAGCCGACCCGGGATTGCGTACGAGTTCAGTGCCCAAGCAGGCGGGACGGCGATCGTCGCTGGGGATTTTACGTCGATCGGCGGACCTGATGGGTTAGGAATGGCCCGCTACAATATTGCCCGGCTTCAGAGCGATGATTCATTGGCTGGCGGGTTGGGGGTGTCACCGATCTTTGATAGTTCGGTAACGGAATTGGTTGTCGATTCTGACGGGAAAATCTGGGCGGGCGGTTTCGCGGGCGCAAAACTTGGAGCAATGACGTATTTCGTCGCGCGTTTGCAGTCCGACGGGAGCCCGGACTCGCAACAACCGGGTGCATTGAACCGATACGTGACGGCGTTGCTGGCCGACGGCGACGGTGGAGTGGTCGTTGGCGGAGAATTTACCTCGGTGGGTGGAACGCCCCGTTCGCGCATTGCCCGGCTGACCGCCAGCGGTTCGCTCGCGGCGGATTTTTCAGCCGGGGGACTGAACGATGACCCACTCGGACTCGCGCGACAGTCGAATGGAAAGCTGCTGATCGCTGGTTACTTTACGTCAATCTTCGGCCAACCGCGCAGCTATCTCGCGCGAGCGAACGTTGATGGCACGCTCGACACCGATTTTTCACCTGAGCCCAATAACATTGTTGAGACCGTGATCGTGGAACCAGGCGGATTGCTATGGGCCGGGGGTTCGTTCACGCAGATCGGAGGGATGTCGCGTCCGGGTCTGGCGCGACTTTTTGCGGATGGCAAAACCGATCCTTCTTTCGTTCCGCATGTCAATTCGCCCATCCGGTGGCTCTACGCAGTTGTCGATGGAGTGCCCTTGGTCGGAGGGACGCTGACAGGACTTGCGCCGGGACGGACTTTGACGGTGGCTCGACTCCGGTCCGATGGAGCATACGACGCGACTTTCGACGTGGGTGAGCAACCAAATGCGTCGGCGTTTGACGCGCTGGTGTCGCCGCAGAGCATTCTATTCGGCGGGTCTTTCACCACCTTCGGAGGCCAGCCGCGCATGGGCTTGGCTCGCGTGCGCACGGTGAGCGCCATCGCGGTGCCGGCCGCTCCTGCGCCGCTCGTGGTCACTTCCGTCTCTGATACTTCCGCCTCGCTCGCGTGGACGAGTGTGGGCACGAGCACAGGCTACCTGGTGGAGCGGAAGGCAGCGTACGCCGCAGATTGGCAAGTCGTCGCAATCACCCC
>JANPIS010000504.1:0-28325 GCA_031425095.1 Chthoniobacteraceae bacterium
TCAGGACGGGTCCACCTTCAGCGGCACACCCTGCGCGAGGAGCACCTCGAAGATGTGACCGATGAGCGTGCGGTAGTGCTGCTGGACCACGATGTCGTTGCCCTCGGTCTCGAGCGCGCGGAAGTCGGCGTAATCCTCCTGCAGCTTCAGCGCAAGCAAGGCCCGGAGCTGGGCGTCGAGGTCGGCCACGGGCTGATCACTGAGCGCACCGCTCGCCGCCGCGATGTCTTCGGACTGCTGGGTCAGGTCGTCGAGGCGCGCCTGGAGCTCGGTGTTGCGCATTTCGAGCTGGTGATTGAGCCGGGCGAGTTCCTCCGGCGTGGGCTCGCCTTCGATCACCGGCACATCCGGCTTGCGCGTCACGCGCTGGGTGTCCTTCTCGCGGGTGCGCAGGCGGGATTTCGTGGTCTCGAGTTCGGAACGCAACGCGTTCACGTGCGACTCGATCTGCCGCAGTGCCTGCGAAACATTGAAGCTGCCGCGCCCTCCGCTGGCCTGGCGGGATTCCCGCGGCTCGCGAGGTTCGCGATAGTCCCGCGCTCCCCTTTCCTTCCGTGGCTCGCGCTCGACATCCTTTTCCCCAACCTCGTCATCCTCCTCGTCGTCTTCATCTTCAGCGGCTTCATCCGCGACCTGCGCCGCCGCCGGCTCCTCCGGCTCGAGCGTTCCGCCCCCATCGAGGATCGCCTTCCGCCGCGCCTCTTCCTCACGGGAAATGTACACGGGGCGCTCCCGGCGCGGTGTTGACTCCGGCGCCGCCTCACCCGAGGCGGCGGCTTCATCCGCAACCGCGGCTTCATCCGATTCCGCTTCGGGGACCTCGGGGGCGTCGGGCTTCAAGACTGCAAGGATGGCCTCCGGCAACTCGGGCACTTCCTTGCGGAGAGCGTTCTGCCACTTGGCACTCCAGCGTCCGACTCCGGCGAGCACCGCGGCCTGCGCGGGTTCCTCGAGCTTGTCCAGGCGGCTGTTCGCCTGGATCCACTTCAGGACGCTGAGCTGCGTCACGGGCGGATGCGGCTGCGTAAAAGTGACGATCGCCGCGACATGTACGAGCAGATCGGCCTCCGCCGGTTTCAGCTCTTCGAGCGGCAGAAGTGCGACCCACGGCCGGGCTCGACCGACGAAGACATTCGAGAACATCTGCGCATCCTTCGGCGAGACCTGGCCAGTGTCCTTGTCGCGCATCTCTTTCGCGACTCCCACGGCGATCTTCAGCCCGACGGGCGGATCGATCTTGAAGAGCGCGCGCGCCATGCTGAGGCGCATCCGGCGCGCGGCGTCGCTCTCATCCTTCGCGAGGCCCGAGAGCAACTGTGTGCGAAATCCCGTTGTGAGATCCGGCCAGACTGTCTCCACAGCCCGGACGCCGACCAGCCACGGCAGACGAGGCAGCACTGTGATCACCCGCGCGACCCCGGCGCGGCCCCCTTGCAGGGCTTCCTTGAGCAAGGCGGTCGCTCGATCCTCCTGGACCGCTTTGAGGCGCCCTTGCTCGGCGGCGGCGACGATCTCCGAAAGCTCATCGGCCGCATCGGGCACCGTATCCAGCGACGCCTCCAGTGCCCCGGAATCCGCCTCGGAAGGCGGGACGGCAGGCGGTTCTTCGGGCGTGTCGGGGCGCGGGGCGTCCGCGTCGGAATTGGTCTCCATGTCGGGTTGAACGAATCGCCACAGAAACGCCGCAGGTCAGGAAACGCGAGCGAAAAAGCGGAGCGCCATGGCCTCCTCGTCACTTCCCGAGCAATGTTTTCCTTCCGCAATCGGCGCGGCCACATGTAGCTTCGCCGAACTATGGCCACGAAAACCGAAGCACCCCCTGAAGAGAGCAAACTGGCCGCGGCCCAGCGGAAGAATCTCGACCTCGCCATCCAGCAGATCGCCAAGGACTTCGGCGATGGCGCGATCATGCGACTCGGGGATTCGAAGCAGATGGACGTGGAAGTCATCCCGACGGGAAACATCCTCATCGACCGCGCGCTCGGCGTCGGCGGCTTCCCGCGCGGGCGCATCGTGGAGATCTTCGGCCCGGAATCCTCGGGCAAGACCACGCTCACCCTCACCCTCATCGCCAAGGCGCAGAAGCTCGGGGGACTCGCGGCCTTCGTCGATGTCGAGCACGCGCTCGATCCACAGTATGCAAAGAAGCTCGGGGTGAATCTCGACGACCTGCTCGTCTCCCAGCCCAGCTCCGGCGAGGAAGCGCTCCGCATCGTCGAGACGCTCGTCCGCTCGAATGCCCTCGACGTCAACGTGCTCGATTCCGTCGCCGCGCTCGAGACCAAGCAGGAACTCGAAGGCGAGATCGGCGACTCCACCGTCGGGGCCCAAGCCCGCCTGATGAGCGCCGCCATGCGGAAATTGACCGCGCTCATTTCCAAAGCCCGCACCATCTGCGTCTTCACGAATCAGATCCGCGAAAAGATCGGCGTGATGTTCGGGAATCCGGAGACGACGCCCGGCGGCAAGGCGCTCAAGTTTTACTCCAGCGTGCGTGTGGATATCCGCCGCATCGGCGCCATCAAGCAGGCCGACGGCACCGTCACCGGCAATCGCACCAAGGTGAAGATCGTGAAGAACAAGGTCGCGCCGCCGTTCACAGAGGCGGAGTTCGACATCATGTACAATGAGGGCATCTCCGCGACCGGCTCGCTGCTCGATCTCGCACTGGAGAAAGGCATCGTCGAGAAACGCGGCTCGTGGCTCAGCTACAACGGCAGCCAGCTCGCCCAGGGCCGCGACGCCGCGAAGGAGCTGCTCAAGACCGACGAAGCCCTCTACGCCAACCTCGAAGCTGCGGTGCAGGCGAAGCTCAGCGAAGAGGCGAAGTAAGTTTGTAGGGGCGGTCCGTGACCGTCGCACGCCCCACGCGGGCCGCGGCTGCGCGGAGCGGGACGGTGGCCCAAGTTCAGCGTCACGTCCGCTGAGAGGCGGGGCGCACCTTTGGAGCGCCGCGGCCAGCCACGCGAACCACCGAAAGCGGTGAAAAGTCACCGCACTCCATCGTTCAGCTCACGCGTGCGGCGGAGAGGTCGGTCATCAGCCGCAGGCCCGGCGCGGCGTCGAGGATGCGCGCGGCGGTATTTACCAGCGCGGCGACGGTCGCGCGGTCGCCGTGGACACCGCCATGGAGCACGGCATTGATCGGCGGATCGCCGACCACGCGCACTTCATCGCGCGGATTCTTCGCGTCGAGATACATCTTCAGGTCGAGCACGATGGCTTTGCCCTCGGGACTTTCGGCTTCCGCTCGGTGGTGAATGCCACAAGTCACGCCGCGGGCCACCTGCATAAATTCCGTGGTGATGTCGTGCCCTGCGATCATGGGCTCGCAGGTCTCGCGGATCTCGCCGATCTGCCAATCGAGGCAATGCGCGACCAGCGCGAGTGATTCGACGAGGCCGACGTGGCCCATTTTCCCCTCGCGGAAGAGCCGGCGGAACTCATCGGGATCGAGCCCGCTGCCGATCTTCTTCTGCAGCGGGAGGCGGCGCAGCGAGGCATTCACCACGCGATCCACCTCGATGCGATCCACACTGCGGCACACGCCAGTGAGGCAGACCGCGAGCAGATCCATGACGTAGCCAGGATTCACGCCGGTGCCGACAATGCGCGAACCGTGCGCCTGCGCGATCTCGTCGAGCTGCACGGCGAGTGTTCCTTCCTTGAGCTGCGGAAAAAGCAGCTCCTCGCACGAAGACACCACGCTGACGCCGGCACGCGCGAGCGCTTCGAGTTGCGGATACGCCGCCCGCATCCGCGACACGGTCGAGTGCAGCACGACGTCCGGCTTCGCGACTTGCGCGAGTGCTTCGAGAGAGCCATAGATTTTCGCTCCATCCAGAGCGGCGAGGCCGGTGAGTTCGCCGAGCGATTTGCCGATCTTGGCCGGGTCGATATCCACGCCGCCGACGATCTCCGCCCACGGTTTGCTGGCGGCGAGCTTGAGGGCTTCGAGGCCGATGGGGCCGAGTCCGAATTGCGCGAGTTTGATTTTCTGGGTGGGCATGGGTGCGGGGTTATTTCAGGAGGTTGAGGAAAAAGGTGATGTTCAGCGCATTGGTAAAATCGATGAGCACCGCGCCGACGAGCGGAATGACGAGAAAAGCGCGGGGCGCCGGACCGAAGCGCTCGACCAGGACCTTCATGCTGGCGATCGCATTTGACGTGGCGCCGAGGCCAAAGCCGCAATGTCCGCCGGCCATGACTGCGGCGTCGTAGTCGCGGCCCATCCACCGATACGTGACGAAGTAGGCGAAGGCGGCCATGCCGGCGACTTGCACCGCGAGGATGACGAGCATCGGCACGGCGGCATTCGCGAGGTCGATGAGGTTCAGGCTCATCATCGCGACGGTGAGGAAGAGGCCGAGTAGCACCGAGGCGATCACGTCCACGATCTCCGTGCGAATCCAGCGATGGCCGGAGAGGTCGAAGGCATTGCGCGCGATCACCCCGACGATCATCGCGCCCATCTGCGGTGGAAAAGTCGCGCCGGCGAGTTCGAGGAAGTGGCTGAGCCAGGCGCCGGCCTTCACGCAGGCGAGGAGCAGCAGGAGGTGTCGCAGCCCGTTCAGGCCAAAGCTGCGCAGGCTGCAAAAATCGAGAAGGATGCCCGCCGCGCCACTGTCGCCGCCTTCGAGATGGATCGCCTTTGGGGCGTGGGATTGCAGCCCATCCCGGCGGA
This sequence comes from Chthoniobacteraceae bacterium, assembly GCA_031425095.1. Taxonomy (GTDB): domain Bacteria; phylum Verrucomicrobiota; class Verrucomicrobiia; order Chthoniobacterales; family Chthoniobacteraceae; genus JANNXQ01. The sequence continues at coordinate 4,685 of JANPIS010000504.1, forward strand.
TCAATCCGCTCCCGACCGGTCCCCCGATCAAGCCTCCGGCGACGACGCCCACCGTGGCCGCCGCCGCGCCGAGCACGGCTGCCGCCTGCAGGCCCATCTTTTCCATGAGCGGCGCGAAACCCATTGCCGTGCCGTGTCCGCCCGTGAGTGTGATGCTGCCGCACATGACTCCGAGCAGCGGATTCTCGCCGAGCATCTTTGCGAGGAGGACGCCGATGCCATTTTGCAGAACGGAAAAAACCGTCGCGAGGACGAGGAAGGTGACGACTTGCAGCCCGCCCCGGCGCATCAGGTCCGCGCTGGCATTGAGACCGATGCAGGTGAAGAAGGCGACGAGCAGCGGAAGGCTTACGCTCTTCGCCGGCGCAGCCACCCACTCGGGTTCGATCGTCACCACCCACGTCCACCATTGCGCGGTGACTTTGCTGAGGAAGGTGATCGGGCCGAGGCCGGTGAGATTCAGCCCCAGCACGACGACCGAAATGAGCAGACCGCCGACGACCGGCTCGGGGATATTGAAGCGGCGAAGGACACCCACATGACGCACGAGCCATTCGCCGAGCAGGAGCACCGGCAGGGCGAGGACGATCGAGAGCCAGGCAGGGATGGTCATGGCGTGACGAAAGGGTAGGACGGGCGTCCCGCCTGTCGTGGCCGGCATCCTGCCGGCCACATCTGCCGTCGAGTTGCGATCGCTGGCCAATGGAAACGCGGGTTCTCGAAAGGGAGAGTCTGCGACAGGCGGGACGCCCATCCTGCCCTCGGGCCACTTGTCGCGGGGGCGCTCGTCATTGCACAAGTGCCAGCGCCCGGCGGAAAATCTCCACATCCACGCTCGCGCCGGAGCAGAGGATGGCGACGGTCTTGCCTCGGCAATCAATCTTCCCCGAAAGAGCTGCGGCGAGCGCGATGGCACCCGCGGGTTCGAGCACGAGCTTGAGATGGGTGAAGGCCATCGCCATCGCGCGGAGCGTGTGCTCGTCTTCGACGACGAGTCCGCCAGTGATGCGCTCGCGCAAGGTGCGGAAGGGCAACTCCGCAGGGATCGGCGTCTGAATGGCGTCGCAGATGGAAGCGTGTCCCGGCTCGATGCCGACGCGCTCGCCTTTTTCCAATGAACGCACGGTGTCGTCGAAACCCGCGGGTTCCACCGTGAAGATCTCAGTGCGCGGTCGGCGCTCGGCGAAGGCGATGCAGAGGCCCGCCGCGAGTCCGCCGCCCCCGCACGGGCAGAGCAGCGCGTCGATCGGCTCGGAGACTTGATCGAGCAGTTCCATCCCGCTCGTGCCGTAGCCCGCGATCACGAACGCATCGTCACCCGGCGGCACCACGGTGAGGCCGCGCTGCGCAGAGAGCTCGCGCGCCATTTCCTCACGCTGCGTTTTGTTCGCGCGGTCGTAGAAGAGAAGGGCTGCGCCGTAGCCGCGGCAGTTTTCGATCTTCACGGCGGGCGCGTCCTTGGGGAGGATAATCGTCGCCGGGATGCCGAGCAGCTTCGCCGCGCAGGCGACGGCCTGCCCGAAGTTCCCGGTGGAGAAGGCGACGATACCGCGGCCGCATTCAGCTTCATCCAGTCGCGAGAGGCGATGGTAAGCGCCGCGGAATTTGTAGGACCCCGTGCGCTGTAACGATTCCGCCTTGAAGAGCAGCCGCCCGCCGACCCGCGCGCTCAGCTCGGGCGACTCGAGCAGTGGCGTCACCGTCGCGTGTCCACGCAGATTCTCCTGCGCCGAGACGAGGTCGGCGAAGGTCGGGGAACGAAGCTCAGCGCTCATGGCAGCGAGCGATCAAAACCCGAGCGCGATGCCGCCCGCGCGCGGCTCGCTCGCGCCGACAAATGTTTTTCCATCCGACGCGAGGCCGACGACTTGCGAGGCGCCCACGGTCGTATGCTCGTCGAGCTTGTGACCGCGTTGCTTGAGCGCGTTCTGTATTTCCATCGGCAGCGCCCGCTCGATGCGCAGTTCATTCGGCTGCCACTGGTGATGGATGCGCGGCTGCGCGAGCGCGTCGTCGAGCCGGAGGCCGAGATCGAGGATGCCGACGAGGTTTAGCACCGTCTGCGAGATGATGGTCGGCCCTCCCGCCGCGCCGAGCGCAAGGATCGGTTTGCCATCCTTGAGGACGATCGTCGGGCTCATGCTCGAGAGCGGGCGTTTGCCGGGCGCGACGGCATTCGCCTCGGCGCCCACGAGGCCAAAGGCATTCGCCACGCCAGGCTCGACGGAGAAGTCGTCCATTTCATTGTTCAGCAGAATGCCGGTGCCGGGCACGATGACTTTCGAGCCGAAGGAGGTGTTGATCGTCTGCGTGCAGGCGACCCAATTTCCCTCCGCATCGGCGACCGAGAAGTGCGTGGTGTGCTTCTCAAAGAAACGCTTGTCCGACTCCGGCGGCATGCCGTGCGTCGGCACCTCGATCGCGCGGTCGGGCTGGATGCGCGCGGCCAGCCCGCGGGCGTAGCTTTTATCCGCGAGGCCACGGGGGACATTGACGAAGTCGGGGTCGCCGAGCCAGAAGGCGCGATCCGCGAAGGCGAGCTTCATCGCCTCCGCGATGACGTGATGGCGCTCGCCAGTTCCCTTCATCGCCTTCAGATCGAAGCCTTCGAGGATGTTCAGAATCTGCGCGACATGCACCCCACCGGAACTCGGCGGCGGCAGGCCGACGATGGTGTAGCCGCGGTAATCGCTCACCAGCGGCTCGCGCTGCTTCACCACATAGTTCGCAAAATCCGCCTCCGTCATGATGCCGCCGTGCACCTGCATCCACGCCGCGACGGCCTTGGCAAAAGGTCCGCGATAAAACCAATCCACGCCGTCCTGCGCCATCGCCCGGTAGCTCCTCGCGAGGTCCGCCTGCTTGAGCACTTCGCCTTCGAGGAGCGGTGAACCGTCGGCCTTGAAGAAGATCGCGCGCGGCGACTTGAAGAGCTGGAGCTTCGCCGCGGTGCTCTCGAGCCTGCGCGCATAGACAAAGTCGATCGGGAACCCATCCTCGGCGATCTTTGCCGCGGGCAGGAGCAGATCAGCGAGTTTCTTCCGCCCATACTTCTCGACCACCTGCGCATACACCGCGAGCGCGCCGGGCACCGCGCTGGCCAGAGCTCCCGTCTGGCTGAGTTCCGTGTCGCCGTTGCCGTTGCGGAGAAACATGTCGCGCGTCGCCGCTGCCGGCGCCATCTCACGCCCGTCGAGCGCGATGCATTCCCCGTTCGCCCGCCGGATGAGGAAGAAGCAACCGCCGCCGATTCCGGAGTTGTGCCCGTCCACAATCCCGAGCGTGAGCCCGACGGCAACCGCAGCGTCGATCGCATTGCCGCCCGCTTTCATCGCATCGATGCCCGCCTGCGTGGCGAGCGGATGCACGGAGGCGACGATGCCGTGGACGCCCTCGGCGAAATTCGCTGGCAGGGGCGTGGTCCGCAGGATCAATACAAGGGCACCGACGAAGAAATGGCGCAGAGTGAACATAAGGGTGAGTCGCGCCCGGAGTTCCGCACGTGGGCGGCGGACGGCATGCGGCTGGAACGCGGACTATGATTTCCCGCTCTTGCCTCGCGGAGCGAGGGAAATTGGAGGTGTGGCCAATTTGGACGGATTTCCATCCGCCCCGTGGAGTCTACCCGACGGGTTGGAAACCCGTCCCGCGTTCAGTCTGCCGCCGGAGCTGGCCGCACGCGGCGGCGATGTCGTGGCCTTTTTCCCGCCGGATCGTTGCCGGCACCCGGGCGGCTTCGAGCACGGCCATGAAGTCGTCCTGCCGGCGTTCGCTCGGCCGCTTCCAGTCGAGGCCCTCGACGATGTTGTACGGGATGCAGTTCACCTTGGCGTTCACCTTGCGAACGACGCGGGCGAGGGCGGCGGCGTCTTCGGGACGATCGTTCACGCCGTCGATGAGGATGTACTCAAAGGTGATACGCTGCTTTTTCCGCTGGGTGTAAGCGGCGCACGCTTCGAGCAGTTCTGCGACAGGATACTTCTTGTTCACCGGCATGATTTGCTGGCGCACCTCGTCGGTCGCGCCGTGCAGGGAAACGGCAAGGCGCACTTGCAACGGCTGCTCCGCGAGCAATCGGATCTGCGGAGCGAGGCCGCTGGTCGAGATGGTGATGTGCCGCGCGCCGAGGCCGATCCCCCAAGGTGCATTGATGATGGTGATCGCCTTCATCAAGTGCGCGAAATTCGCGAGCGGCTCGCCCATGCCCATGAAGACAATGTTGTTGATCTTCTCCCCACTGAGCTCTTCGACGCGCAGAAATTGCCCGACGATTTCGTGCGGCCCGAGATTGCGCGCGAAGCCGTCGAGCCCACTCGCGCAAAACTTGCAGCCGTAGGCGCAGCCGACCTGCGTCGAGACGCAGAGCGTGCGCCGGTCGCTGGCCTCACCGTAGAGCGCGGGGGATGCGGGGATCAGCACTGATTCGATGAGCGCGCCATCGGCGAGGCGGAAGAGGTACTTGCGGGTGGTGTCGGCGGAGCCCAGCAGGCGGACTTGCTCGAGTTCATCGAAGAGGAACTCCGCCGCAAGCTTCTCGCGCAAGGCCGCCGGTTGATTCGTCATCGCGGCAAAGGACTTCGTGCGCTTCGCATAAAGCCACTGCGCGAGTTGCCCTGCGCGATACTTCGGCTCGCCGGCAGCCGCGCACCACGCCTCGATTTCATCGAGGGTCAGTGAATGGATGGGACGGCGCGCTTCAGGCATGGGGCGGGAGTGTCGCTGCAAAGCAGCGAAACGCCAAGGCTGCCCGGAAAGCTGGCCATCGCTTGGTCATAGCGCACGCAGTCATACCGAATAAAAGTCGATCCACACATCGATGTTGAGGTCGGCAAAACCACGCATCTGCGATGGAGATAGAACTGGGCCGCCATGACCGTAAGCTGAACGCCAATAGCAGGGCACATCGATGATGTAGTCGCGGGTCAGTAGCATGACAAACACCCCGCGACGCTGGATGATACGCTGCAGAAGCCAATCGAGATGGCGGCGAAGATCACGGCTGGCAAGCACGTCACGGGAGCTCAGAAACCAACCGCCGTATTCCCACACCCGGTCTGGCTTCGGTGGATGCAGATCACCCGCTCGAAACGCTTCAACCGGCTCGACGCCCAGCAGCTTTGTGATTTCAGACGGATCGAGATCGCGGTGAATAATTCGCAGCGACGCGTAGGTCCTTTCACAAGTCTCGTAGTTGTCGTCGTATGGCGACTCTCCGGACATACGTGACCTCCGATTCGCTTAATACTTCGGCACGCTGCTGTCGATCTGCTCGGACCACGCGAGGATACCGCCTTCGACGTTCGCGAGTTTCCCGAAGCCGGCTTCCTGCAGGAGCTTCAACGCCCGTGCGGAACGAGCGCCGGATTTGCACTGGAGGACGATCTCGTCCGCGCTGTCGAGTTCACTCAGCCGCGCGGGGAGCTGGCCGAGCGGGATGAGCTTCGCGCCGGGGATGTGGCAGATGTCCCACTCGTACGGCTCGCGCACGTCGATGAGGCGGAAATTGTCGCCGCGATCGAGCTTCGCCTTGAGCTCCTTCACCGTGATGTGCGGCACGTGCGCCTCCTCCTCCTCCGCGGCCTTGGCCTGCGGGATGCCGCAGAATTGATCGTAGTCGATCAGGTCCGTGATCGTCGGATGGTCGCTGCACACGGGACACTTCGGATCGCGCCGCAGCTTGAACTCGCGGAACTTCATCTTCAGCGCGTCGAAGGCGATCATACGGCCGATGAGCGGCTCGCCGATGCCGACGATCAGCTTCACGGCCTCGATCGCCTGCATCACGCCGATGATCCCCGGCAGCACGCCGAGCACGCCACCTTCCGCGCAGCTCGGTACCATCCCCGGCGGCGGCGGCTCGGGAAACATGCAACGGTAGCACGGCCCGCCGAGGCTCGGTGCGAAGACGGTGCACTGCCCGTCGAAGCGGAAGATCGAACCGTAGATGTTCGGCTTTTTGAGGAAGACGGCGACGTCGTTCGAGCAGTAGCGCGTGGGAAAATTGTCCGTGCCGTCGATGATGACGTCGTAAGGCTCGGCGATCTGGCGCGCATTTTCCGAGGTGAAGTAGGTGTCGTAGAGATCGACCTGCACATTCGGATTCACCTCGCGGATGCGGTCGCGCGCGGAGTTCAGTTTCTTGCGGCCCACGTCTTTCGTGCCGTGCAGGATTTGCCGCTGGAGATTGGAAAAATCCACGGTGTCGCCATCGACGAGCCCGAGCCGCCCGATGCCGGCGGCGGCGAGATAAAGAGCGATCGGCGAGCCGAGTCCGCCCGTGCCGATACAGAGGATGCTCGCCGCTTTCAGCCGCTTCTGCCCCTCGAGCGTGACCTCGGGCATGATGAGATGCCGTGAGTATCGGGCGATCTCGTCGTTGCTGAATTCGATGCGCTCGAGGCGCGCGGGGTCGATGATGCTGGCTGCCATAGGGGCGGCGACGTTAGCAGCCGGTGGGCGTTTGGGAAGTGCGGGCGCGTGTCATAGCGCCGGCCTGATTTGCTACTTAAGAACGCCGTCCAGCAGCCAGTCGTGGGTGCCGGCGGTCACTTGCTGGCCGATCTTGTATCCGGTGCGGTCGGTGTTTTGGCCGATGCTGGTGAAGAGCTTCGCCACTTTGAGGCGCGCGGACTTCGCGAAGAAGTCGGCCAGCTCGATCGCGTTGGGGGTCCCTAGCGCCTGGGCGCGGGCGCAGGTGGCGGCGATGGCAAACAGCTCGGTGCCGATATCGACGAAGCGGCCGAGCAGGACTTGCTCGCGCTCGAGTTTCGGGCCGTGCAGGGCCATGGAGTGGAAGAGGCGCTTCGCGAGTTTGCGCGCGGCGGCGGCGGTCCACTTCACGTGCGATCTCAGGCGTCCGTCGAAGTCGGAAATCGGCAGGCCGAGATTTGGCAGCCAGAGCTTCGGATACCAGCCGGCGTAGAATGCGGTCGCTCTCACGGCGGCATTGGCGCGCACGTTGGTCGAGAGCTGCGTGTTCATCATCGGGCCGCCGATCTTCAGATGCGTGTCGAGCATTTCGCGGGCGATGAAGAGGCGCATGATCTCGCTCGAGCCTTCGAAGATCGTGTTGATGCGGCAGTCGCGGAGGAGGCGCTCGACGGCGATCGGCTCTTCGCCGCGGGCCTTGAGGGACTGCGCCGTTTCGTAGCCGCGTCCGCCGCGGATTTGCATGGCTTCGTTTACATGCTCCCAGCAGCGCTCGGTGCCCCAGAGTTTGCACATCGCGGCTTCGAGACGCACGTCGGCGTGCTTGTCGCGATCGACGAGCGACGCGGAGTAGAAGGTCATCGCTTCGATGGCAAAGGTCTCGGCGGCGATGCGCGAAACCTTCTCGGCGATGGCGGCGTGCTTGCCGATGGCTGCGCCCCACTGCACGCGCTCGGCGGCCCATTTGCGGGCGATCTCCAGGCAGCGTTTCGAGAGGCCGAGGCACGCGGCGGGAAGCGTGAGCCGTCCGGTGTTCAGCGTGGTCAGCGCGACGCGCAGGCCTTTGCCTTCCGCGAGAATGATGTTTTCGCGCGGGACCTTCACGTCCTTGAAATGCAGCACAGCGTTGTAGAGTGCCTTCAGCCCCATGAAGCGGCAGCGATGCACGATCTCCACGCCGGGCGTGTTCATCTCGACGATGAAGGCCGTGATCTGGTTGCGCCCCTTCTTCGCGGGCGTCTTCGCCATCACGACGATCACGCCGGCCTTGATGCTGTTTGTGCACCAGAGTTTTTCGCCGTTGATGATGAAGTGCTGACCGTCCGGCGTCGGCTCGGCGACGGTCTCCATCTTCGCCGGATCGGAGCCCACGCGCTGCTCGGTGAGCGCGAAGGCGGACACTTCGCCCGCGGCGATACGCGGCAGATATTTGCGCTTCTGCTCGTCGGTGCCGAAGAGGATGAGCGGCTGCGGCACGCCGATGGATTGATGCGCGGAGACGAGCGCGGCGAGATTGCCGCAGTAGCTCCCGAGCAGTGTGGCGGCGCGGCAGTAGTTCGTCTGCGACAGCCCGAGCCCGCCGTAGTCGTGGCCGATCTTGATGCCGAAGGCGCCGAGCTTCGCGAGACCTTCGAAGACCTCCGGCGGGATCTCGCCGGTGCGATCGATCTCGTCCGGATCGACCTTCTCTTTCAGGAACGCGCTGAGCCTTTGGATAAAGGCGTCGCCCTGATCGCGATCCTCAGTGCGCTGGAGCGGATACGGGTGCAGCGCCTCGAAATCGAAGCGGCCCATGAAGAGCCCGCTGACGAAGCCTTCGCGAGTGACGTCGCGTGCGGCCTCGGTGAGCTCGAGCGCGGCCCGCTGCTCGGCGGACATCTTCGAGGTGTCGATGACGGATGTGGGTTCGGTTTCAGTCTTCATAAAATCTCCTGGGGTGTTTCACGACATCGGCGAGCCGGGCGCAGGGCGCGAAGTGCGGGCCGACGGTCTCGGCAAGCCGGGTGAGTTGCGTGGCGACGTGTGCGCCGCCGAGTCGGTCCGCGTAGCGCAACGGGCCGCCACGGAACGGCGCCCAGCCAGTGCCCATGACCATCGCGAAATCGACATCCGCGGGCTCCGCCGCGACGCCTGCTTCGAGGCAGCGCGCGGCTTCATTGATCATCAGGAGCACCATGCGGTTTCGCAGTTCTTCCGGCGGCAATTGGGCTGCAGTCGCGCTGCTCTGCATCGCGACGACCTCCGTGTTTTCCACCGGGGCGTCGTCGTAGCCGTGCCCGTAGAATCCTTTGCCCGCCTTCTTTCCGAGCAATCCGGCGGCGATCATTTTCGGTAAAATCTCCGGCACGCGCATCCAGCCTGGGAAGGCCGCGCTGAGCGTCCCAGCGACATCGGCGGCGATGTCGATTCCGACTTCGTCACAGAGCGCGAGCGGTCCCATCGGCATGCCGAAATCGATCATCGCGTCGTCGATCGCGGCCACGCTCGCGCCTTGGGAGAAAAGCGCACCCGCCTCGATCATGTAGGGCAGCAGGATGCGGTTCACGAGGAAGCCGGGGCTGTCCTTCACGAGCACGGGCAGCTTGCCGATCTTCTGGATGAAGCGCACGGCGCGCTGCGCGGTCTCCGGAGCGGTCGCCTTCCCGGTGACCACTTCCACGAGCTGCATGCGATGCACCGGATTGAAGAAGTGAATGCCGACGACGCGGGACGGATGCTTTGTCGCGTCCGCGAGTTCGCTGATGGAAAGCGCGGAGGTGTTCGTCGCGAGCACGCAGTCTTCACGCACGAGTTCGTCGAGCCGGCGGAAGATCGTCTTCTTGATCTCCATCTTCTCGACCGCCGCCTCGATCATGATGTCCACACCCTTCATGGGGACTTCGGTGGGAGCAGGCGAGATGAGCTCCATACCCCGCCGCGCCTCGCGTTCATTGAAGACCCGCCGCTTCACGCCTGCGGCATAGAGTTTCGCGACGTGGCTCATGCCGGCCGCGACCCGTGCTGCATCGACATCGCGAAGCAACACTTTCACCCCGCGCGTCGTCAGCCACTGCGCGATGCCGGAGCCCATGATGCCCGCACCGATGACGGCGGCACTTTTGACGGAGAACTTCTGCGCGCCAGCATCCGCTCCTGGCGCGCTCAGCTTCTTCGCGCATTCCTGAAGGAAGAAAAGATTGAGCAACTGCCGCGTCGAATCCGACGCGATGAGTTCGCCGATTGCTTCGCGTTCGCGCGTCAGCGAATCCGCCACGTTCCAGTCGCTCGCGCCTTTCATCACGACTTCCATCGCCTTCTCCACGGCCGGATAATGTCCGTGCGTTTTCGCCGCGGTGGCCTTGCGCACCTTGGGCGCGATCATGGCATCGACCACGGCATTCACCGGCGCGGAATGCATCAAGTCGTGGGAACGCTTGCCGCGCTTGAGCAGCTCGAGCGCGGCGCGGAGGAGGTATTCGCGGGAGGCGAGTTCGTCGATGACGCCGAGCTTGAGCGCGTGTTTCGCGACGAGGGTTTTGCCGCCGAGGATGATGTCGAGCGCCTTTGGCACGCCGATCAGCCGCGGCAGCCGTGTGCAACCGCCCCATGCGGGCAGGATGCCGAGCTGCGTCTCCGGCAGTCCGATCTTCGTGGCGGGATCCGGCGAAGCGACGCGCCAGTCGCACGCGAGGCACACTTCGTAACCGCCGCCGACCGCGACACCGTGGATCGCCGCGACGCTCGGCATCGGGAGTGCGGCGATGCGTGTGAAGGCGTCCTGTCCCGCGGTGATGAACTCTTTCAGCTCCTCGGCGTTCATTTTCCGAACCGAATAGAGGTCCGCGCCCGCGACAAAGATCGCGTCCTTCGCGCTGATCAGAACAAGTCCCTTCACGCCAGAGTCGGGCTTCTCGATGGCAGTGAGATGCTCGGCGAGTTCCCCGAGCGTCGCGCGGTCGAAGATGTTCGCGGAAGACTCAGCGCGGTCAAAGGTGAGCACGCACACGCCATCGGCGCGCAGTTGTCGTTGGATGTTACTCATGGGTGAAGGCAGGACGTGGGTTTGATTCCGGGGAGCGCGCCCGTCCCGGGCGCTGGTGCTGGCGTCCCGCCGGCACGGACTTTCGATTTGCTCACAAATCTCCGAGAACCGGGTGGAAGATGCAGGGCTTCGGAAAGTTCGTTTCGGCGGGACGCCGAAACCAGCGGGCGAGACGCCCACGCTCCCCGGAACTCTTGCCCGCGCGTCATCCTCGTTGGCGGAGCGACGAAACTCACGACGCACTCCTTTCCAGCCAGAGCGCGCCGCCCTGGCCGCCGCCGATGCAGAGGCTCACGAGCGCGCGCTTGGCGTTGCGGCGGGTGAGTTCTTTGAGCGCGGTGAGGACGAGACGTGCGCCGGTCGCGCCGACGGGATGGCCGAGGGCGATGGAGCCGCCGTTCACGTTGAGCCGGTCGTGCGGAAGGGGGAGCAGCTTGTGGCAAGCGAGCACTTGGGCGGCGAAGGCTTCGTTGACCTCGACGAGATCGGCGTCGGCGAGTTTGAGGCCGCATTCCTTCTCCGCCTTCTGAATCGCAAAGACGGGACCGAGGCCCATGCGGCGCGGATCACAGCCGGCGTAGGCGTAGTGTGTCAGGAAGCCGAGCGGCTTGAGGCCGAGCGCGGCGGCGCGGTCTTCGGTCATCACGAGCAAGGCGACGGCGCCGTCGGTGATTTGCGAAGAATTGCCGGCGGTGACGGTGCCGTATTTGTCGAAGATCGTGCGCAGACCGGCGAGCGCTTCCATGCTGGTGTCGGCGCGCGGGCCGTTGTCGCGCGTCACGGCTTTGTCGCCGATGAAGACAGGGCAAATCTCCTCGGCGAACCGGGATTCCGCGGCGACGGCTTTCTGATGCGACTGCAAAGCGAAGGCGTCCTGCTGCTCACGCGTGATGCCATACTCGCGGGCGAGCAATTCTCCCGTATCGCCCATGCCCATACCGCAAACCGGATCGGTGAGTCCCATCTTCAGGCCGATGCGCGGCTCGAAGTCTGTGGGGCGAAATTCGGAGAGCGCGCCGAGTTTTGCGGTCGGGCTCTTGGCCTTCGCGAGATCGGCGAACTTCGCTGCGGTGTCCTCTTTGAAAAGCATCGGCACGCGCGACATGCTCTCCGCGCCGCCGACCATGAAAACGGAGCCGCGTCCGGCGCACGCACGCTCGTAGGCCGTCGTCACGGCCTCGAAACCGGAGGCGCAATTGCGATGCACAGTCGCTGCCGGCACGTGCTCCGGGATGCCGGCGCGCAGGGCGATGACGCGCGCGACATTCGCGGAATCCATCGGCTGGCCGACGCAGCCGAAGATCGTTTCGTCGATGAGCGCGGGATCGAAGCCGGTGCGCGTGAGCAGGGCATTCACGGCGATGCGGCCGAGTTCGTCGGCTCCGAGTGTGGCGAGGTCGGTGCCCATTTTGCAGAACGGGGTGCGGAGACCGTCGATGATGGCGAGTTTCATGAGTGGGAAACGGGTTTGGCGGGCTCCACGGTTTTGGGCCGGCGATCGAGGATGCGCTGTTCCTTGAGCTGCGTGCCGACGCCTTGCTTCGTGCGCATCTCTTCAGCGGTGTGGAATTCGATGCGGTTCGGGTGAATCTCCGTCTCGCGCGCAAAGTGGCGGCTCAACTCCTGGCGCAGCGCGGTCTCGTCGCACGTATCGCACTTGGCGACGTGCAGGATGAGTTCGTCCAGCTCGAGCGGATCGTCGTTCACCTTGCGCAGCTCGAGCTGCCAGGTGGCGACGTGCTCCACGTTGTCGAGCACGTGCTCGAGTTGGTTGAAGTCGATCAGCGTGCCCTTGAGTTTATCGAGGCACATCTCGCGCACTTCGGAGTTGCGGGAAATGTCGCCGACGAGCCGCGGGACGATGGCGCCGCAGTAGGGGCAAGGTTCGTGGACGAGCCCGCCATCGATGCAATCACCCGTGCGATACCGCAGCACCACGCTGCCGCGCGCATCGAGCGGCGTGAAGACGATCTCACCCGGCTCACCTTCGCCGCGCGGCTCGCCCGTCTTCGGATCCACGATCTCGATGAGCGCGAGATCCGGATGAATGTGGTAGCCCGCCGAACCCGCATCTTCGTCAAAGGGACACTCGGTCCACGCGAGCTTCGCCTCGGTGAATCCGTATGTCCGCAGCACGTCCACCTTCTCCGCGCCAAGCTGCGCCGCGAGTCCGCGGAGTTTTTGCCGCATTCCGAGCGAGGCTTTTTCCCCACCGAGCACGATCTTCTTGAGGTTCGGCAGTTTGAGCCCCTCGGCGACGGCGCCCTGCAGCACGTGATACATGAAGGTCGGCACGCCGATGAGCACGTCGGGTTTGATCTTCCGGATGAGGCGCAGATTGCCGTCGGTCCCCATCGATTTTCCGCCGCCGGTATCGAGCACGAAGACGCCGAATTCCTTCCCCGCATAGTGCGTGAGCCAGAAGGCGAGATGCGGCGCGAAGGGAAACATGTTCAGCATCTTCATCTCGCGATCCGTGGCGCAGACGGTCATCACGCGGGCGCCACCGATGCCGAGATTCTCGATGTCGTGCGCGGTGTAGAGGAAAGGCACCGGCTCGGCGGAGCGACCAGTGGTGCTGGTGAGCAGGAGCGGACGGAATTCGCGGTCGAAGCCCTCGGCCACGGCGGAGCGTCCGCGGAAGAGCGCCTTCGCGATCGTCGCGGGGCGCCGCGAGAGCACGGTCCGGTCTGGCACGACGACGAACTCGCGCACGGCATCCGGCCCCGTCGCGAAGCTGCTCTTCGTCGCGAAGGGGATGCGCCGCAAATCATCACCGGTCCGCACGGACGCCGGGTCGAATTTCTCCTCCGCAAAGACGCGTCGGTAGTGCGCCGAGAAAGGCGCAACGACCTCGCTGAGGTAGTCGCGGAGGCGGGCGAACTGCCAGTTACGCAGGGACCGCGGCTCGGTCGGCCACGGGGTGCGAAGATGACGTGGAGTCATGGATGGAGGGATGAGCGAGCGCTTTCAGCTCGCGGAGTTGCGCCTCGGCCGAACGGCGGCCGAGTTCGATGTACTTCTTCGGATGGGTGAAGTCGTGCCAGGTGGCGTCGCCGGTGATCGGGCGCAGGACAACGTCGGCTTCGCGCGCCGCAGCCTCGGCCACGCGGGTCTGCGCGCCGCTCACCGCTTTCATCATGATGTCGATGACGTTGCCGTCGGCGAGGTAGTTCACGTGCTGGTTCAGGATCCGGCCGAGCGAACGGCGGCGCGGGCGGTGCGCTTCCTTCTCGCGCCGCGCGTCGAACCACTGGCGGATGCGCTCCGGCGGCGGAATCACATTCACGGCGATGATCCGCTCAATGCCCATCTCCTGCAGCACATCGACCGGCAGCGGATCGGCGATCCCGCCATCCACATAGGTCTCGCCGTCGATGGTGACCGGCACGACCACGCCCGGGATGGCGATGCTGGCCTGCACCGCAGTGGCGATTTCGCCGGTGGAAAAGACGACGCGTTCGAGGGTATCGAGATGCGTGGCGAGCACCCGCAGCGGGCGCACCGTCTCGGAGAAATGCATGTGCCCGATGGTGTGCCGGAGCCGCCCGATGGTCCGGTGCGTGCGAAAGAATCCGCGCCGCGGCGGGAAGGACGGATCGATGAGCGAGAGCAAACCCCAGCGGCCTTCATGCGCCCGCGCGACTTTCTCCAGCACCCCGCCGTCGAATCCACAGGCCCAGATCGCGCCGACATACGCGCCCATGCTCGTGCCGGTGATGCAGTCCACCTCGATGCCATTTTCCTCGAGCATCTGGATCACGCCGATGTGCGCGAGGCCCTTCGCTCCGCCGGAGGAAAGCGCGAGACCCACGCGGCAGCGCGCGATCTCGCGGGCGAGCCGATTGATGTGCAACACCGAGCGCTGATCCGGCCACGACGGCGTGTCCACGACGGGGAAGCCACGCACGATGGAATGCACGAGATGCCCGAGTTGCTTGAGCGTGATGTGCGTCTCCGGCGGGGCGACCGATTCCTCGACAAAGAGGATCGGCTTCACATGCGCGCAGACGCCGCGCGCCTGCTCGCAGAGCTGCTTCGTCAGGAGCTGGAAGTCGTAGAGATTCTGCGCGCTCGAATCCATGAGCACAAAGGCAAGGTCGCTTTCGATGGTGCAAGCGAGCGCCGCGGGCACCGGCACCTCGTGGGTGATCTCGAGCAGCACGAAATCGTAGTGCCGTCCGCAGTGGCTGAGCAGCCGCGCCATCGCCGTGACGTCCCGCCCTTCCGTGCTCACGGCGAGCCGGAGCGTGTCGAAGGCTTCGCTCTGGCGGAGTTGCCGCGTGAAGAAAAACTCGCCGTTGAAATTTGCCGTCGTCTGCGCCCAATCGCGCACCACATCCAGTTCCTCGCGCGAGCCGAGATGCACGAGGAGGACGCGCTGCCCGGCGATGCGATGCAGCGCTGTGGCCAGTTGCCGGATCACCGATCCCGAGTCGAGGCGCCGGGCGATGGGCAGGAATGACACGACGCGCCGCACACGCTGCGCCCGCCCCGCGACGCGATGACTCAGCGCGCCCGGTCGTGTCGTGACGGCGTGCGCGAAGCGTCCCGCCAGCCGCGCGTCTTTCGCAAAGAGCCCCTGCAACTGCGCGCCGGGAATTCGCAGCAGCACACAATGCGTGACCACCACAGCCGTCGAGCGATGCGGCTCGCGATTGAGGAAGGCGCGTTCCCCGAGCGTGTCGCCGGGATTGAAGACCTCCTCGACCGTGTCGCCGTCGCGGGTGTGGCGCTGCGACTCGCAGCGCCCACTCACGATCAGGAAAATGTCATCGCAAGGATCACCCTCGCGAAAGATCACCGAGCCCTTTGGATACTCTGCGAGATCCGGCCCCGAGAGCAGCCGCGCGAGCGTGCTTTTCGGCAGCAGGGCGAGGAGCGGATGCGGCTGAAGCGCCGCGCTGTCGATGTCCAAAGCAGTGGCTCCGGCGGGAGATGTCGCCTTCGGAGCAAGCCCTCTTTTTTTTCCCAGCTCCGAAGAGCCAATCGTCGCCGGCTGAGGCTTTCTTAATTTGAGCCAGCCGAACATGATGATTCCTTATAGCACCTGCGGTGCCCGACTGCCACCAGCCAGGGGCTAAACCACAGTATTTACGGGCTTTCCGGCCAGAAAGGCGTGGATGTTCTCCGCGGTCGTGTCCAAAAGGCTTTGGAAGGCTTCGACGCTATTGAACGCGACGTGCGGGGTGAAGACGACGTTCGGCTTGGACAGGATCGCGTCTCCGAGCATCACTTCCTGCAAGGCCGCGAGGCGCTCGGTGTCGGGCGCTTCCCGCGTGTTCCGGTCGGCTTGCAACTTCGCCACGATCTCTCCGGCGATGATCGCAGATGCGGGAGCCCGCAAGATGCGCTCGTCTTCCAGCACATCGAGTCCGGCGCCGCCGACCTGGCCGGAATCGAGCGCCTCGCGCAGTGCGGCGGTGTCGATCAGTCCACCGCGCGCGGTGTTGAGGATGAGCACGCCGCGCGGGCACTTGGCGAGCGACTCGCGATTGATGAGGTGCCGCGTCTCGTCGGTCAGCGTCGTGTGCAGCGAGATGATCTGGGAACGTGCGAACAGCTCATCGAGCGCGACAAATTTCATCCCGGGCTCGGGCTCGGTGGTCGTCACGTCGTAGGCGAGAACTTCCATCCGAAACGCCACCGCCAACGCTGCGACTCGTCGCCCGATGTGGCCGGCGCCGATGATGCCGAGCGTCTTCCCGCTGAGATCAAAGCCGCGCACGGCCTCGTACGAAAACTTGCCACGTGTGGGCGTGAGCATCGTCTCGCGCAGCCGCCGGGAGAGCGCGAGCAGGAGCGCAAAGGTGTGCTCGGCGACCGTGGTATTGCCGTAGGCCGGGACGTGACAGACCGTGACCCCGCGGGCGCGACACGCCTCGAGATCGAGGTGATCGGTGGCCGTGGAGCGCGTGGCGAAAAGGCGCAGCGCCGGGTGACTCTCGAGGAAGGACTTCGTAATCGCAGACTCGATGAAACCGGAGACGACCTCCGCATCCGCCTCCACGTCGTCGAGCTTCGGGACAAAGCGCACCTCGTGGCCGGGAAATTTCTCGGCGAAGAATTGCTGTCCGGGCGTCTCGGTCTCGGTGAAGTAAAGGATCACGGCGGTCAGCATACCCAGCGTCTGGGGCGCGACCATCCTGCTCTTGTGAAAGTCAGTGCCGATCTTGGCTTCCGGGCATTCGCTGCATGACAAACCGCTGCCGCGATGCGAACCAACTAGATCGCATGCACCCGCCCGACGACTCTCCTGCCGCCGCCCTCGGAGGCGCGCGTCGATGGCTCCCGCGCATGGTCACGCGCGGCGCCGACTTGCATGATCATGACCATGGCCATGACCATGAGCACGAGCACGACGAAGGCGAGTGGAAGGCGCAGCTCATCGCGAGTGGACTGTGCGCGGCCTTCGGGATCGCCGGCTGGCTGGCCGGTGGAAATCTCCCGTTCTTCCTCCTGGCGTATCTCGCCGGTGCTTGGTTCACGGTGCAGGAGACGTGGGAAAAGCTGCGCGAGCGCGAGGTGGACGTTCACTTTCTCATGCTCGCCGTCGCCGCAGGCGCCGCGGCGATCGGCGCGTGGGGCGAAGGCACGGTGCTCCTTTTCCTCTTCTCCTTCTCCGGCGCGCTCGAGCACTACGCTATGGAGCGCACGCAAAAAGAGATCCGCTCGCTCTTCAACTCCGCGCCCAAGACTGCAACCGTGCTCGGCGCGGACGGCGCGGAAAGCACGATGCCCGTCGATGCGCTCACCGTCGGCCTGCGGCTGCTGATCAAGCCCGGCGAGCTATTCCCCGTGGATGCCGAGGTGGTGAAAGGTGAGACCGCGGCGGATGAATCGAACCTCACCGGCGAGGCCGTGCCGGTGGATAAATTCGTCGGCGACACGCTGCTCGCCGGCACGCTGAATCAGTGGGGTGCGGTCGAGGCCACCGTGCTGCGGCCCGCACAGCAGAGCGCGCTGCAAAAGATCATCCACCTCATCCAGACCGCGCAGCGCAACAAGGCGCCTTCGCAGCGTTTCACGGATAAATTTGGGACGACCTATACTTACGCGATCCTCGCGCTGTCGTTCGCGATGTTCTTCGTCTGGTGGCTCGGGTTTCATCACGCGCCGTTTGTTTCCACGGCCACGCAGCCGAGTGCTTTTTACCACGCGATGACGCTCCTCGTCGTCGCCTCGCCGTGCGCTTTGGTGCTTTCCATTCCCTCCGCGATCCTCGCTGCCATCGCGTGGGGAGCAAAGCGCGGCATCCTTTTCCGCGGCGGCGCCGCCGTGGAGCAGCTCGCCGAAATCACCGTGGTCGCGATGGACAAGACGGGCACCCTCACCACTGGCGATCTGCGCGTGGAGACGGTCGAGAGTTTCCCGCCGGGGCATGAGCAGGAGATCCTGCGTGTCGCCTACTCGCTGGATCGTCAGTCGAATCATCCGCTCGCCCGTGCCATCGTCCGCCACGCCAAGAAACACGGCCTCGCCACGGCGGAGATCACCGACTTCGAGCAAGTGTCCGGGCAGGGCAGCAAGGCGCAAATGGGCGGCAAGGAAGTGCGCATCGGACGGCGTGGCTGGGCGCAGGATCCGACGCACCAATCCTGCGCAACCCTCGCGCTCCCGGATACCATCGGCGTCTCCGAAGTCTGGGTCTCCGGCGCCGGCGCGTGTGGGCGCATCCTGCTGAAAGACGATGTCCGCCCCGAGTCGCGCGCCCTCATCGACCAGCTCCGCCAGCGCGGCGTCCGCACCCTCGTCCTCACCGGCGACAAACAAACCGCCGCCGACCGCCTCCGCGTCGAACTCGGGCTTGATGATGTGCGCGGAGAGCTGAAACCCGAAGAGAAGCTCACCGTCATCCAGGACCTCGCCAAATCTGGAAAGAACGTCGCGATGATCGGCGATGGCGTGAACGACGCCCCGAGCATCGCCGCCGCGCACGTCGGCGTGGCCATGGGCGCGCGCGGCAGCGACGCCGCGCTCGAGCAGGCCGAAGTCGTCCTGATGCACGACCGGCTCGAAAATTTCCTCGCCGCCTACGAGCTCAGCCGCCGCGCCCGCACGATCATCCGGCAGAATCTCGCGATCTCGCTCGGCGTGATCGCCGTGCTCGTGACGCTCGCCCTGCTGGAGCGCATCCCGCTCACCGTCGGCGTCTCCGGCCACGAAGGCAGCACGCTCATCGTCGTGCTCAACAGTCTGCGTCTGCTCTTCCAAAAGGCACCAGGAACAGCGTAGGCGTTTTGGACTGCGCAGACTTGTCTGCGCTTTGTGGAGGAGCGGACTTGTCCGCCGCGGGAGGAGACGCGGATCGATTCGCCATCCGCGGAAGCAAGCTTTCTCCCCCGCAAAGCTCGGACAAGTCCGGGGAGTCCAAAAGCTCCCCAGAGATTACAACGCCTTCACGCGAATCCACGTTTCCGCGCTGCTGCCTGTCGCCGCGTCGCGGACGGTGAACCGGTGCTCACCTTCGCGGACCACCGCCGTCGGTTTGCCATCGATGACCCGACACTCCACCGAGTCGCTCTGCCAGGTGAGCTGCCCCACGCCCTGCGCGGCCAGCGGAACGCGCGAACTCGACGGAAGATCTGGATCGAGCAGGTAGGTCGTGCCCGGAAGCGGTGAGAGCACGCGGAGTTCGGACGCGTGCGGTTCGATCGAAGCCTTCGCCGCAAGCGCCGCCTCGTTGCTCTGACTCCATGCGAGATATTCAGGTCCGAGTTTCACGCGCCCATCAGCGTCATAGTCGCCTGGCGATTCGGACACAGGCAGAACGTCGCGGAGAAATTTTTCACGCACCGCATCCGCGCGCGGTCCGGTGACGAGGTGGCCAGTCAGCGGCTGCACCTGCCGCTCGACGATCTCCGGCGGCGTCGGAAACCAGGTCGTCGCGAACTTCGCATGAAGATGCTCGAAGACATCGTGCAGGATCGGCGCTGCGCCCGCGACGCCCGAGACATCACGCATCGTCGAGCCGTCAAAATTTCCCACCCACACTCCGACCGTGAACTCCGGTGTGTAGCCGATCGCCCAATTGTCCCGGTAGTCCGAACTCGTCCCCGTCTTGCACGCCACGGGAAATTCAAACCGCAGCGCCGAGTGCAACCCGAACGTCCGCGCCCGCGCCGCATTGTCGCTCAAAATATCCGCGACCAGCCACGCAGCACCCGCAGCCCGCGCTCCCACCGTTTGGAGTTTGGAGTTTGAAGTTTGAAGTTTGGCGTTCTCCGCCATCACCCGCCAAGGCCGCCACTCCCCCATCCGCGCCAGCGTCGCATAGGCATTCGTCAGCTCGAGCAAGCGCACCTCCGCATTCCCAATCGTCAGCCCGAGCCCATACTCCTCCGCGCGCTTGTCGAGCGTCGTCATGCCCCAGGCCCGCAGCCGATCCCGCAACGCCGCGGGCCCACCATTCGCCGCGAGCACTCGCACCGCCGGGATATTCAGCGAGTTCGCGAGAGCAAAGCGGTAACTCACCGGACCCACGCACCGGCGGTCGTAGTTCTCAGGCTGAAAAATCCCGGTCGGCGTGGCGAAGGTCGCGGGCACATCTGCGACAACGGTCGCCGCGGTCCCGCCGCGTTCGAGCGCGAGCTGGTAGGTGAAAGGCTTCAGCGTCGATCCCGCGGAACGCGGGGCGAGCGCGCCGTTCACCTGGCCGGTGCCGGGTGCGAAGTAGTTCTCCGAGCCCACGAGCGCGAGCACGCCGCCGGTGGCGTTGTCGAGGACGACCGCAGCCCCGTTGCGCACGTTCTTTCCCCGCAGGCTGGCGAGCCGCGTGCGGACACTGTCTTCGACGAATCGATTGAGCGCGAGGTCCAGCGTGGTCGGGATCTGCGACACGCCGCCGCGGGTTTGCCGCAGCACGAGATCGACAAAATGCGGCGCGTTGAAAAGTCGCTGCGGTGGCTGCAGATGCAGCGACTCGGCGATCGCCCGCGTGCTTTGCTCCACACTCAGCCAGCCGCCTTCCTGCATCCGCCGCAGCACCGTTTCCTGCCGCCGCTTTGCCGCTTTGAATGATCGATGCGGGTTCAGCCGCGTCGGGTTCTTCGGCAACCCGGCGATGAACGCCGCCTCAGCATCGCTCAGATCCGCGAGCGGTTTGGCAAAATAGTAGTTCGCCGCCGCGGCAACACCGATGTTCAGGTTCCCTAAATCGAGCCGGTTGAGATAGGCCGCGAGGATCTGCTCCTTCGTCCAGAGTTGCTCGAGGCGGAGTGCCGTCACCGCTTCAATCGCCTTGGTTTTGAGCGTGCGCGGACGCGGCTCCGCGATTTTCACGAGCTGCTGCGTGATCGTGGACGCCCCCGAAGTCACACGCCGCCGCCGCACATTCTCCACCACCGCCCGCGACAGCGCCCGCACGTCCACACCGGGGTGCTCAAAGAACCGCTTGTCTTCCGCCGCCAGCATTGCGCGGATGAAATTCTGCGGCACCTCCGCGAGCGCGACTTCGCGGGAAAAACGCTCCGCAACGCGTGTCTCCCGCAGCGGCGCGCCGTTGCGATCCGTGAGTTCGAGACTCTGGATCGGCGGCCGTCGCAACGCCGGCGGAATCGGCACGAGCTGCAGGCCGAGCCACAACGCGATCGTGGCGAGCGCAGCTGCAAGCGCAAAGCGACGCGACTTAGGCCACCTTCTCTGGCGCGCTGCTGCGTTTGGCGATCCACTCATCAGTTTCGTCCCGACTGAGCACCCGGCCCGCTTCGCACCAAGCGCGCAGACTCCCCGGCGAGAGATCCACGTCATCCGACCACACCGGAACACCATCTTCGACCCGCACGCGCTTGAAGAAATCATCGTCCCTCAATGCATTGAAAATCGGCCCTTCGTTCAGCAGCGGCGCCAGGTCGACCGAAGCCGAGTACGCGTCGGAGAATGTTACCCGGACGCGATACGCGCCGAGCAATTCCACTGCGGTGACTCGTTCGAGCAGGTATTCTTTCATAGCTAAGGGAGAGGTGGGATTTTGCCCGGAATATTGCCGGCGCGCAACGTGTCCCACGCAGATTGCAGTTCGTCGCGATGGATGGCAGCCCACGCCAGAACCATCTCTAACGCACGACTCGGCAGATGTCCGGCGAGAATCGCGAGGTTATCGATGGCGATGCTCGCAGCGTGCTCGCCATAGGAGGCATGAAAATGGGGACGCGGATGATTCGCCTCGCGGGCCCGGATGCTGATCTCGATGCCGTAGAATCTGCTGAGCTTCGGCATGGGTAAGGCGATCGCAAGCGGGCGCTACTTCAGGGCACCAGTGCTCACGAGCTGCGTCTCCGTCATGCCGAAGCGCTCGGGATGATACATTTCTTCCACCTTGGCACTTGGGGCGGTGGCGGTGCCGGCGGCGCGGACTCGGGCGAGGTAGCGGATGGTGTAGGTGCCGGGGAAGAGTTGGTCGCAGAAGAACAGCGCGCGGTCGTCGCGCAGTTCCTTGTAGTCGCTCACCCAGTCGCGGCCCAGTGCGGCACCGGCTTTGGTTTCCTGCGTTTTGAAGACTGGGTTCACGGCTTCGAAGACGGACGGGAGCGGATCTTCCACGGCGAGGAAGCGGGCGTTTTCGCGCGCGGTGAGCGTGAGGGTCACGAGCACGCGATCGCCGACTTTCGCGTCCTTGAGTTCGGACAAAGTGTCGTCGTCTTCGATCTTCGCGTAGGTACGCGAGAGGCCGTAGCCACGATCCTGCCGCGGCTGATGCACCACGCGCGGGCGTGATTCGATCTCCACTTCGATGAAGACGCGCTTCTTGTCCGGGTTCGCGATCTTCATCGGTTGCACGCCGTTCTCGGCATTCAGCGGGAAGCTGGCGAGGTGCAGCGGCGCATCTTTCGCGAGCTGGAAGGCACTCGACTGGCCAGCCCACGCGACGGTTCCGGCGATCAATTTGTCGCCGGTCTCCACGCGCTTGATATAGTTCGTGAGCGCGAGCAGCGACCACGCATTGCCTTGCGTGGTGCGCCAGTGCCCGCTGGTGCGGCCGCCGAAAAGATCGGCGACGAGCGTGTCCATGGCGGGCGCCTCGGGCTGATACAGGCTCCAGGCCAGCAGCCGCGTCGCCTGGCCGCGCGACGCATTCCAAAACATCCCGTCGTCGTGAATCTTCTCCGGCGCTTTCGGATCGAGAAGCTCAGCGGCCATCTCGCGAGCACCGTTACTTTCGAGAATCGCGAGCGCGAGCAGCGCGCGGTTTTCCGAGGTGAGTCCGGCGCGCCGGGTGAAGATCAGTTCGTGATACGCGGGCTCGGCGCGACCCGAGAGCGCCAGCATGTAGAGCGCGAGGCAGCGTTCGTTAAAGCCGTAGTGATCGAGCTTGTCCGCGCCTTCGCCCATGCCGCGGAGCTGCGCACTGACGTATTTGCAGAGTCGGTCGAAACTTTCCGCGGGCACTTCGTAGCCCGCACGTTTCGCCAGCGCGAGACCGAGTCCGCCGTAAGCGCTGCCCCAGAGCATCGGCTCCTGTCCGCCGGGCCAGTAGGCAAGACCGCCAGATGCCGTCTGCATCGTGAAGATGCGATCAATGCTGCGGTTCACGACCGCGCGCGTTTCGGCTTCGGTGTGTTTGAGCGAGGGCAGCGATTCGCGGAAATCCTGCAGCGTCAGCCACGGCAGCATGCTGGAGGTGGTCTGCTCCACGCAGCCGTAGGGATAATGCAGGAGTTGCTCGATGCTCTCGGCCATTTCGAGGATTCGCGAATTACTCACGCTCACGCGCACCACGCCCGCGCCGTCGAGCAGCACCGGGTTCACCTTCTCGAGCAGCTCGGCTTCCGCGGCCTCCGTGCGCCGGAGATGCACTTCGCGCAGCAGCGGCACGGGATAGCCGACCTTCAGCGTTGATTGCACGGTGTCGCGGAACGCCGTCTTGCCGTCATCGGCGAGGAAGCGCGCGGTCCACTTCCACTTCGCGGTGCCCGCGTTCTTGAACTCCACGAAGAAATCCACCGCCGCACTTTCGCGCGCGGCAAGCGGCAGGCGGCGCGTGGTCGTATCCGCCGTCGCGGTGTCATCGAGTTCGACGCGCACTTCCACTTCTCCGGAAAAATCCGTCTCATTGTGCAGCACGGCGCGCAGCGCGAGCTTGTCGCTGATGTTGGCGAAGCGCGGGAGCGCGGGTTCCAGCATCACGGGCTTCGCGATCTCGAAGGCGGATTCGGCGCTGCCAAATTCATCCGTCTCCGTCTGCACCACCGC
>JANPIS010000505.1:0-2545 GCA_031425095.1 Chthoniobacteraceae bacterium
TTGAAAAAGGGGCGGTTCGAGATTCGCATCAATGCGAGCTTCGAGGCGGTGATGAGGAAGTGTGCAGCTCGGGAGGAGACGTGGATCAATGAGGAGATCATCGTGAGCTACGTGAATCTCTACCAGCGCGGGTGCGCACACTCCGTCGAGGCGTGGTGCGATGGGGCACTGGCCGGCGGGCTCTACGGGGTCTCGATCGGCGGGGCGTTCTTCGGGGAGTCGATGTTTCACGAGGTCACCGACGCTTCGAAGGTCGCGTTGCACGCGCTCGTGATGCGGCTGCGAGCGCGGCGCTTCACGCTCTTGGATACGCAGTGGAGCACGCCGCATCTCGAGCAATTCGGCACGCGCGAAATTCCGCTGGGGGCCTACAAGCGTCTGCTCGCCCGAGCGCTTCGGCTGGACCGCCAGTTTACAGATCCGACCTAGCCAGGCAGAGCAGGGTGGGGGAGCTAGATCTCGGGGCTGATCACGTCGCGCAGCTTCATCATCCCACGCCGGATGCGGGCCTTGATCGTGCCGAGCGGTTCGCCGAGCTGCTCGGCGATCTCCGTCTGCGTGAGCGACGAGAAGAATGCGAGTTCGATCGCCTGCCGCTGATCCGGGGAGAGTTTCTGGATCGCCTCCCGCACCAGTTTGCTCGTCTCCCCCGCCGCCACGGCATCGAAGGAACTGCGATCGTCAAATTGCTCGAACGTCTCTGACTCCCGCTGCACATCGTCCTGCAGCCGGCTCCGGCGCTGCGTGGAGCGCAGCCGATCGATGGCCTTGTTCCGGGTGAGCGTCACCGCCCACGTCATTGGTTTGCCGCGCGTGGAGTCATAGAGCGGCGCCTTTTCCCAGATCTGGATGAAGACATCCTGGAGAACGTCCTCGGCGGCTTCCTGGTTGTTGAGCACTCGGTAGGCGGTTGAGAAGAGCACGCCCGAGAACCGATCGTAGAGTTGCTCGAAGCTCCGCCTGTCGCCTTGCGCGACTTGACGCAACAATGCGATCTCTTCATCGAGGGCTTTGTCGGGATCGGAATCCATTCGGCTTGGAAGATGGGGGAGGCGCGCCTCGCCGACAATAGAAACTGACACTGTGTTTCGTTCGCATCTGGCTGAAACGCGCTCCGCAAGTGGGGCATCGGACGGGCTGCCACGTCCGACAGAACGGCCGGAACGTATCACCACCACCTGCAATGAATGAACTGACGAAATCTCCCATGGTCTGGCTGATCACCGGATGTTCGAGTGGATTGGGCCGCGCGATTGCCCGGCAAGCTCTCTCGCGCGGGCACCAAGTCATCGCCACCGCGCGGAATCCGGACACGCTGGCGGACCTCGGCACCGAACACGCGGAGCGCTTTCGAAGTGTCGCCCTTGATGTCACGGATCACGCTCAGGTCTCGCGCGCGGTTTCGGAGGCAGGGGAGTTTTTCGGACGCATCGACGTCGTCGTGAACAATGCCGGCTACGGCGTCGTCGGCGCGCTCGAGGAACTGAGCGACGCCCAGATCGAACGCAACTTCGCGACAAATTTCTTCGGGGCCGTGGATGTGATCCGCGCCGCGCTGCCGCTGCTCCGCGCCCAGCGCAGCGGACACATCGTGAATATCTCTGCCGCCGCGGTGATCGGAAACTACGCGGGGTTTTCCATCTACGGTGCGTCCAAATGGGCGCTCGAAGGCGTCTCGGAATCGCTCGCTGCCGAGCTGAAGCCGCTCGGCATCAAAGTCACCATCGTGCAGCCCGGCCCTTTCCGGACGGACTTCATCGGTCGTTCCCTGGAACGCGCCGAAACCCACCTGTCAGACTATGACGCGAGCAGCGGAAAGTTCGCCCGCTTTCTCGATTCGATGGAGGGCAAACAACCCGGCGACCCGGACAAAGCCGCGGCCGCCATCGTCTCCGCGGTGGAATCTCCCGCGCCGCCGCAGCGTCTCGTCCTCGGCAAATACGCGACCGACAAGACCCGTCGCAAACTGGCCGCCGCCGAGCGCGAACTCGCCGCCTGGGAAGCGATCGGCCAGCCCACCGAATTCGGCCCGGCGGTCTGAGCCTCGGACAGTCCGCGCTATTTCCCGAGGATCCCGCGCAGCACTGGCTCGAATGCCGCCGTCTGCCGCATGAAGCCCAGATCGCTCGGATGCGATCCATCGGATGCGCCCTCGCTGTCATCGCCGAGCAATGCATCACCGCCGAGGTAGTGCAGCCCCTTCACGCCTTCTTTTTGCAGCGCCTCATAGACCTCGCGGAGCGCCGCGTGATTGTCGGTGTGATGCTTCGCCCGCGCTGGCAGGATCCATGAATTCGTATTGCGCCGATCTTCCACGAGCAGGATCGGCGTCTCGGGCCGCGCTGCGCGCAACTGCTTCACGAGTGCCGGACATTTCTTGCGCGCCTCCGTCGCATTCATGTTTGGCAGGCAATCGATGACAAAGACCGCCGCGTCGATCTTCACCAGTTGCTCGCCGACGGCCGCGTCCATGCGCCCATTGCCGGAAAAACCGAGATTGATCGTCGGTCGATCGAGATGGCGCCCGAGGATCGCCGGATGCGCC
>JANPIS010000506.1:0-1759 GCA_031425095.1 Chthoniobacteraceae bacterium
CATCGCCGTCGATGGGGGCGCGGCGGAAGTTTTCCGAATCAGCCCGGATGAGCCGTGGCGGATCATCCGCACACGCTGGCGCATCGCTGGTGTCGTCAAAGGCGCGGTGGAAGGCGGCGGGCGGGTGAGCGGCTACTTCACCGGCGCGACCGGCACGACGGTCTATCGCGGCGATGCCTACGGGCCGGATTTCGCAAACAACACCTTCACCGGCGACGCGGGCGGCCAGCTCGTGCATCGCAAGATCATCCGCTCGGCGGAAGACGGCGTGAGCCTCGTCGGCGAACGGCCCGCGGACGAGCGTGGCTTCGAGTTCGCCGCGAGCAAGGACACCTGGGTGCGCGTGGTGAATTTCGCCAACGCCCCCGATGGCTGCCTCCACCTCTGCGACATGTATCGCGAAGTGATCGAGCACCCGTGGAGTATCCCGGACGAGATCAAGCAACACCTCGACCTGAACAGCGGCAGCGACCGCGGCCGCATCTACCGCCTCGTGCCGAAGCGAGAGGGCTGGCAGCGGCGGGCGAAAGTGGACCTCGCGGACGCCACGACCGCCGAGTTGGTGGAGACACTGACCCACACGAACGGCTGGCACCGCGACACCGCCGCACGCTTGCTGTACGAGCGGCAGGACCGCGAAGCCGTGCCGCTACTCGTGGAGCTTCTGACAGGAAACTCCACCGTCGCGAAGCTGCACGCGCTTTCTGCGCTTGAGGGTCTCCGGATGCTCGACCTCGATACCGTGCTCGCCGCGCTCGGCGAAGCCGACGCACACATCCGCGAGCAAGCGCTGGTGCTCCTGCGGAAACGAAATCCCGGCGGGCCGCTGGAGGCACGGGTCGCGGAGCGTCTCACTGCGCTCGTGGACGATCCCTCGCCGCGCGTCTGCTTTCAGCTCGGGCTGACGTTGGCCGGATTCCCGGCGGAACAATCGGTCGAGGCGCTCGCGACTTTACTCCGCGAAGAGTGGGGTAACACGTGGATCGTCGCCGCCGCGCTGAGCGCCTCGCCGGAGCACCTGCGCGCGGTCTTTTCCCATGACGAAATGCGCGGTTTTCTAAACTCGTCCGTGGGCGCGGGCGTGGCCGCGCAAATGATCGGCGTCCTCGCCGCAGCGGCGGACCAGCCCGAGCGGATCCAGCAGGTCGTCGAGTTCGTGGCCGGCAATCCCAACGCGGTAATCCTCCGTGCGTTGGGCGACGGGTTGCGGCGCCGGGGGATGACGATTGCGCAAGCCGACACGAAGGGCCTGCTGGCGGACACCTTTTCCATGCTGGCGGACGCCGCCCGGGATCCGGCATTGAACGATCACACGCGGGCTGGGGCGCTGGCCGCACTCGCGTTTGCGCCGACGACCCAGGCCGACCCTGCGCTACAGGCCTGCCTGTCGAGTGGTCAGACCGAGCGGGTGCAGACCGCGGCGGTCCTCACTCTCGCGCAGCGCACCGCGCCGGACGTGGCCACGACGCTCATCGAGCATTGGGCGCACCTCGGCTCGCAGGCTCGCGAAGCCGCACTCACGGCACTCACGGCACGGGACGATCGCGTGCGCGCGCTGCTAGCGTCGATCACTGCAGGCAAGATTCCCGCGACTGCAATTTCCGCAGCGAACGTGCAGAATCTCGTGCAGCACAAGGACGCGAAGCTTTCCGCGCTCGCGAAGAAAGCGCTCGCCGGCGTGATCCCGCCGGCGCGCGCGGAAGTGACCGCGAAGTTTCAACCCGCACTCGCGGCAAAAGGCGACGCCGCCAGCGGGCAG
>JANPIS010000507.1:0-6992 GCA_031425095.1 Chthoniobacteraceae bacterium
GACCTCAAGGACGGCCTGACCAAAGAAGGCTTCATCGCGCTCCAGGTGCACGGCATCGGCAAGAGCGTCGAGAAGGTCGGCGAGGAAGTCCGCTGGCGGAATCTGATGCTCAAGGAGCTGAAATAGCGCCTCCGTTTGTGGTGTCGGTCTGTGACCGTTGCGGATCTGCGCGGGCAAAGGAGGTGCGCAGCTCGCGCGCCGCAATGCGCCGCGCCGCCTCCGCCCACGGACGCGAGCGCCGGCCATAGACCGCCGCTCCAAGCGCGGGAAAAAGTGCTCCCCTCGCGGAGCATTCCCGCTACATTCCGCGCCCCGCCATGTACCGCACGACTCACTGCAATAGCCTTCGCAAAGAACAGATCGGCCAGACCGTCACGCTCGCCGGGTGGGTCAATTCGCGGCGCGATCACGGCGGCGTCATCTTCATCGACCTGCGCGATCGTGAAGGTCTCACGCAGGTTGTCTTCCGGCCGGAGGAACATCCGCAAGTCGCCGAGGAATCGCACAAGCTGCGCAGTGAAGACGTAATCCAGATCACTGGTCGCGTCTCTGCGCGACTCGCCGGCACGGAGAACACCAAGCTCGGCACCGGTGAAATCGAAGTGATCGCCAGCGAACTTTCCGTTCTCAACAAATCCGACGTACCCCCCTTCCCGCTCGACGACGACGCGGTCAATGAAGACCTGCGCCTGAGCTATCGCTACCTCGACCTGCGCCGCACGAGCATGCAGCAGAATCTGCGGATGCGGCATCGCGTGACGAAAGCGACACGCGACTATCTCGACGAAGCGGGCTTCCTCGAAATCGAGACGCCGATCCTTTCGAACCCGACCCCGGAAGGTGCGCGCGATTTCCTCGTGCCGTCGCGGCTCACACCCGGCTCCTTTTACGCGCTGCCGCAGGCGCCGCAGCAGTACAAGCAGCTCCTGCAGGTCGCCGGGCTCGACAAGTATTTCCAGATCGCCCGCTGCTTCCGCGACGAAGACTTGCGCGCAGACCGGCAGCCAGAGTTCACGCAGATCGACATCGAGGCGTCGTTCATCACTGAGGTGGAGATCCAGACGCTCGTAGAGGGAATGCTCGCGCGCATTTTCCGCGAAGCCCGCGGCGTCGAGATCCCGACGCCTTTTTCGCGCATGACCTACGCCGAGGCGATGAACCGCTTCGGCTCCGACAAACCCGACACCCGCTTCGGCCTCGAACTCGTCGAGCTCGCCGACATCTTCAAGGAATCGCAGTTCAAGGTCTTCCGCTCCGTGGCCGATGGCGGCGGGGTGATCAAGGCGCTGAACGCGAAAGGGGCCGCCGCGCTGCTCAGCAAGGAGCAACTCAAGAAGTGGGAAGAGTGGGTGAAGACGGAATTCGGCGCGAAAGGGCTCGCCTACATCAAGTGGAGCGCCGTAGCTGCGACGTCCCCGTCGCAGGAAGTGCCCGCGGCGTCCCCGCCGCGTTTCGCCGCATGGGAGTCGCCGATCGTGAAATTCTTCAGCGAGTCCGAAAAAGCCGCACTCGCCGCACGCATGGACTTCCAAGAGGGCGACGTGCTCTTCTTCGGTGCCGACATGAACCTGGACGCCGTGTGCGGCGTGCTCGGTCGCGTGCGTCTGCGCTGCGGGGAACTGCTCGGAATCATCGACGACACGAAGCTGAACTTCCTCTGGGTGGTGGATTTCCCGCTGCTCGCCTTTTCGCCCGAAGACAACCACTGGGTCGCCGTGCACCATCCCTTCACGCGGCCCAAGGCCGAGGATGTGCCGCTGCTCGACGCCGGCGAATATGGCAAAGTGCGCGCGATCGCCTACGACGTGGTGCTGAATGGCGTGGAGATCGGCGGCGGATCGATCCGCATTCACGAGGGCGATTTGCAGGCGCGAATGTTTGAAGTGCTCGGCGTCGGGCCCGAGGCACAGCAGGTGAAGTTCGGCCACTTGCTCAAGGCATTCAGCTTTGGCGCACCGCCGCACGGCGGCATCGCGCTCGGTCTCGATCGCCTGATCATGCTCATCTGCGGCACGGACAACATTCGCGACGTGGTCGCCTTCCCAAAGAACAACCGCGGCACCGATCTGATGACGCACTCGCCCGTTGAAGTGGACTTCAAGCTCCTGCGCGAAGTGTACATCCAGAGCACAACGAAGAAGCCTGAGGCAAAGTAGTGCGCATGCGGCATTGGCTGGATAACGTCTGATCCACCGTGCTCCCGCGCCGCCATTTCCTCAGTCTCGTCCTCTGCTTGGGTCTCGCCACGGCCGCACGCGCCGTCGAGCCAATCAAGCCACCCTTTGGCCTGGCCTGGGGAGAGAAGGAGGAGCGCCTCGAACGGCTGCTGGCGGCAGCGAAGGCGACGATCGTCGAGCGCAAGACGGTGGAAGGGCGCGAGCGATGGGACGTGATGGGCCTCGTCCAGCAGGGGTTGAAGCGCACCGTGTTCTACTTCAAGACCGGCGGACTCGTGGAGGTGGAACTGCAGTATCAGAAGGACGATTGGCCACAGGCGAAGTATGAGGAATTCATGGGGCAGGTCCGCGAGAAACTCGATCAGCGCTTCGGAACGGGGCAACTCATCGCCAACAAGACGGAACCCGACGGCGAGACCCTCCAGAAGATCGTGAAGTGGAAGTGGAATCAGAACAACGCCGCCGTGGAGCTGAACTACTTCTCCGCCGAGCGGGACAAGCAAGTCTTCCGCACCCTCAGCGTCCACTACCGGGCGGAGTAGCGGAGAACGCTCCCCCCACTACCCGCGCACTTCGCGCTGCAGGCGCTTCAGCTTGCCGGCGAGGCTGGCTTTCGCCGCGGAGCTCATCCGATCGATGAAGAGCACGCCGTTCAGGTGATCGGTCTCGTGTTGGAGCGCACGCGCGAGCAGACCCGTCGCTTCGAAGGTGAACTCTTTTCCGTCGAGCAGGTTCGCGGTGCAGCGGACGCCGGTCGCGCGTGTCACCTCAGCAGTCATGTCGGGAAAGCTCAGGCAGCCCTCGTTCGCAGTCTCCTTCTCCGCGCTCAGCTTGAGCTTCGGATTGAGCAGGATGAGCGGCATGTGCTCTTCGAGTTTCACCGGCTCGTCCTCAATGAACATGGCGCTCGGCCGATCCTCGATGTCCGCCACGTCGATCACCGTGATCTGCAGCGGCACGCCGACCTGCTGGGCGGCGAGGCCGACACCATGGTGCGCGTGCATCGTCTCGATCATGTCACCGGCCAGCTTCTTGAGCTTGTCGTCTGCTTTCTTGATTTCGAGGCCCTTGGCGCGCAGCACCGGGTTCCCGTATTTCACGACTTCGAGGATCATTTTTTCGCTTCGGTAAAGGCGGACAGATTTCCCTTCACGCCCGCTTCTTTCAAGGCATCGAGCACCTTAATGAGAAAGCCGTAGGACACGCGCTCGTCGGCGCTCATGGCCAGCGAGAGCTTGGCGTTGCCGGAGATGAGTGAGGAGACCGACTCCGCCAGTTGCTCCAGTGCGACCTTCCGCTCGCCGATGAAGATTTCCTCTTTCTCGGAAATGGAAAGCACGGTGGGCGCTTCGGATTTCGAACTCGAGACGGCGCTCTTGGACTCGGGAAGTTTGATCGTCACCTGCGGCTGCGCCTTTTTGAATGTCGAAGTGACGATCACAAAGATGAGCAGGATCGCGAAGATATCGATGAGCGAGACGATGATGACCTGCGGCGTGCGCCGACGCTTCGTGTAGAACTTCACCTCAGCTTTTCCTCCATCGGCAAGGTAGGCGGCGGGGGCATGTAACTGGCCGGATTCGCGGCGGGACGGGAGGCAGCAGCGGCGGCGGCAGCGCGGTGTTCGCTGCGGGCGTAGCACTTC
Source organism: Chthoniobacteraceae bacterium (assembly GCA_031425095.1). Lineage (GTDB taxonomy): Bacteria > Verrucomicrobiota > Verrucomicrobiia > Chthoniobacterales > Chthoniobacteraceae > JANNXQ01. The sequence goes on from JANPIS010000507.1 coordinate 3,823, forward strand.
GCGAGCAAGTCGCTGACGAGCGATTCCATGTCCGCGGCCATCGTCTCCACCTTGCGCGCAAAGTGGCTGTAGGCGATGAGGCTTGGAATCGCGATGGCGAGCCCGACGATCGTCGTGCTCAAGGCCTCGGAGATCCCCTTCGCGATCCCGTGCGGATCCTGCGCGCTGACATCCGAGCCGAAGGCTGCAAAGACGCCGACGAGACCCGAGACCGCACCGAGCAGACCGAGCAGCGGCGAGATGCCGACGATGATCTCGAGAATGAAAAGTCCGCTCTCGAGCCGCACGATTTCATGCCGGGCGCGCGTCTGGACGGCCTCGTTGTTCTCGGCTTTGGGCCAGTTCAGATGCCGCAGGGCCACGTCCGTGATCCGCGCGAGGGGCGACGGATCGATGCACGCGACGCGCGCGAGCCGCACGATGCCATTGCTCTCGTCCCCCGGCTGGATGCCTTCGATCTCCTGCTCGATCGCCGGCGGCATCACCACGCTGCGGCGCAGCGCGAGCGCGCGGACAAAGATGACGGCCAGCGAGATGAAGGAGCACGCCATCAGCGGGATCATGAAGAACCCGCCTTGAATGAAGAACTTGAGGACCGACTGCATGGCGGCGGCGGGATCGGGAAGGGTCACAGATTATAGAAGGTAAAGGTCAGGGAGTAATCGAGCCGGCCGTCCTTCAGCGGAGCGATGAGTTCGGGCGGCGGCGGTTCGAGTTCGGCTTCGCGGATCGCCCGTTCGCAGACATCGGCAAGGCTTTGGTTGGAAGTATTGGAATCGACGCGGACGCCGACGGGCTGCCCTCGGTCATTGATCGAGAAGCTCATATGCACCGAGCCTGCGGCGATCAAATCCATTTTCCCCCGGATGTAATAGTACCAGCGCGAGCCGATCGCATCGTTGACCTGCTTCTTGTAGCGCGCGAGCGGCGTGCTCACGGCGTCCACGGCTGCCTTGCCGCGGTTGGAAATGCTGCCCTCGATGCGCGTCTTCTCGAGCTGCGGCTGGTAGCCGGACTGCGGCGCACGGGGCACCGGAGTGGTGAGCTTCGCCATCTCCTGACGCGGCGCAGGCGGCGGAGTCGCGACCGGTTTCGGCTGCGCGACCGGCACGGGCCGCGGGCGCTCCACCGGCTTCTCCGTCATCTCTTTTGGAGGCGTCACCATCGCTTTCGTCGTCAGCGGGATCTCGTCTTCGTCCGCCTCCATCACCTGCTTCAGTTTATCCATCGCGCGCTGGGCGATCGCATTCATCTCGGCGACTTGCGGCAAGGTGGGAGGCGTCGCGGTCGCGGGCTCCGGCAGCGGTTTATCGAGCGCAGGCTCATTTTTCACCGGATCGATGTTCTCCTTGGGGATCGGCTGCGGCTTGTAGAGCGCCGGCATCGGTGGAGCTGCAGGCGCGACATCGATCGGTTCGGGCTTCGGGCGCGAAGCCTCCATGGGCGTGCTTTTTCCTCCGAGCGTATCCTGCTGCGTCGTGAAGTTCGGTGTCGGACGACTCAGCCCATCCTGGCTTGGGAGCGGTGCATCGCCGCTCGCGGGCAGCTCGCTCGCGGCTTTCATATTCTTGTCGGACTCGATGATCGAGTCCTTCGCGGCTTCGTTCGCCTCGGCGAGCCCGCGCGAATCGAGGAAGGCCTTCTGCGGGTTCGCTTCCATGGCCAGCGCTGGCGGCGGCGGCTCCGCTTTGGGCGCGGGTTGCACGATCGTCAGCTCGATTTCCTGCGGACGCGTGGGCTGCGGATCGGGCGACTTCGGCAGCAGCGAAAGGAGAAACGCCGTGATGATCGGCAACACGAAATGCCCGATGAAGAACACCAGCAGCAGCAAGGCGTGCAGGAGGATGGACGCGATGATTCCGATCCGGACCTGACGCCACGCGGAATCCTCCGGGAAATCGAGGATCCCGGGAAAGCGTTGGGCGGTAATTCTAGCGGAGGCGGACCTCATGGGCGGAGCGTCCGGATCGTGGCCGATTCCATGACGCCCACGAAACTAAATTCAGAAACCCGCGCGCACCAGTCCACTTCGTCGCCGCGGCCTTTCGCGATCAGCACGCGACCATTCCGCGCCGCGCGGAGCGCATCGATCGGCTGCTCAAAGGTCCGCGCCACCGCCAGCGTCGCACGCGCAGCGTCGGTGAGATCTTTCGCGCCGAGCGCCTGAACGAGGAGCCCCGCCGCACATGCATCTTCCAGTGCGAACTCCTCGAAGGTGCCCGCGCAGACGAGCAGCAAGCGGCTCGGTGCGGCCTGGCGGAGTGCCTCCGCGAGCGCTTCCATATTCAAGATCGCGCCGACGAGCACGCGCTCGGCACCTTCCACCGCCCGCAACGCCACGGTGCCATTCGTCGTCGTGCTGATGAGCCGTTTCCCCGCGACGTCCCGATACTCGAAGGGAGAATTCCCGAGCGCGAAGCCCTCAATCCGCTCACCATGCCGCTCTCCGCACAGGACCGCTCCGGATATCTTTTCACGCAGGCTCAGCGCCTCTTCGATCGTCCGCACCGGGTGAATCGCCTCCGCGCCGTGGGCCAGCGCGGTGATCATGGACGACGTGGCGCGCAGGATGTCGAAGACGACGCACGTTGTGGCAGAAAGATCGAAGCCCGGCAGGAGCGCGATCTCGGCGGGATTGAGCGCGGCGTCGATGATCATTTCTTCCGGCGCGGCCAGGTCTTCCGCGCGTGGTGAAACAGATACTGCTGCGCGTACCCGCCGTAGGCACCGAAGTAGGTCGCGGAGAATTCCCGGAGCCGCTTCGTGGTCACCTTCCGCTTCCGCACAAAGTAAATGGAGCGCAGCACCCGCTCGATCCAAACATCGATCGGGAACGCCGCGAGCCGCCCGAACCCAAACAGCAGCGCGCAATTCCCCACCTTCTCGCCGACGCCCGGCAGCCGGCACAACTGCTCGCGGGCGGCGTCATCGTCGAGCCGCGCAATCGCCGCGAGATCGACTTCGCCCGCCGCGATCATCCGCGCGGAGCCGAGCAGCGTCTTCGCGCGGAAGCCCAGCCGGCAGGCGCGCAGTTCGATCTCCGACGCTGCGGCGAGTCGCTCGGGCGACGGATACGCGAAAAGCTCGCGCTCTCCGAGCTGCACGCGCGTCCCAAAGCGCCGCCGGATCGCGTGCGACATCTGCGCGATGTGCGCCACCTGCTTCATCGA
>JANPIS010000508.1:0-7293 GCA_031425095.1 Chthoniobacteraceae bacterium
CAGATCCGCGCTCTCAATCAACCGGACCTCAACGCTCAGCTCGAAAAGCTCTGGGGCGTCGCGCGCGAAGCCACCGCCGACAAGATCGCCGCGCGTGAGGAGTACAAGACGCTGATCGCCAGCAACGCGTTGCCGAAAGCCGACGTGCAAAACGGTCGGGGGATCTTTGAGCGCACGTGTGCGGCGTGCCACACGCTCTTCGGGGCCGGGGGCAAGATCGGGCCCGACCTCACCGGCTCGAACCGCGCAGATCTCGACTATCTGCTGCACAATATCCTCGATCCCAACGCCGAGATTCCCAACGCCTACCGCACGTCGGCGCTCGAACTGAAAGACGGTGGCGTCCTCGTCGGCGTGGCCAATCAGCAGGATCCGAAAGTCGTCGCCGTCACGACGGCCAACGAGACGCTCCTCATCCCGCGCGCGGAGATCAAGACCACGATCGTCTCCGAGTTTTCCATGATGCCTGAAGGCCTGCTCACCCCGCTCAATGACCGGGAAGTGCGCGACCTCGTCGCTTACCTCCGAAGCCCGGCGCCGTAGCTCCGGAACGAAGCAAGGGAGTCTGCCAATAACTCGCGGGACCCGATTTCGCTGCGTCCAGAAGCGGCGCGTCCCGCGATAGCCCGAGCGGCACCAGCTTTGCGCCCCGGCTTGACGCCACCTGTCGCGACCAGTTTATTGCGCGCCTGAATTTTCCCGAACCTTCGATGCGAATCACTGCCAGTGCCTTCCTTCTTCTTGCCCTGCTGCTTCTGGCGGGTTGCGGCTCCCGCGACCCGCGCTTCAGCGACGAGACGATCTACATGGGTGGCTACCGTCGGACCACGCAGCCGCAGCGGGCGAATTTCGACAACGTCTCCTACTGGGATGGCGATTCGGTGGCGGGCTCACCTTCCATCAAGATCGATCTCGGAGAGCAGAAGGCTTTTTTTTACAAATCGGGCGAACTGGTCGGCGTCTCGGTGATTTCCACGGGCCGGGAAGGGTTTGCGACGCCCACCGGCAGCTACAAGATCCTGCAAAAAAACCGCGATCACGTGTCGTCGCTCTATGGCAACTACGTGGATCGCGATGGCAACATCGTGATGAAGGACATCGACACGACGAAGGACAAGCGGCCGCCGGGTGCGCTTTACGACGGGGCGAAGATGCCCTTCTTCATGCGCTTCACCGGAGGCGTTGGCATGCACGAAGGTTTCCTGCCGGGCTACGCTGCTTCGCACGGTTGCATCCGGATGCCCGGGTTCATGGCGGAGAAGTTTTTCGCCAATGTGTCCGTCGGCACGCCGGTGCAGGTGGTGCACTAGCGGAAGGATGAAGGCGGAAGGATGAAACGCGTTCCCGCCTTTCGAGATCGCTGACTGCTACGCACATGCCTGTTCCTGAAATCGATGTCACGGAGGCACGGGTGCGGCTTACGTCGGCCACACCCCCGCGTTTGATCGATGTCCGCGAGCCGGACGAGTGGGCGATGGCGAAGATCGCAGATGCGGAACTGCTGCCGCTTTCGCAATGGCCTGCGATCGCGCAGGAGAAGCTGACGAATCCGGACGAAGCGCTGCTCATCCAGTGTCATCACGGTGGGCGTTCGGCGCAGGCTGCGGCGTTTCTGATCCGTGCCGGTTTTACGAACGTGCATAACGTGGCGGGTGGGATCGACGCGTGGTCTCAGGAGGTCGATCCGTCGGTGCCGCGATACTGAGGCAGCGGGCGGAGCCTCGCTGGGGTGCCCTATCTCGCGTATTGCTGGACCAGCGTGGAGACGGCTTCGTCGCAGCCGCGCTCGGCATTCTTCCCAGCGATGTTGGTGGCGGCGACAAAGGCGAGATCCTTGCCCGGCGCGAGCCACATGACGGCATACCACATGGTGTTTGACCCATTGTGCATGAGCGTCGTGCCGCCAGCCCAATCGCGCTGCGCGACCACCCAGCCCATGGCGTAGTCGCTGCCGGCCGGTGTTGTATGAAGCTTTGTAAAGCTCGCAGGACCGAGGATGCGCGCGGTGGTGCGGAGAGATCGCGCGTGCCACCCGGCGTAGCGTGCGAAGTCGCCGATCGAACAATGCACGGTGCCTGCGGGACCGATGGCGGCGGGATTGTCGGCGAGTGGGCCGGGTGGAACGGGCTCGGCCCTTCCTTCCACGAGGGCGTGGCCCCAGGGCTGGTCCAGCTTCTTCGCATCGCCGGGTGCTCCGAAGCCGGCGGAATTCATCCCCAGCGGCCCAAACAGCCGTTCGCGCATCAGCGTTTCCCACGGCTTTCCGCCGACGCGTTCGAGCATCGCGCCGGCCACGGCATAGCCTTGATTCGAATAGATCATTTTCTCGCGCGGCTTTGCGACCGGCCGGCGCAGCAGCAAGCCGCCCACGAATTCGAGCCGCTGCTCGGTCGGCGTGCCGATCGCGCGCCAGGCATTGCGCCAGAGATTGTCGGGCGGAGCCGTCGGAAATCCGCCGCGATGCTGGAGCAAATCCTCCAGCGACACGGCCAGCCACGCGGGTTCCATCGCCGCCTGCAGCTCGGGAAAGACCTGCCCGATCTTCGTGTCCCACGCGAGCTTCCCATCCTCCACGAGCATGGCGGCGACACTCGCGGTCATCGACTTCGCGCACGAGCCGATGTGCCACTGATCCTCAGCGGTCACCGGCACATTCCCGGTTCGAGAGCGCAGCCCGACGGCATCGACCGCGATCACCTTTTCCTCCCGCACCGCCGCCGCCGCGAGGGCTGGCAGCTCGTATCGGGCGCGGACACTCTCCAGCGTCGTAGCGAGTGTTTGAGGCTCTTGCGCTTGCACGGCCGGGTTGGGAAATAAGGGGAGAACGAGAAGCGCGAGTGCCCACATTTGCAGACGGGCGCTGCGGCTGCGGCGGACGAAATGATCAGCCCTGGCCATGCACGCGCGATGCGACTTTCAGCCGCAGCGCATTGAGGGCGATGAAGCCGGTCGCGTCGTTCTGGTTATAGGCCTTCGTCGGATCGGCCTCCATCGTGGCGATGTGCGGGTTGTAAAGGCTCACGGGCGATTTGCGGCCGGCGGCGATGATGTTGCCCTTGTAGAGCTTCACCCGGGCGACACCGCGGACGTTCTTTTGCGTCTCCGTCACGAGTGCCTGGAGGGCGTCGCGCTCGGGGGCAAACCAGAAGCCGTTGTACACCAGGGCTGCGTACTTCGGGATGAGGGAGTCGCGCAGGTGCATGACCTCGCGGTCCATGGTCAGCGATTCGATCTGCCGATGGGCGAAGTGCAGGATCGAGCCACCCGGCGTCTCATAGACTCCGCGCGATTTCATGCCGACGAAGCGATTCTCCACCATGTCCACGCGGCCACAGCCGTGGCGGCCGCCGAGTTTGTTCAGTGCCTTCATCACCCAGTAGGGCGAGAGCAGCGCGTGGTTCTCGGCGTTGAATTTGAGCGCACCTTTGTAGCCCATCTCCGTGAGTAGCGCGGCGATCTCGTGGTAGCCGACGCCGGTGCAAAGGCCGTTCTCGAACGACAGCTCCACGTACTCCGCCTTGTCCGGCGCTTCCTCCGGTGAGACGCTGAGCACATACATGTCGCGCGCTTTTTCCGCGCTCGCGTCATACCACGGGTCTTCGAGGATGCCGGCTTCGAAGCTGATGTGCAGAAGATTGCGGTCCATCGAGTAGGGCTTCTTCGCGCTGGCCTGCACGGGGATGCCCTTGGCCTCGCAGTAGGCGATCATCTCGGCGCGTCCGGGAAACTGCTCGCGGAAGCGATCCTGCCGCCATGGGGCGATGACTTCGAGTTCCGGCGCCAGTGCCGCCGCCGTGAGCTCGAAGCGGACCTGGTCATTGCCCTTGCCGGTAGCGCCGTGCGCAATCGCATCGGCACCTTCCCGCTGCGCGATTTCCACCATCTTTTTCCCGATGCACGGCCGCGCGATCGACGTGCCGAGGAAGTACTGCCCTTCGTAAATCGCGCTCGCCTGCATCATCGGAAAGATGAAATCGCTCGCGAACTCCTCGCAGAGATTTTCGATGTAAATCTTGCTCGCGCCGGTGCGCAGGGCCTTCGCTTCGAGCCCGTCGAGTTCCTCCTCCTGACCCACGTCGGCGCAGTAGGCGATGACTTCGGCGGAGTAGGTTTCCTTGAGCCAGGCGAGCAGCACCGAAGTGTCGAGGCCGCCGGAGTAAGCGAGGACGATTTTCATAGGGCGGCGAGTTGTAGGCGCGGGACCGTTGGATGGAAATCCGATTGTTGCATCTACCTGCGGACGATGAGCGCGATAGCCGCCAGCAGCAGGAGCGAGCCGGCGAGCCGGCGGAGCATCACGGCGCGGCCTCGAGTGCGCTCCACGTTTCCAAACCAATGGCCGACCGTCCACACGAGGACGACGCTCCACATGCCGCGGGAGTTGTAGAGGACGTTGGTGACGGTGGCGCCGATGAAGACGATGGACCAGGCGATGCCGCCGGCTTGCATCGACAGCACAAAGCTACCGCCGAGCGTCCAGCGCCAGGCAGAGGGCGTGAGTTCACGGAGCGAGCCGCGGAAAAACGGCACGAGGCCGAAGGAGAGCACGGCGACGGTGAGAAATTGCGTGGGGGCGTAGTGATTGAAGCCCCAGAGCGGCACCCAGCGCTGCTGTAGCACGTCGGTGTAGGCGAAGCAGGCCGCGGCGCAGAAGCCGTAGAGCATGCTCCGCAGGATCACGTCGCGGTTCTTCACGCTGCCGCCGCCGCCGAGAAGGGCGGTGGCCACGGCAGTGAGCGCCACGGCGATCCACATCGTGGCTGTGACCTCCGCGGTTCCGAGCATTACCGAGAAGAGCGCGACGAAGATGACCTTCGAGCCGAGCACGGGTGTCGCGACCGAGACGTCGCCGCGGCTCAGGGCGAGAAAGGTGAACACTTGCCCGACGAAGAAGAGCAGCCCGGTGAAGGCCGCGTGCGTCACGTTCAAGACGCTGATCGAATGCTCCGCGGGCCGGAGCCACAGAAAGGTGAAGCAGAGCGCGAGCATCCAATTCGTGATGAAGCTGACGCGCCACGAGCCAGCGCCGCGTTCGGTGGCGCGCTTGAGCATCAGCGCCGCGACGCCGTAACCGAGCGCGGAGGCGAGCGGGATGAAGTACAAAGGTGCCATGGGCGGGCGAGGGTGAAGGGAAATGCGGAAGGCTGGAAGGCTCGTGCTCGTAATCGTCATCGTCCTCGTCCTCGTCCTCGAAAGCGCCGGATTCGAGGACGAGGACGATCACAAGCACGAGTTTTGAGCCGCCACTTTCCCTCCGGCCCGACCTGCGCCACAGTGCTGCCATGAAACCCCTCCAGTTCATAACCCTCGTCGGTGCGGTGTCGCTCGCTCTCGCCAGCGGCGCAGTCGCGGAAAATGTCCAGAAACTCCTGACCGAAGCGCAGACGGCTTACATGCGCGGCGATGTGGACAATGCGAAGGCGACCTTTGAGATGATCAACAAGCTCGATCCCAAGAATCAGACAGCGATCGCCTTCCTACGCCGGATCCAAGTCGAGCAGGCGGCGAAGGGCGGTGCCAGTTCGAATGAGAAGAAATTCGCGGCGGTGATGATTGCGAAGATCGAGTTCAAGGATGCGACCTTGCGCGAGGCGCTCGAGTTTCTGCGGAAGAAAGTGAACGAGCTGCCGGGCGACAAGCCGCAGGTGAACTTCGTGATGCAGGTGCCGGAGGAGCAGGTGGCGACGGCGAAGGTGACGCTGAACCTCGCGAACATCCCCTTCACCGAGGCGCTGAAATATGTCGGGGGCCTCGCGAACGTGACCTTCTCCTACGATCAGTATGCGATCGTGGTCAAAGCGGCGGGACCGCTGCCGACGAGCAAGGCAACGTCCACCGTTCAGTAGCGCACGTTGGCGAGATAGAGGCCCTCGGCGGGTGCTTGGAAGTGGGTCTTCTTGCGGCCTTTCGCGGCGAGGAGATCGGTGATGAAAGACGATTCCGCGCGTCCTTCCGCGCAGCGGATGAGCGTGCCGGTGAGCAGGCGCACCATGCGGTAGAGAAATCCGTCGCCCGCGAAGCGCAGCGTGAGCAGGGAGCCGCGGCGCGTGATGCGGATGCGGTGGATGGTGCGCTGGGTGTCCTCGACGGGCTCTCCGCGATTCGCGGCGAAGCTGGCGAAGTCGTGCGTGCCTTCGAGGAGCCGCGCGCATTCGCGCAGGCGGGCGAGATCGAGTTTGCGCGGGACAAACCACGCGCGCCCGATCTCGAGCGGATGGAGAAAGGGGCCGTTCCAGATGCGGTAGATGTACTCCTTGCCCTGCGCGTGGTATTGCGCGTGAAAATCGGCGCGAGCTTTCGAGACCCGCAGGACCCGAATCTCGGGTCGGAGATGAGCGTTGAGCGCATCGCGCCACTGCCGGATCTCGAGCCGATCTTTCGGGACGGTAGCATGTGCGACCTGGCCGAGCGCGTGCACTCCGGCATCGGTGCGTCCGGAACCGATTACGACCACGCGCTGGCCGACGATCTTGATGAAGGCGCCCTCGATGAAGTCCTGCACCGCGTCCTTCGTCGCCTGGCTCTGCCACCCACGAAAGGGACGGCCATCGTAGGAGATGAGGAGCCGGAGGCGGTGTCCAGACGGCATCGGGTCAACCAAAACGCGGAAATAGGAATCCCAAACCGATAACTAGCAGGAAAGTCGTGATTCCAATCCAAGCCATGGTGGTGTGCTTGCGTCCCATCACGACACACCAGATCGGCATCACCAGAGTGGCACCGAAAGCGAAATCGATGATTGCTTGCATCCGAGGCTGCGGCAGGTCGAAAGGCAGGGTCGACGCCCGACACAATGCTACTGGAATACTCAGCATGGCTCCTTCCAAAAAACAGAAGAGAGCTGTGGCCACGGTCAGCGGAATCGGCTGTCGGAGCCAGCGAACTAACCGCTTCATCCTACCCTCCCAGCATCGCCTGCGAATCGAGCCAGCCTTGCAGGATGAGCACGGCGGCGACTTGATCGATGACCAACCGGCTTTGCTTCGCGTTGCGGCCGGCTTCGTGGAGCGAACGCTGCGCGGCGACGGTAGTGAGGCGTTCGTCCCACGTCTTCACCGGACAAGTGGAGGCGGCGCGCAGCTTCTCGACGAAGGCGCGCACTTTCTCTGCCGCCGGGCCGTAGGTGCCGTCCATGTTCCGCGGCATGCCGATGACGATCTGGCCGATCTTGTCGCGCTCGACGATCGCGGCGATGCGCGCGACGGGGTCGGACACGTCCTTCAAGGCGATGGTCTCGAGCGGGTGCGCGAGCATTCCGAGTTCGTCGGAGATGGCGAGGCCGATGCGGGCTTC